>CAZDUN010000068.1:0-5110 GCA_964508615.1 uncultured Pelolinea sp. | reverse complement strand
CGGCGCGGCGCAGCGCCAGGCTGCTGACCAGTGAAAAACCGGCGTTCTGGCTCAACCCGGACAGGCGTGTGGAGGCGTTAAAAAAAACCACCGGCCGGCTGGAGACTGGCGAAACATCAGCCAATTCGCGCGTCAGTTTTTTCACGCGGCGGTGATTCAACTGCAGGTTGCTCTCGCGTTTCAGGCGCCCGAGCGCTTTTCGAAAAACGTCCATATCCTCTGAATTACAGATAGCGGCGCAGCTTCTTCATCGAAGATTGTTCGCTCTCATAGACGCGTTTCACGCCGTCGCCCAACGCCAACTCGGTCACGCGGATGTATTTGACCAACAAGCGGAAGCCGCCCGGCTCCACCGAAGCAGCCTGGTCGCCGCCCCACATCGAGCGGTCCAGCGTGAAATGGCGTTCCACCAGGCAGGCGCCCAGCGATACCGCCACCACGGAGGTGATCAGCCCCACCTCGTGGCCGGAATAACCGATCGGGCAGGGATATTGTTCTTTAAGCGTGGGGATCATGCGCAGGTTTAATTCAGCCGGGTCGCAAGGATAGGTGCTGGTGGCGTGCGTGATGATCAGGTCATCCGTGCCAATGGCCGCCACCGCGTCCTTGATCTGGCCGCCGGTGGACATGCCGGTGGAAAGGATCATCGGCCGACCGGTGGCGCGGATCTTGCGCAGCAGGGCATGATCGGTCAAAGACGCCGAAGGGATCTTGTAGCAGATCGGGTCGAACTGTTCCATGAAATCCACCGAGCCCTCGTCCCAGACCGAAACGAACCAGTCGATGCCAAGATCCTTGCAGTAGCGGTCGATCTCCTGGTACTCCTTCTGGCCAAATTCCACGCGTTCGCGATATTCCATATAAGAAATGTAGCCCCAGGGCGTTTCGCGCATGATATCGCGCTGCTCTTTCGGAACGCATAACTCCGGGGTGCGTTTCTGCAGCTTGACGGCGTCCGCGCCGGTTTCCTTGGCGCTCAGGATCATATCCTTGGCGGTATCCAGGTCGCCGTTGTGGTTGATGCCGATCTCCGCGATGATGTAGGCAGGTTGCCCGTCGCCGATCATGCGGCTGCCGATTTTCACTTCACGTGCCATGCTTTGCTCCTCGATTCACAAAATATAAAGAATAAATTTCTCAGGATGCCAGAAAACTGCCGATCAGTTTCATATCGCACTGTTCGGTGCATTTCAAACCGGGAGTCAGGTCAAAATGGTCCAGGCGGAAGCGTTTGTATTTTTCGCCATTCCAGATATCGTACAGCGATTGCGTTTTGGCGTCGCCCAGGATGATCTCGTTATTGAAGTCCTCCACGCATTCCACCGATTCTCCATTTGATTTGATGGTCATGGACGACCAGGGGAACTGGCAGAACTCCAGCCAATGGATGGACTGGGTGGTTTGACGGTTATCCTCGTACCACATCTGGTCCTGGCTCTTCAGGTACACATACACGTCCATGCCCTTGAAAGCTTCCTTGATCTTTTCGAACTCCTCTTGCTGCCAGGTTTTATTGAGGTTGATCATGGTGATCACGATGGTTGTTTTCAGGTTGCGCTGCGCTTTGAGGTCCAGCAGTTTGAGGATCTTCTGGTAGCTCTCAGTGAAATTGGATTGCTGGCCGCGTACTTCTTTGTGGCGCAGGTCATCCACACTTTCGACCGAATACTTGATGTAATCCAGCCCGTTCTCGAAGGTTTCGGCCGTGCGTTCCAAGTTGATGTTGGCCGGGTTGCAGCTGAAGTAGCTCTTCAATCCGCGCTTGGTCATCATGGCCACGTAATCCGGGATGTTCTTGTCCAGCAGCGGGTCGCCGTAGCCGTGCAGCACGATCACCTTGGGGATGACATACAAGAAAAAGTGGTTCTCGCTGACGTCATTCGGCGCGATCTCGTATTTCTCCTGTACAAATTTTTCCCAGGCGCTCCATTCGCTTTCCGTCCAGGGACGCAGCTGGGCGATGACCTTCTCAAAAGTTTCTTTTTGCATGGTTTCGATCGGGCGGGTCATCATGGTTGTGCGCGGGCACATCTCGCAGCGCATGTTGCAGGCATTGGTGGTTTCGATGTTGTAAACCACTGGCTGCGGGCTGCGATATTCTTCCAGTTTTTGCAGCAAGGTTTCGCGTTCGAATTTCTGTCCGCGCATGACCTGGTATTTCAGGTCATAAACTTTCATGTAAAAATCGATATCGATCATTTCTTACTCCAATGGATGCTTTGGATGGTTTTTTTTTATTTACAAGGAAAGCCATTATAACGCCTGGCAAGGATTTTATTCAGTGAGATTTGGCATGTCAGCGCCGCTCTCGCGGATGATCAATTCACAGATCTCGCGCACCGCGCCGCCCCCGCCGGGTTTCTGCAGCACGCGGTCCGCCCGCAGCCTGACGCTTTCCTGCGCGTCAGCTGGCGCGGCGGCGTATCCCACCAGCGGGAAGCAAGCCAGGTCATTCAGGTCGTTGCCGACATATAGCACTTCTTGCGCGGGTATATTTTTTTCTTTCAGGATCGCTTTGAGCGCTTCGGTTTTATCCTGCACGTTTTGAATATGGGTGATCTGCAACTTGCGGCAGCGCGCCTCCACCACCGGGTTGGTTTCTTTTGATATTACCATCACCTGGGTATCGGTCAGGGCACGCAATCGCTCCAGGCCCAAACCGTCTGCGCGGTTGGCGGCCACCATTTCGCGCCCGTCTTGGTCAACCCACACGCGGTCGTCGGTCATCACACCGTCGAAATCCAGCAGCAGCAGCCGTACATGGGTGGGGAATGGACGGCGACGGGGGCCGGGTGAGACGATTTCCAGGCGTCCGGTATAGATGGTGTCCTCGGCGCGCTGCCAATCCAGCAGAGTATCGATATCCACCGTGTAAGCCGGGTCGATGAAAAGCGGCAGGATGGCATCGCCGCTCATGGAATGTTTTTCCAGGATGGTGCCCGGACGGATGGCATCGATGTGGCCGGTCTGCCAGTAGGTATCCGGCAGCCCCTGGCGCGGAGCGTTGTAGGGTTCATCGACGCCATTCACAGCCAACAGCGGACGCATGAACCCGTCCGTGCCCACCCGCCACATTTTGTAAGGATTCTGCCCGGAAGGCACCACTCCGCGCACCGAATCGGCCTGGGGGTGCTCCAAAAGCAGGCTGACCGCCTGATCGAGCAGTTCAGGCGGTCGGAAGGGCGAGGTTGGGCGCAGTTGCAGCACCATTTCAGGCTGGTAATTCTCGTTTTCGGCCAGCCACTTCAGGGCATGCTGGAAAACCGGCAAATCCAGGGTGTCATCGCGCGAGAATTCTTCGGGCCGTAAAAATGGCGTTTCAGCGCCGTATTCGCGCGCGATGGCGGCGATTTCTTCATCATCCGTCGAGACGATGGTGCGCGTTACGCGCCCAGCTTGCAAACCCGCCGCGATGCTGTAAGCGATCAGCGGGTAGCCGCCCAACGCGCGCACATTCTTGCGCGGGATGGATTTAGAATTGCCGCGCGCCGGGATGAGCGCCAGAACTTCTTTTCGATCAGCCATGCGAATCCTTTTTCCTCTATTTTAATGAAAAATCACCCGCTGGCGGTAGCGGCCGGAGCGCAAGATGCCCCAGGCCAGTTCCAGCGCGGCTTTGCCATCCGCGTAACTGCACAGCGGCTCGGCTTCGCCTTTGGCCACTTGAATGAAATGGCGCATTTCGTCTACGTACATTTGGTTGCGCTCGAATCCGGCGGGCGCCGGCATGGCCTGCTCGCCCTGCGCGCCGCGGTTCAACCACACGCCGCCGCTGTCGTAATCCCAATATAGCGTGCCGGCAGTGCCGCTGACTTCCAGGTCGTGCCGTTTGGGCCGGCGGAAGTAATCCAACTGCAAGCTGCCGCTGACCCCGCCCCCGAATTGCAGCAAGGCTTGCGCGGTGTCTTCCACGTCCACCTCCAGGTCGCTGAGTTTACCGGTGAAAGCGAATACTTCCCGTACGTCCCCAAACAACCAGCGCAGGTAATCCAGTGGGTGGCACAGGGTCAGCACCACCCCCCCGCCCAGTTCGCGGCGGGCGGCATAGCCCTGGCGGTAGTCCTCCCAGGGGTGCCAGTCTGGCAGATACTCGCCCCACTGGCAGTGAAAGCTCAGCGGCCGGCCGATGATACCGGCATCGATCAATTCCTTTAATTTCCGCAGCCCCGGATTGAAGCGGAATTGGTAAGCCACGAAAACGCGCTTGTGGTTCGCCTGCAGGGCAGCCTCCAAAGCGGGAAGCTCCTGCGGGTCAGCGGCGATGGGTTTTTCCAGGAACAACGCGCAGCCGGCCTGGGCAGCCGGAACGGCGACTTCCATGTGCAAGGCGGTGGGGTTGGAGACGATCACCGCATCCGGTTTACGCGCCAACGCAGCCGCCAGGTTGGTTTCCAGCGGGTAAACCTTCAGTTCTTCATCCGCCAGCGTGCCCTCGCGCGTGCGGTACAGCACGATATCCCCCTCGCCCAGGGCAGCCAGGTTGCGCAGGTGGCGGCGGCCGATGGAGCCTAAACCAGCAATCAGAAATTTCATGATTGCCTTTCTCCCATCCTGTTGATTTCCCGATCAGGCATGGATGATCCTGAACATTCTCTCATAAATGGCATAGGCCAATTTTCGAACGATTGGCAGGCGATAGAGCCTGGCTTTCCAGCCTTTTGCCTCTTTTGGCTGTTTAGAACTGGCTGCCTGTACATCGACGCCGTATTGCGCGATGATTTTGGCGGCTGCCGCATCGATCTGGTTGCCCAACAGCCGCAATACCGGCGGATGGGTGCACAAGCGCAGCAGGCCCAATTTGTCGATGGCCACGTCCAGGTCGCGCATCTGGCCCATTAGATTGCTCGACCAGGTTTTGGGCAGCGCTTCCAGGATGGCCGATTTTTTGCAGACGAACTGGTAGTGCCCGGCGGAAGCCCATACCTGCATGCCTTTATAGGTGATCAGCACGTCCTCCAGCCCGGCGGTTTCTTCCTTATATTTCTCCGGCGTGCGCCCCATCTGCTCCATATAGTGCCGTTCCAGTTCGGGATCGACCAGGCTGCCTTTTTGAACCTGCACGCCTTTGGACTGGGCAAACTTCAGCGTGGAGGCCACACCTTCTTTCATG
>CAZDUN010000067.1:0-10626 GCA_964508615.1 uncultured Pelolinea sp. | reverse complement strand
TGTGACATTGGCCAGTTCCGGCAGCCAGGCGCGGATGTAAGCACCGTGCGGATCGAACTTGCGGCCTTGCAGCACGGGATTGAAAACGCGAAAATACGGGGCGGCATCGGTACCGGTGCCCGCGCTCCACTGCCAACCGCCATTGTTGCTGGCCGGATCCCCATCGATCAGGTTACGCATGAACCAGGCTTCCCCAATTTGCCAGTTGACCAGTAAATCCTTCGTAAGAAAAGCAGCCGTGATCATGCGCGCACGGTTGTGCATCCAACCGGTCTGAGCCAGCTGACGCATGCCGGCATCCACCACCGGATAACCGGTCAATCCATCCTGCCAGGCTTTGATCTCGGCGGGATGGTCGCGCCAGGGGATTTGACTCAAGTTTTCACGGAAACTCCCACGCAGCACGCGCGGGAAAATGGTCATGATGCTGTAATAAAATTCACGCCAGATCAGTTCGTTCAGCCAGATGGAAACATCTGAATGGTCAGTTGTTTCACGAAGTAAATCAGCGGCTTGCGCATAGGCATCTCGCGCTGATAACAAGCCGAAACGCAAGCAGGGAGAAAGACGCGAGGTGCCCTCCAGATCCAGGCGGTCGCGCTGGCTGCCATATTCGCCAATGCGTTCTCTCAGGAACTCTACCAATTGCGCACGTGCGCCGGTTTCATCTGCAGGAAAGCCTGCTATTGGGTTGTTTTTTGGAAACGGTTCGGTTTGCATTGGCAAATGGGGTGGTAAGCGTGGGGGAGCAGGCAAAGAACGGCCAGGCAGCGGCAAAGCTCCCCAGGCGCGGCTGAAGGGTGAAAAAATGACGTAGGGTGATCCGTCAGATTTGCTAACCGCGCCGGGCGGTTGGATGGTCAAGCCATTGACAAGCGTGAGCGGCAGCGCGGACGCGACCGAGCGGTCGCGACGGAGCGCGTATGGGCTAATATCCGCTTCAGCCAGGATGCATCCCGCGCCGGATTCAGAGAACAAGCGCGCCAATTCGGTTTGTGGATCGCCGCATCTCAAAACCAGCGAAGAACCACATTTCCGCAGGTCGCTATCCAGTGCGCATAGGCAATTCATCAGGTAAGCATGACGTTTGGGAGAGGAAACGGCAGGAAAATGAGGATCAAGGATGAAGAGTGGGATGACGGCGTTTGCCCGTTCCAGCGCAGCAGCCAGGGCAGGATTATCGTTCAAACGCAGGTCACGGCGGATCCACCAGATCGCGGTTGGCATATCTGTATTGTACAAGATGCTGGAGAATTAAAAATTGCGCATGGATGTTATTCTTAGAAAATGGGAATGGTCATTAGATTGTCTGGATGTGGCCTCTGAGGTACAGATACAAAAGCAAACACAGGATGAAGGCAGCGAAAATGATCAGCGAGATTTGCAGGTTTTTCCTGTTTTGCATGAGATTTTAATTTTTTGGTTAATTCGATTATACATAAAATAGAAAGTTGGGTATAATCCTCCCTCGCTCCACCGCGAATCTTTCGCCGCCTGAAGTGCATGGCGGTGATTGGTTTTAACAGATAAAGAAATTATTGGCAATGAACCTGAACATAATTGATATCTTCATCGCAACGTACGTATTCTGCACGTTCTGGATCGCTTTCTATGGATATAACAGCCTGGCATTGGCCGGTTTATACCTGGCCAGTCGGAAAGACCAAAAATTGCTGCAAGCACCAGAAAATCCACCAGAAAGGCAGATGAAGAAGCTGCCGCGTGTGACCATACAGCTGCCAATCTACAATGAAAAATATGTGGTTGGGCGCTTGCTACAGGCAGTCACGGAACTGGATTACCCGGTTGAGCTGCTGCAGATCCAGGTGCTGGATGATTCCAGCGACGATACGCGCGACATGACCGAAAAACTGGTGGAGAACTATCGTCATGCTGGTTATGACATGCACTACCTCCACCGCGGCAGCCGTGCGGGTTTCAAAGCCGGCGCACTGGAACACGCCATGCAAAGCGCAAGCGGCGAATTCATCGCCATCTTTGACGCTGATTTCATCCCGCCGCGCAACTGGCTGAAGCGTATACTCCCGCATTTCAACGACCCGCACATCGGCTGCGTTCAGTCGCGCTGGGGGCACTTGAATGCCAGCCACTCTGCTTTCACGCGCGCCGTGGCGCTGGCGCTGGACGGGCACTTCATGGTGGAGCAGACCGCGCGCAGCGCCAGACACCTGATCATGGGCTTCAACGGTTCAGCCGGCATGTGGCGGCGAGCCTGCATTGCGGATGCGGGCGGTTGGCAGGCCGATACCCTGACCGAGGATTTGGACCTGAGTTATCGAGCGCAGATGCGCGGCTGGCGCGTCAAGTTCGTGGATGACCTGGTGGTTCCGGCCGAGCTGCCCAGCGAGGTGGCGGCTTTCAAGCAGCAGCAATACCGTTGGGCCAAAGGCGGCATCCAGACCGCGCGCAAACTGATTCCGGCCTTATTGGCTTCGAGCCTGCCCGCCTCGGCCAAGTTCATGGGCATGCTGCACCTGACGGCTTACTCCGGCCAGTTATTAATGGTGGTGATCTTGTTGTGCTTTTTGCCGGTGGGGTTGTTTGCCCCACAGGTGTTCAGGATCTTTCCACTGACTTTGTTGGCATCCTTCGGGCCGCCTTTCCTGTACGCCGTGGCGCGCACTGAAACCTGCCGCGGTTTTTTGGGAAAGACCCGCCTGATCTGCCTGGTGGTGCTGATCGGTTTTGGTATGTCGCTTAACTCCAGCGTAGCATTGCTGGATGGGCTTTTCAGCAAGAAAACCGGCACGTTCACGCGCACGCCCAAGCTGAACACGATGGGTTACGCCCGCAAGATGATCGATCGCAGCTACCAGGTGAAGGTCAGCCCGATGGTGATGGGTGAGATTCTGCTGGCGCTGTACGCGCTGTTGAGCGTTTACCTGCTGCTGCCGAGCTTGGGGTTGGGCGGGGTCTTCTGGCTGCTGATTTACGCCGCCGGTTACCTGTACATTGCCGGGATGAATTTGGTTCAGGAATGGCAAATCAATACCCAATCCTGCGCGCAGCCGGAAAAGCTGCGGACAAGAGAGATGGGAAAAAAAACTGGCGTGCTATAATAACCAGTAAGAATATGCGTTTTGTTATCGTTTACGACCCGGAAGATCCAAAACTAATCAGCACGGGATTCCAAGAAATCAACTCCTATCACGTAGATGTCAACCAGGCCATCCAGCATGCCCTGGAGAAAAACGGACATCGGGTTGACCTGGTTTGTGCGGATGAAAACCTGCAGGCCAGGTTGGTTGAATTGAAACCGGATTTCGCGTTCAATTGCTCCAGCCAGCCGCGCGGTTCGAAGGATTACGCTTTTGCCCCGCGCATTCTCAAAGAATTGGGTATACCTTTCACCGGATCGGGCGGCCTGGCATGCATGAACGCTTATGACAAAAACCGTGCCAAGCAGATGTTTCTGCATGCGGATATCCGCACGCCAAAAGCGGTCGTGCTGCGCAGCCTGGATGAAATGCCGCCCCACCGCTTTGATTTTCCGATTTTCATCAAGCCGGTGAAAGGCGGCTGCAGCTTCGGTATCACGCGCGACAGCCTGGTCAATGACCGGCAAACGCTGGCGGAGCGGCTGCCTCGCCTGGCTGACCAATACGGGCAGCCAGTGCTGCTGGAAGAATACTTGCCTGGGCGAGAATTCACCGTGGGCGTTTTGGGGAATCGGCGTTTGCGTATTCTCCCGATTATGGAATACAAGCACGACCAAAGCAGCATACTGCCTTTCCGCAGCTACAAGCTGAAGATGATTAAATACCAGGATGAAGAACTGTGCTGCCCAGCCAATCTTTATCCACGCAAGCGGAAGGAAATAGAAGACATGGCGCGCCGGGCGTTCAAGGCGCTGGGCTGCCGGGATTACGCGCGGATTGACTTCCGTCTGGATCGCCAGGGCCGGCCGTACATCCTGGAGGTCAACGCGCTGCCCAACCTGATGCCGAACAGCAGTTCATTCGCCATCATGGCGCGCCAGGCCGGCCTGGCTTTCACTGACCTGATCAGCGAGATCGTCTCAACCGCGCAAACCCGTTACGCATGCGGTTTGAGCAATCAGTAATCATCAACTAGTGAAAAGCTGAAATTCGGGCAGCCACCGCTTCGCCTGATAAAATTGGGGGATACTGATTGAGAGATCGTTCAAAATGGAGCGCTGATGGAAATACAACCTTTCAAACTGGAACGCTATTTCGCGCAGTACGAGTTCAGCGCGCCTTACCTGCTTTCCAGCTCGGACTGCGACGGCCTGCCCATGCGCGAACTGCTGGACATGGCGGACGCGCAATGCCGCGGCCTGTGGGATAATCTGGCCTTGGGTTACACCGAATCGCTGGGCCATCCGCTGCTGCGCGAAGAGATCGCCGGGTTGTACCGCGGCATCAGGGCGGAGGAAGTGCTGACAATCGTGCCGGAAGAGGGCATCTTCATTGCCATGCAGAGCATATTACGCAAAGGCGATCACGTCATCTGCACCTTCCCCGGTTATCAATCGCTTTACCAGGTGGCGGAAAGCAGCGGCTGCCAGGTGACGCGCTGGCTGCCGGAGGAGGAGCACGGCTGGCGTTTCAACCCCGATTTTCTGGATGAGGCTCTGCGGCCCAACA
This sequence comes from uncultured Pelolinea sp., assembly GCA_964508615.1. Taxonomy (GTDB): domain Bacteria; phylum Chloroflexota; class Anaerolineae; order Anaerolineales; family Anaerolineaceae; genus Pelolinea. The sequence goes on along the minus strand of CAZDUN010000067.1, from coordinate 5,998 downwards.
CGCGCCTGCTGGTGTTCAACTTCCCGCACAACCCCACCGGCTGCCTGCCGTCGCTGGAGGATTACCGGCGCGTGCTGGCTTTCGCCCGGCGGCATGACCTGTACGTGTTTTCGGATGAGATGTACCGCCTGCTGGAAATGGACGCGGCTGAAAGGCTGCCCCCGGCATGCGAGGAATACGAAAAAGCCGTGAGCCTGTTCGGCATGTCCAAGACCTTTGGCATGGCCGGGGCGCGCCTGGGCTGGCTGGCCACACGCGAGCGCGAACTGTACGCCCGCCTGGCGGCCTGGAAGGACTACACCACCATCTGCGGCAGCGCGCCCGGCGAGGTGCTCGTCATCATCGCGCTGCGCAGCCGCGAGGCCATCATTCAGCGGCACCTGGAGCGCATCCGCCGCAACCTGGCCTTGTTGGACGATTTCTTCGCGGCGCATGCAGATCTGTTCGCGTGGACGCGTCCGCGCGCGGGCACGATCGCCTTCCCGCGCTACAAGGGCAAGGAGGGGGCGCTGGTTTTATGCCAGCGGCTGGTGAGCGAGGCCGGCATCATGCTGCTGCCCTCAACCGTTTATGATTACGACGACAGCCACGTGCGGGTGGGGTTTGGGAGGGAGAGATTTCCAGAGGGTTTGGAAAGGCTCGCTGGATACTTTCAATAAAACATATCACGCGGAGCATTTTCGCGTGAATGATCCCGGTACAAGCATTTACTGTTCATTTTTGCTTATTACAAAATATCTATTCTGACAGGATTGTATGGCTGTCTCCGATCTTTGAAAGTAAGGGCTCGATTTTTGCTATAATGATGAATAGATCATGTCTGTTTAGCAAAGAATTCGGTTTCTATCCTGTTTTTCATTCCAATCCGCTGCAAAAAAATAAGTATTCATTAAACCTTTTTACTATGGAGGGAAAAATGAAACGCCTTTTTTCGGCACTATTTTTCAGCATTGCTTTATTTTTATCTGCTTGCGAGAGAGGTAATGAGCAAAACATTGAAGCTACTCAGCCGGGCGCAGCGACTTCCAGCGCTGCGATGGATGTTTCAACACCAACCGCTGCCGAACCCCCTCCGGTTACTCCAATCACAAATGTCAGCATTTCCAACATTTGCAATATTGAAGCCGAACCTGCAACAAGAGAGATCACGCAGGTGGAAAACCCGATTGAATTAAGGGACAACACATTTACAGCAGAGTGGTTCATTCCACCATCCGCATTGAACATGCCGCACGAGGTCTTGATCACGCCAAGCGGTGAGATCCTGGTGCAAGCCAACGGCAGTAATAAACTTTATAAAGTCACGAGTGAAGGTTCAATTTCTTTATTCGTGGAGGACGTATCGGGTCTTTACGGGGATGTCGATGATTCCGGGATTATTTATCTCTATGAATTTTCTACCGGAACCATTGTGCAGATTGAACCGAGCGGGAAAGTGCACACATTGATTGAATCAACAGAAATCTCTACGGCATGTGATAGCGGGTTTTCATTAGGAGAGGCTGGTGAATTTTATATTGCCTTGAACCGCTGTGAAGATCAATCCAATTTGTACCATGTCACGTCCCAAAGTGAAATTCAACTTGTCAAAGAGAACATTCCGAATCTCCCCGCGCTCCGTATAAATGCGAAGGGCAACCTGACAGGCGTCAGCCCCATCGGGGATATATATGAAATTTCACTGCCTGATTTTCAATTCTCGTGGATCAACCAGGTCGATTTTCCGGCGGGAGGGATGGAATACGTCTCCGCGGGCGGGCTGGCGTTTGACGACGCGAATAACCTCTACATTTCAACCTGCGGGCGCTGCAATGCCGGCAGGATCTACAAAATGGATGCTCAGGGCCGCATCACAATTTGGGCTGATGTGCCCCGCAATGGGCTTTCAGGAATTGAGTGGGTCCCTCAAACCGGTGAGATCATTGGCAGCCAGCTCCGCATTGGCGCTTTGGTGGCGGTATCCAGCGAGGGAAAAACGCGCGAGATCGTCCAAGGCAGCGGGATTGTGACGCCAACCGCTATTGAATTCTCCCCTTGCGGAGAAATGATTGTTGGAAATGACGAGGGTGGAAATTTATCGTTGATCGATACCTATGGAAATGTCAATTGGCTGGCAGATTTTATTTCCTTCGGCCCGCCCAACGCGAATATCGCCTTTGAGCAGGATGGAACGCTTTACGTAAGCGAAGCCGCGCCGGGATTTCCTGATCAAATCCTGACGATGCCGGTCGAAGATTCGATCACGGAATATGCGGATGCGGTCAAACCAGCAGGATTGATCATGCTGACGGATGGCGACTTGCTGGTTGCTGAACCAACTGAAGGTCAAATATCAAAAATCAACGCAGCCACAAAGGAAAAAACGATCGTGTTTGACAATTTGGATTTCCCAACTGCTATTGAACAGGATGAATCCGGGAATCTTTACATGATCACCGCATCCCCCGATTTATTATGGGACGAATTTTGGGCAGTCCCACCTCTTGGTAACCAAATCATACGCATCAATCCTGAAGGTGATGTTAAGTCCATTTATAAAGGATCCGGCCTGCGCTCGCTGGCCTTGGGGCCGGACCAGAATATGTACGCGGCCATATCCGACCGCATCATCCGCATCTCAAGCACCGGCGTGGTCAACGAAATTGCGCACGGTTTCAGGGATGCTGTTGACCTGGTTTTCGATCTCGAAGGTGATTTGTACGTTTGCGATCGGGCATTGAACGGGATCGTGCGGATCGCTGGATTTCCTGGCGGCAGCATCTCCGGCAGGGTGGTCGATGCGTCCAATAATCCGGTGAAGAACGCCAGGATATGGATCTATTCAACCGAGCCCAAGTTGATCGGAAAAACAATATTTTCAGATGAAAAGGGCGAATTCATGATCAAAGCAGCTGCCCGTGAATATGTCATTGTGACTTCCGCGCAGGATTTCAAGACGGCAATCAACGCATCGATCGTTGTGCAAAATGGCCAAAACACGGAGGTATTCATACCGCTAACGCCACAATGAATTAACCAGTTAATGATTTTGCCGGAAAAATCTGCGATTGTATAATAAGCATTTGACTTAGTGGGGAATATTTTTATCTGGATTGCCGGGGCTTATCAAGCTTAGAGCAAGCATTCACGAATTGATGGCGGTGTAAAAAGTGGGTATATGATATAGATATTCAAACAGAAATATGCTTTGGAGGCGCAATGAGCGAAGAACGCAAGAAACTGACCCTGCCGGGTTTGTTCAAGAAAGCCGCCGAAGGCAAGCCGATCACCTGGCTGACCTGCTACGATTACCCCACCGCCTTTTTCCAGGAGCAGGCCGGGGTGGATATGATCCTAGTGGGCGACAGCCTGGGCATGACGGTGCTGGGCTACGACAGCACCCTGCCGGTCACGATGGACGATATGATCCGCCACAGCCAGGCGGTGCGGCGCGGCGCGCCCAATACTTTCATCGTAGGCGATATGCCCTACATGAGCTATCAGCCATCCAACGAGACTGCCGTGCGCAACGCCGGGCGCTTCATGGCCGAAGCGGGCTGCGACTGCGTCAAGCTGGAGGGCGGCGAGTCCATGGCGGAGCGCATCCGCGCCATCGTGGCGGCTGGCATCCCGGTGGTGGGGCACCTGGGGCTAACCCCGCAAAGCGTCAGCGCGCTGGGCGGCTTTCGCCTGCAGGGCAAGACCGCCGCGGCTGCCAGGCGCATCATCGACGACGCAAAAATACTGGAAGAAGCCGGAACGTTCTTGATCCTGCTGGAAATGGTGCCGGACCGCGTGTGCAAACTCATCACCGAGCGCGCGCGCGATTGCCTGGTCATGTCGCTGGGTTCCGGTCCGGACGCGCACGGACAGCTGCTGATCTACCACGACGCTTTCGGACTGTATCCCAACTTCAAGCCGCGCATGGCCAAGGTTTTCGCCGACGCCGGAGCGGCCATTAGCGCCGGGCTGGAGAGTTACGTGCGCGAGGTGAGCGAGCGCAGCTTCCCGCAGCCGGAGAACTGGTTCAAGATGGCGGACGAGGAATACGACGAGTTGATGAAGATGCTGAAATAGGGAAACATCACAGAAAAATGATCAAAATCAATATTCCCGGCAAAAATGAATTTGAAATTAAGTTTCTCATCCTGGATTACAACGGCACCCTGGCGTTGGATGGCCTGCCTTTGCCGGGGGTCAAAGAAAAACTGGTGGAGTTGTCAGGAACATTGGAAATTCATGTGCTCACATCGGACACGCACGGCAGTGCCGCTCAAGAGATGAAAAACCTGCCGGTCATACTCCGCATACTCGAAAGTGAAGACCACAGCCGGGAAAAAAGAGCTTATGTGGAAAAGACCGGCGCGCGAAATGTGATCGCCATCGGCAATGGCAGCAATGACTGCTTCATGCTTAAAGCAGCGGCCATTGGAATGGCAGTCATTCAGAGTGAAGGCGCAGCGGTGAAAACGATCAAGAATGCCGACCTGGTTTTCAACAATATCCTGGACGCTCTGGATTGCCTATCCCACCCAAAAAGACTGGTCGCGTCACTGCGGGAATAATTGCCACAATAATTAATCAGGAGAGAAACATATGTCAAATCCATCTCATCAATCTATTGCAGGCGGAAGTTTATATCGCCTTTCTGCATTTAGCACTGAGCCAAAAGGTGGCAACCCAGCTGGAGTATGGGTGGGACTAACCCTGCCACCAGCGGCTATCATGCAGCAAATTGCCGCCCAGGTAGGCTATTCGGAAACTGCATTTATTTCTCCCCAACATGGTATTGAACGCACCATACGTTATTACAGCCCGCAAAAGGAAATAGATTTTTGCGGTCATGCTACCATTGCCTCATGTGTATTGCTTGGTGAATTGGATGGCGATGGCGAATACCGCTTTAGCACCCGCGTAGGCATTGTACCGGTCAGAGTACAAAGCGCAGAAGACCAGCGCCAGGCTTCCTTAACTTCGGTTGAGCCGCGCAGTGCGCCTGCTCCAACCGCGTTGGTTGAAGGCGCGCTGGATTGCCTACATTGGAAAGCCAGCGATCTGGACCCGAGCATTCCTCCAGCACGCGCTTTTGCCGGAGCCTGGCATCTGGTTTTAGCGGTTAAAACAGCCGCCCGCTTAGCTGATTTACATTATGATTTTGAACGTCTTAAACAACTCATGTTGGCAGAAGATCTTACTACCTTACAATTGATCTGGCGAGAAAATGATGAACTATTTCATGCCCGCAACCCTTTCCCTGTGGGAGGTGTTGTTGAAGATCCAGCCACTGGCGCAGCAGCAGCTGCTTTGGGTGGTTACTTGCGCAAGGCAAACTTGCTTCAGGCCCCAACCAGTTTTACTATTTATCAGGGCAAGGATATAGGAAGGCCCAGTCAATTGCTTGTTCAAGTACCACTCGAAGGCGGTATCATTGTCTCCGGTACAGCCGTTCAACTGGAGGCTGGATAAATTATAAAAATCAATTAATCAACAGGAACAATTATTTTTTACAAAGAAGAAGGAAAAAGGATATTTGTCAAGATAAATATTTCTGATCTGTAAAAAGGCGGTATTCCTTATAATTGATTTTAAAGATTTGTTAAAGGAGTTATGATGGCTCGCAAAACTGTATCAAGTCAGAATGCGCCCAAGGCGGTTGGCCCTTATTCTCATGCTGTTTGGACTGGAAATTTGTTGTATTGTTCAGGCCAAGCCCCCATCGATCCTTCAACCGGGAAATTAATTACTAGCGAAATTCGGGAACAAACTCAGCAAGTTTTCAATAATCTTGAAGCTGTATTGACTGATGCTGGATTGGACATGAATAATGTCATAAAGGTAAATGTATATCTAACCAGCATCATTAACTTCGCTGAAATGAATCAAGTATACAAGGAGCGTTTTTCGCCACCGTACCCTGCCCGAACGACGGTGGCAGTTGCCTAATTGCCATTTTGCGATTGGTTTTAAAACGTGATTTTGTATAAAAAGGCCAATAAATTTTTAAAAAAAAATAAAAATT
>CAZDUN010000066.1:0-10967 GCA_964508615.1 uncultured Pelolinea sp. | reverse complement strand
TTTCGCATCCATGGAAGTTGGTCAGCAAATCCCCGTTTACGTCATCACTCCCGAGGATCACAATGGCAACTTGATCCTTTCTTATATCCGCGCCCTGGAAGCGGAAAGCTGGGAAAAAGCCGGCGTCATTATGAAAGAAAAAGAAACCTTCTCCGGCAAGGTGATCGGCTTCAACCGCGGCGGTTTGCTGGTTTCTTTCGAGAAATTGACCGGCTTTGTGCCCACCTCACAATTAAGCTACTCCCGCCGCATGGAATTAAGCAGCGAATCAGCCGAAAAAGGCCTGGGCGAGATGATCGGTCAGGAAATTCCCTTGCAGATCATCGAGGTCGACCAGGAAAGAAGGCGCCTGATCTTCTCCGAGCGCGCCGCCTCGCACGAAACCCGCGATTCCATCCGCGACAAGGTCATTGAAAAACTGGAAGTCGGCGACGTTCGCACCGGGCGCGTCACCTCCCTGGCTGATTTCGGCGCATTCGTGAACATCAACGGCGCAGACGGACTGGTGCACTTGAGCGAGATTTCCTGGGAACACGTTCGCCATCCCGGCGACGAGTTGAAAGTCGGGCAGGAAGTACAGGTGCAGGTCATCAGCATCGATGAAGATAAACGCCACATCGGCCTTTCCATCCGCCGTCTGAAAGATGATCCCTGGCAAGCGCAAATCGACAACCTAAAAGTCGGCCAGTTAGTGGAAGCCAAGATCACCCGCCTGACCAAGTTCGGAGCATTTGCCATGATGGACAACGGCATCGAAGGCCTGATTCACATTTCGGAACTTTCTGAAGAGCACATCGGCCATCCGAAAGAGATCCTGCACGAAGGCGACAATGTCACCTTGCGTATCATCAAGATCGAACCCGAATCGCACCGGGTCGGGTTGAGCTTGCGCCGGGTGGAATCGCTGGCGTTCGCGGATATGGATATGAAAATGCTGGAAAAAGAGCTGGAAGGCACCGATATCAAGGTCGAAAAAAAGAAAAGCCCCAAAGCTCAAGCCGCCGAGCCACCCGTTGACGAACCCACGGTTGTGAAAGAAGAACAACCGGTCGATGAAGAGTCCGGCGAAGAACCAACCGCCGAAGAACCCGCCGCCGAAGAACCTGCCGGTGAAAAACCAGCCGGTGAAGAATCTGCCGGCGATGAACCTGCCGGTGAAGAACCGACCGAGAATTAATCAGGTAAACCTGGCTTCATTAACGTTTCTTCAAATCGGGACCAGTCAGCAAGAATGACTATCCAGCCGGGGCTTTGATCGATCAATCGAAACGTGATGCCTGATCATACGCAAATTAAAAAACAGAAACTGCCGCGCCAGCGCATTCAATTTGGATTGATCGTCGCTGTCGGCGGTTTTTTGGTTTTTCTAATCGGCGTCAGGCCTGATCTTTTCCTGTTGGACCGCAGCCCCGTATTGGGATTTATCCAGATCGCCGTGATGCTGGTCGGCCTGGCGATCATGTGCGTGGGCGGATACATCAGCATCAGCGGACTTTGGATCGGCCGCAAGCACAGCATCGCCGCTCAATTGGGCGCGCGGTTCATCAGTACAGGTTTTATGATCGCCGTGTTTTCCGGTTTCGCCGATATCTTCGGTTTGGGCAGCCATCCTTACCCCGAATTCATCCCTTATTTTGGTGAATGGCAGGCGCGCGGATTCCAAATCGCGGAGGGCTTCATTGCTTTCGGTATGTTGATGATGCTGCCTTATTCGCGCAGCCCACTATTCAACGGCTCAACACCCTTACCCGCTGACACCGAAAAACCCGCCGGTCATTAATTAATCTCTAACACAACCGCTTTCCTGATCGGTTGGTTTAATGGTTAAATTCAACTGATCCAAAAAAACCTGAATTAGGCTATTTCATGAATGCTTCTGTAGAAAAACATACACTGGATAACGGCTTGGTTATCTTGACCAGGGAAATTCACAGCGTGCCCCTGGCCAGCCAGTGGATCTGGTACCGGGTGGGTTCGCGCAACGAAGTGCGCGGGAAAACCGGCATCTCACACTGGGTGGAGCACATGCAATTCAAGGGTACTCCCAAATACCCGATCAATGTCCTCGATCAGGCCATCTCGCGCGATGGCGGATTCTGGAACGCCATGACTTCCCTGGATTGGACCACTTACTTTGAGACGCTGCCATCCGATAAACTGGATATCGCCCTGGATCTGGAAGCGGACCGCATGGTCAACAGCCTGTTCGATCCGCAGGAAACCGAGCTGGAAAGAACCGTGGTGATTTCGGAGCGCGAAGGCAACGAGAACGAACCGCTTTTCCGCCTGGGCGAAGCCATGAACCAGGCCGGTTTTGAAGACCATCCCTACCGCAACCAGGTGATTGGCGAGATGCAGGACCTGCGCGCGATCACGCGGGATGAGCTTTACGCCCATTACAAACACCACTATTCACCCAACAACGCGCTGATCGCGCTGGCGGGCGATTTTGACACACGCGAAGTAATCGAGCGCCTCGCTGTTCTATACGCTGACATCCCGGCTATGGAAAACAGCAAATTCGTTCCGGCGCCGGAAAGCGGCCTGCCGGAAAATAAACTGATCGAACAGGAGGGCCCGGGAGACACGATCTACCTGCAAGTCAGCTACCGCTCGCCCGCGGCCAGCGACCCGGATTTCTTTGCGCTGATGGTATTGGACAGCCTGCTGACCGGTCCCTCATCGCTGGCCATGTTCGGCGGCGGCAGCATTTCCAATAAAACCAGCCGCCTGTATCAACTGCTGGTTGAAAAAGACAAAGCCGTCAGCATCTCCGGCGGTCTGCAAGCCACCATCGACCCGTATCTATACGATATTCTGGCAATCCTGCCGCCCGATAAACCAGTCGAGGAGGTACTGCGGGTTATTGACGAGCAGATCGAGCGGCTGCAAAACGAAGAAGTGAAAGCAGAAGAAATCGCCCGCGCGATCAAACAAGCCAAAGCGCTTTTCGCATATGGCTGCGAGAACATCACCAACCAGGCATTCTGGCTGGGTTATGCCAGCATGTTCGCGGACCACACCTGGTTCGACCAATTCATTCCCAACCTGGAAAAAGTTGATGCCGAAAGCCTGATGCAAACCGCGCGCAAATACCTGCGCAGCGATCGGCGCCTTACCGGTATCTACCGGCCCAAGAATAATGGAAAATAGCATGCCAACAAAAGCGAAAAACTGGAAAAACTTGCCGGGGCCGGAATCGATCGCCCGTAAAACGCTGCCCAACGGGATCACGGTCTTATGCTACAACAATCCCAACGTTTCCTCGGTTTACCTGATCGGCCTGCTGGATTGCGGCAGCGCCCTTGACCCGCAGGATAAAACCGGACTGGCGCATTTCACCGCCAGCATGTTATCCCGCGGAACAACACAAAGGAGTTTTCAATCCTTGCATGAAGAGCTGGAAAACCGCGGCGCCAGCTTGAGCTTCAGCTGCGGCAGCAACGATACCGGATTCCGCGGCAAAGCCCTGGCTGAAGACCTGGAAATCCTCTTCGACCTGACAGCCGATTGCCTGCGCCGGCCGGCGTTCACCCAGGAGTATTTCCGGCGGCTGCGCGCGCAGCTGCTGGCCAGCCTGGCCATCCGCGATCAAGATTCGGCCGAAGCAGCTTCCTTGTTGTTCGACCGGCATCTCTTTCCCGGCCATCCTTACGGCTTTCCCCAAGATGGTTATCCGGCCACCATCCAGGCCATCCGTCGTGAAGACTTGGTGCAGTTTCATCAGGATTACTACGCGCCTGAGGGCATGATCATATCGGCAGTCGGCGCGCTATCATCAGAACAGGTTTTCAGCCTAGCGGAGCGCTATTTCGCTGATTGGAAAAACCCCGCGAAAAAAACCGCCGCCCATGCAACACTGCCGGCAAGACCCCAAGGATTGATTCGTAAACACCAATATATGGAAGAAAAAAGCCAGGTGGATTTAATCCTGGGCACTCTGGCGCCAAAGCGCACATCGGGGGATTACCTGCCGGTATACCTGGGAAACAACATCCTGGGCCAGTTTGGATTGATGGGCAGGATTGGAGAAAGCGTGCGCTCGCGTTCCGGCCTGGCATACTATGCCTCCAGCAGCGTCAGCGCCTGGGTGGACACCGGCGCCTGGGAGTTCTCCGCCGGAACCAACCCGGCCAACCTGGAAAAAACGATTGACCTGATGCGCACGGAAATCGGGCGTTTTGTCGATTCGCCGGTCACAACGCAAGAGCTGGAAGATTCCAAGTCCAACTTAATTGGCAGGCTGCCGCTCTCGCTGGAATCCAATGCCGGACTGGCCAACGCCATCCTCACGATCGAGCGGTTTGGGCTGGGCATGGATTATTATCAGCGTTACGCCGGCCTGGTCAGCGCGATCAGCGCCGATCAAATCCTTATGGCATCGCAAAAGTATCTTGACCCTAATCATCTGGTCATTGCCAGCGCCGGGCCGGGTGATGATATCCTTTAGGTAACCGTGAAAATCGCCAGCGGCATCGACTTGGTTGATATTCAACGCTTCAGGCAGCTCAAACCTGAGATCCTGAAACGTTTCTTTGCCCGCGTTTTCACAACGAAGGAGCAGCAGTATATCGGCAGTTCTTTTGAGCGGGCAGCCGGCTTGTTTGGCGCCAAGGAAGCCGTGGTAAAAGCGCTGGGCTGCGGGATCGGGCCGGTCAGCTGGCAGGAGATCGAAATCGGGCACGAAAGCGAAGGGAACCCGATGGCGCTGCTGCATGGCAATGCCGCCGTGGTGGCACAAGCCAAAGGCATCGAGGAAATCTCCCTCAGCATCAGCCATACCCGGGAACATGCCACCGCCCTGGCAGTCGCAATCATCAACCACGCAGAAGGTGATTGATATCAGCCTATGACAAGAATTTTGGCCGTCAGCGATGCCGAATCACAATACATCTACCATGCGATTGGCGGGGAGAAATTCCGTGATGTCGATTTCGTGATCAGCTGCGGCGACTTGCCATATTACTACCTGGATTACATCATCAGTATGTCCAATAAAGACATGTATTACGTACGGGGAAATCACGCCCATAAAATCGAGACTGGGGAGAGACATCAGGCCACAGAACCGCAGGGCGCCAGGAACCTGCACCTGAAGACCATGCGCACTCCCGAAGGCGTGCTCCTGGCAGGCATCGAGGGCTGCCTGGTTTACAACCACGGACCGCACCAGTATTCCCAAAACCAGATGTGGCAAATGGTATTGCGCCTGGTGCCGCGCCTGATCACCAACTATTTGCTTTACGGTCGTTACCTGGACATATTTATCACGCACGCGCCGCCCTGGAAGATCAACGACCAGGAGGATCTGCCCCATCAGGGCATCAAAGCTTTCCGCTGGCTGCTGGAAGTGTTTCGCCCGCGCTATCATCTGCACGGCCACACCCACGATTATCTCAACCGCAGCGGAATCAAGACGCGCTACCTGGACACAGACGTGATCAACGTGACAGGCTATCAGATCATCGACTTTCAGCCATGAGCGAAACCCAAAACCGTTCTCATTTCGAACAAATGGCTTCCCTGGATTTCGACCAGGCCTATAAAAAGGGGTTCATGCGCGCCATACTGAATCGATTGACCCAGAAGCGCAGCGGATTGATCCCCTTCGACGAGCTGCGCGGTATGTTGAATATCCAGGGCCAACGTGATATGGGGATGCGCGAGATCGAGATCGAAAAGATCATCGGCAGCCTGAACCGTTACCAGGATTTCGACGACAGCTTCCTGCCGCGCCAGACGCATACGCGCCGCCGCTGGGAGAATATCGACCGGGTTTACCTGCAGGGCGAATATCTGCCGCCGGTTGAAGTTTACAAAATCGGTGATTTCTATTTTGTGATCGATGGCAATCACCGTGTGTCAGTGGCGCGTGAAAAGGGGCAGGTCTTCATCGATGCGCACGTGATCGAACTCGGTATTCCCTTCCCGCTGGAAGGCAATTTCAACTGGTACCAAATCCTGTTGAATCAGGAACGCGCCGATTTTGAGAGCAAGACAGGTATCGGCGAGCTGCGCCCGCAAGCTGAAATCAGCCTGACCCTGGTCGGGCAGTATCAAAAACTGTTAGACCACATCGCTGTACATCGCTATTACAGCAGCCAGCGGTTAAACTACGAGGTCCCCTATGCGGAGTCGGTGTGCAGCTGGTATGACCAGGTTTACGCCCCCATGATAGCCATTATCCGCCAACGGAATATCCTGAAACACTTCCCCAAACGGACCGAGGCGGATTTATACCTGTGGATCATCGAGCACCTGGCTTACCTGAAAACCGGCTACCACCGCGAGATTTCCTTTGAGGAAGCCGCGCGCCACTTCACGAATCACTTTCTGGTCATCCAGGTGGTGGGATTCGTGCGCAATTGCTGGCAGAAGATAAAGACCCTCTTTTCGGGCAAGGCCACATAAAGCCGGCAATCTAGTTTTTGCTGATTTCCATCCAGATATGATTTTTCAGGATGCGTTCATTCGGAATCACTTTTACGTTGCCGGCTATTTCCATCGGATTGGCGACCATTTCGGGATGGACGAAACAACACAGCGGTGGATGACCGTATTTGCTGATAAAGAAATCCACAGCCCGCTGCAAGCGGATTTCGACCGCCTGCCCGGTTTGGTTATCGTACCAAAGCATACCTTCATCCATATCGCATGCACATCCTTATAATAGATTATAGCATATATGTTCTATTTTTCATAGCATAAACACAACCGGGGCAAATCATGGAATTTTCAAACCATTTAAGGTATGCTTAACCCACTGATTGAAAATCTCTCGCTTTGACAAACAAGGAGGTTGAAATGATGAAAGAAGCCATAGCCGATGCAGAAAAAAGAATGCACAGCGCAATACTGTCTTTGGAAGAAGACCTGGCCGGAGTCCGCACCGGACGCGCAACCCCCGCGTTGGTTGAGAAACTCTCCGTTGAATATTATGGTTCACCGGTTCCTCTGATGCAATTGGCCAGTATCAGCGTTCCGGAACCGCGCCAGCTGCTGATCAAACCTTTCGACCCGACCACTGTCAAAGATATCGAAAAAGCCATCCTCGCCTCTGAATTGGGAATTACACCGATGAACGACGGCAAGGTCATCCGCCTGAACATGCCACCGCTCACAGAAGAGCGGCGCCGCGAATTAACCAAATTCGTCAATAATCGGCTGGAGGAAGCGCGCGTGGCTGTGCGCAATGTGCGGCGCGATTCCAATAAGGACCTGCGCGAATTCGAGGAAGCAAAACTGATCTCCGAAGATGACCTGAAACACGGTGAAGAGGAAATCCAAAAGATCACCGACAGGACCATCGAAGAGATCAACGAAATCGGGAAGAAGAAAGACCAGGAAATAATGGAGATCTAGCCTGCCTGATGCCCGAAAATACGAATCAGCTCTTCACCGGGAAAAAACCCACCCATATCGGTATCATCATGGACGGCAACGGCCGCTGGGCGAAAGCCAGGCTGCTGCCGCGCATGGCCGGCCACCGCGCCGGCACCGAAAACTTGCGGCGGGTGATTGACGCCTGCATCGAATTCGGCATCCCCTACCTCACAGTTTACGCTTTTTCAACCGAGAATTGGCAGCGGCCGTCAGACGAAGTGCAGGGCTTGATCCAACTGTTGGGCGAAATGCTGGATTCGCGTATCCAGGAGCTGCATGAAAAAGGCGTACGCTTGCTGCATATCGGCCGCCTGGAACAATTGGACCCAGCCACGCAGGACAAGATCAAGTATGCACTGGAATTGACCAAGTCCAATACCACCATCACAGTGGTCATTGCCTGGAATTACGGCGGCAGAGATGAAATCGCGCACGCCGTTCAATCCATGCTGCGCGATCGCATCCCGCCGGAAAAAGTGAATGAGGAATTGATCAGTGAATACCTGTTTACCAAAGACATCCCGGATCCTGACTTGATGATCCGCACCTCCGGCGAAATGCGCACTTCGAATTTCCTTATCTGGCAGAGCGCCTATGCCGAGTGGTATTTCAGCGATACGCTTTGGCCGGATTTCAACCGCGACAGCCTGAAAACGGCGCTGGAAGCCTTTGCCAACCGCGAAAGGCGTTTCGGTAAACGCATCCCACAAGACGAACAAGAGCATTATGCTGGCTAAACGCATCATCAGCGGCGCTGTCATTATCGCCATCGGTTTAGCCCTGGTATTTGCCGGCGGCTGGGTCTATGCCGCCGGGTTGGGCGCGATCCTGGCGATTGCCGCCTGGGAATATGCCCAAGTGTTCGAGAAAGGCGGTTATGCTCCCGCGAAAATCATGCTCACGCTTGGTACGTTCCTGATTGCCTTGAGCGGAAAATCGGGGGAGGCGCAATTGTCTGAGGCGGCATTGGGTTTGGTGATCCTGGCCATCATCATCTATCACGTGGCAACTTACAACGATCACCAGAGCACGGCCGCGCTCGACCTGACCATCAGCCTGGGCGGGGTGGCATTCATCGCATTCATCGGCATCTTCCTGGTCAAACTGCGTTTCTTGCCGCAGGGTATGTTCTGGCTGCTGCAGTGCTTGCTGCCGGCCGGCCTCAGCGACGTGGGGGCTTTCGCTGTGGGCAGCCTGTTCGGCAGCCACAAGATCGCCCCGCAGTTGAGCCCAAATAAAACCATCGAGGGCTACCTGGGCGGCGTGTTCACATCCATGCTGGTGGGTTACGCAGTCGGTTTGATTCTGGGGAATTTCAATCCTTTGTTCAGCGGTTTAAGCGGCCTGGGGATTGGCTTGCTGGTCGGTTTGATCTGCCCGCTGGGTGACTTTGCCAAAAGTATCTTCAAGCGCCAATTCGGCCTGAAAAACACGGGCACGCTCATCCCCGGGCATGGCGGCGTGCTGGACCGTATTGATACCTGGCTGATTGCCGGAATCGTCAGTTATTTCCTGGTGAAGTTCTTCCTGCTTTAATATAAAAATGGCGGAATATCAAACCGCCATTCATTCGAGTTAAAAAAACGGCTGGTGATTGCCAGCCGATTTTCTTTTATTGAATCGCCATTGAAATGGTCACATCCGCTGAAACCTGGATCTGACCCGCCGCGATCGGCACGGAAACTGCGTATTCCGCTCCGCCACCGCCACCCATGCCATATCCGGAATAATAGGTCGGATAGCTGTACGAAGAAGAAATGGACAGAATTTCTCCCACACCCACTCCGGCCGCATCCGCCAGCTCCTTGGCTTGCGACATGGCTGATTCGACCGCGATTTTGCGGGCGGAAGATTGCGCTTCGGTCTTGTCGGTCACGTCGAAGCTGATGCCGTAGATCGTGTTTGCCCCGCTGGCCGCGACCGCGTCCAGAATCGGACCGAGGGCATCCAGGTCGCGCACGGTCACATATACGTTGTTCTCGACCGAATAATAGGTGCGCGTGATCGTGCCCTGGTAGTCGTAATCTGATTGCGGGTAGACGTTGAAGCTGGAAGTCTGGATGTCGCCCTCGGCCACACCCTGGGCCACCAGGGTATCCTTGATGGCTTTCGCCTGGACGTTGTTGGCCTGCATAGCCTCGGCGACCGTGTCGCCCTGCGAACGCACACCTACATTGATGTAAGCCAAATCCGGAACTACATATACAATGCCGGATCCGGTAACCGTAACCTGGCGGACCTGGCCATCCGCGCTTACCATGGCTGCCGGAGCGCAGGCAGCCAGCAGGAACAATGCTGCCAAAATACTTGTGAATGCAATCAATTTTTTATTCATTGGTACCTCCATCATGTTTATTATTGAATGACGTTACCCGGTAAAAAAAGTTCCCGATAAAGGGTTTTTAATCAGGATGTTACATTTGTTTCATTGCCAAATTTAAACCAGCATGTTATCATTCAAACGCCCTTTCAGCCGGTTGCCCCCCTCAATCGGTTGAGAGGGTCTTTTATTTACGCCCGGACAGGGTTTTGAACAGGACGAAAGCGCCTGCCGCGATCAGCAGAACCGGCCAGAGATACCAGCCAAATTCCCAGGAAAACCAGGGCAAACCCAGGCGCCGCAGCAGATAATAAACGCCCCAGGCAATCAACCCGGCGCCGGCGTACGTGATCAGCTGCTGGCTGGGTTCATGCACAATCAATCCGATTTCCTGGCCGATCTGGCGAAAGCGCAGCCCCAGGTCTTCGCCGCGGAAAGTCTCGCTACTGCCCTCACGCGGAACCACCAGCCAGAGGATGAAATACGCCAGCACGGAAAGCTCACCCATGATGGTCCAAATGATAAAGAAAATTCTCAAAAAGATGGGGTCGATACCCAGGTATTCTCCCATGCCGCCGCAAACGCCGCCGATGACGCGATTGGATTCACTGCGATATAACCTTTTGCTCATGATTACCTCTTAAAATGGATTGCTTTATTATATGTTTACGCAGAAAAACCAGCCAGGTTTCCAAAATCATCGCGGGTTTTTATAATACGATTAGGAAAAATAAAGAAATCGCCGGGATTGTTGCAGCAACCTCATCATCGAATTCAGTTGAGCCTGAACGAAAAACCCGAAAAACCTCCGCGAAAAGCGGCAGGCGCAATCACTGCCAAACAAACAAGTGGGAATGATTTTATATCCGTTCATTCATAAATCAGCTAACGGGGTTTTCCCGGTGTTATTTTTTCAAGGAATTCCTTTTTATTATCAAGTTTGACCGTGATAATATTGATAATATTGACACTATTCATAATTATCGTAAAAAAATCGTGAATTTTTAGAATGAGGTGTGCCATGTTCAAGACCATGCGGGATGACATTCGATCTGTTTTCGAGCGCGACCCAGCCGCGCGCAACGCGCTGGAGATCCTGGTCTGTTATGCCGGCCTGCATGCCATCTGGGGATACCGCATCGCGCACTGGTTTTGGACGCGCGGGTTGAAGTTGCTGGCGCGCTGGATCTCTCAGACAACCCGTTTCTTCACCGGCGTCGAAATCCACCCCGGCGCGCGCATCGGGGCACGCTTCTTCATTGAT
>CAZDUN010000065.1:0-11041 GCA_964508615.1 uncultured Pelolinea sp. | reverse complement strand
CAGCGGCGTTATCGCTGATGATATCGTAAGGGATTCCATACTGCGCAAGTTCCCAGGCGGTCAGGCGCGCGCCCTGCAGGCGCGGGCGGGTTTCATCCACCAGCACGTGGATGCGTTTACCCTGTTCGTGCGCCGTGCGGATCACCCCCAGCGCCGTGCCCCAATCCACCGTCGCCAGCGCGCCGGTGTTGCAGTGATGGATGATGGTGTCGCCGTTATCGATCAGTTCCGCGCCAAACGCGCCCATGCGGCGGTTCAGCTCCACATCCTCATCAGCCATGCTTTGAGCTTCATTTAATAATGCATCTTTCAATTCTTGGGTGCTGGAGAATGGTTTATCCGCGACGGTCAGCATGCGCTTTAACGCCCAGGGCAGGTTTACCGCGGTCGGGCGGGCGGCTTCCAAAACATCCGCCGCTTTACGCAGCTCCGCGCGCAGCCCGGTGAGATCAGCAGCGCCGGATTGCAGCGCGGCCAGCACTATGCCGAAAGCAGCCGCCACGCCGATGGCCGGCGCGCCGCGTACGGTCATATTCTGGATTGCTTCTGAAACAGATTGGTATGTACTTAGGTGGATGTGCTCGAATCTGGAGGGCAGCACCCTCTGGTCGATCATTTTCAACCGCTGCGCGGTTGTCTCCCATTCCAATGTCCGCAATGAATACCTCGCCAAAAAAAACGCGCTCCATCCGAGCGCTGGTTTGCATGACCCCACCAGTTTAGCATGGGTTGGGCGGTTTGTCAAAGCGCCTGTCAGGCATGTTTCCTGACCGCTACCAAAACGACATCCACAGATAGTCACTGATAAAACACTATAACGAACACAGATATTACAGAATCAACCAAATCTGTGTTCATTAAAAAAGATCAGTGTGCATCTGTGAAATGCATCTATTCGCGGTGCTGAAATCATACACCAAAGCCGCGCAACCAGCCATGCCCTGCTCAAATTGGTAAACGCGCTAATTTATGCCTGGCACCACAATATTCGAATTGATTTTTTACCCGGAAAGTTGCATAATAACACCAGCATTTTCAGGTTAAGGTTTCGTATGATATTCATCCATAAGGTTGGGATAGGAGGAAATGATGTCAACTGAAAACCAGGCCGCGGCGGCATCCGGCAGCGGACAGACGCCCGGCAAACACCAGGTGATCCTGCGCAAACCCGAAGAACCGCCATTCGCTATCGATCCCAAGGCAATTCTCTCCGTTTTTACGGTCACCACCCTGCAAGACCGTCAATACCTGGGCGCGGCTGAAAGTTCGATCAACGATTTCAACCGCTTCTGCCAGCCCAGGATGTGGAGCGTTCCAATCCAGGCAAAATACGGCGCGTTTGCCTGCGGCGCGGATGCCAGCGGCCTGCCGGATGTCAGCGCCATCATCCCCGCCCTGGAAAAGCTGGGCATCCAGCCGCCCTTTTCCATTGTCGTCAACACGCTCACGATCTCTTTCACCGGCGGTCGCACGCAATCCAAGATTCTGGCCGGTTTCGCATTCAGAGAACCAGAACCTCGCATCTTGCTGCCTGGCAATGACGGTTGTGTGCCTGCTTGATTCAATCTTGAGGCAAATTCAGACCTGGATGATGGGCAAAATCACCCATCTTTCCAATATTGCGTTCTTCAATGGGATTAAGAGAATATTCATTTACAATGCCTTAATCTCGTATATAATTTTTGAGGAATTGAATTGACCATCCACAAAATCAGGATAGGTTCCGGTCAAAATAACCAACTCGATTGAGAAGAAGAATGGAAAAAAAAGTTCTCCTATTGGAGCAATCAAAAAGGCTGCTGATCGGTTTGGGTTTATTCACGCTCATTGAACTGGGTGTGATCTTTTTACTCAAAGATAATCCAGCTGCTATGCCGGCATCTGACCTTCTTAACGTGTTAATCAATTTAACCACAACCCTGCTCCTCTGGCAGACAGCCAGATATGCCAAGCTGGTTTTAGGGAGAATTGCGAAGAGCTGGGGCATTCTGTGCCTGGCGCAGCTTCTTTTCACGATGGGTGATCTGCTCTGGACTGTTTACGAGCTTATCCTGCAATCCAGTCCTTATCCATCCATTGCGGATATCTTCTACATTCTTTATTATCCAATTTTCTTTATTGGCATCCTGTTCTTAAGTCAAAAACCAGATTCAAAAATTAAACGGATCAACAACTGGTTGGATGCAGGCATTGTCTTTATCGTCATCAATCTGTTCATCGGCGTTTATATCTTTCCGCAAATCATGGAAAGCGCGGTTGGCGAGCCCTTTCTGGTTAAATTTCTTTCACTGGCATATCCGGCTGGTGATGTGATCTTGTTCTCGGCGATATTAATCCTGATCTACAACCGGGATGAAGAGAAATTTGAAATTCCAATCCTCTTTATTATGCTCTCTGTCCTTATTCAGGTTGCGTCCGACATTATTTACAGCTTTCAATCCCTGCAGGATGCCTACATCAGCGGTGGCTGGTTGGATAGCGGCTGGATTCTCGGGTACCTGTTCATGGGAATTGCCGCCTATACGCATATGCGTGACCTGGATCGGCAGGAATCCGTTTCCGTCCCGGATCAACAATCCATACTGAAAAGGCAATTAAAGAAGACTCTGCGCGATACTCTGCCGATCCTCTCCATCCTGTTGGCTTTTCTGCTTTTTTTTCGCGTCTTTGCCGCGGATTCCAGCGCCCAGGTCAGGCATATCATAGGCGGCATCGGTTTATTGTTTTCGCTGGTCTCAGCCCGGCAATTCCTGACGCTTTGGGAGAACGCACAGCTGAATCGCAACCTGCGCACTACCCTGGATCTGGCGCAAACCCAGGCAGCCAACCTGCAAAAAATCAATGCGGATCTCCAGGTTGAAATACGCGAACGCAAGAAGGCTGAGGATCAGTTGGCTTTCGATGCGCTGCATGATGCGTTGACCAAACTGCCCAACCGCGTGCTGCTGACCGACCGTCTGCAGCATGCCATCGATTACTCGAAACGCCATTCAGATTACAGTTTTTCGGTCTTTTTCATCGACATCGACCATTTCAAGAATGTCAACGACAGCATGGGTCATTCCATCGGGGACCAGTTGTTGGTGCTTTTCGCCGAAAGGGTGATGAAATGCCTGCGCAAGAGCGACACGCTTGCCCGGCTGGGCGGCGACGAGTTTGCCGTTTTGTTGGAGATCAACTCGGAAAAGACCGATCCGAAGTCCATCGCTGAACGCATCCAGGAAATCTTGCGCCCGCCTTACCAGCTCGGCGGTAAAGACTTCTTTGTCTCCGCCAGCTTCGGTATCGTGGAAGATACCAGTGATTACAAGGATGCCGATAGCATCTTGCAAGATGCGGATATCGCTATGTACCGCGCCAAGGCGCTCGGTAAAGCCCGTTATGAGTTGTTCACGGCCTCTCTGCGCACCGAGGCGCTATCCCGCCTGGAACTTGAATCGCAGCTGCAGCATGCAGTTGGAAAGAAAGAATTATTCCTGAATTACCAGCCCATATTCTCGCTCGGTACGCAAAAGTTGATCGGCTTCGAAGCATTGCTGCGTTGGAAGCATCCCCAGCGCGGTACTCTGCTGCCGGCGGATTTCCTCCTGATTGCCGAGAGCTCCGGGTTGATTATCAAAATCGGCCAATGGGTGATTACCGAAGCCTGCCGCCAGATGAAAGAATGGCAGAAGAAGATTCCCGGCAGTGAGAACCTGGTGATGAATATCAACATCTCCGGCCACCAGTTCGCCCATCCCGACTTCGTCGAAACCCTCGATCAGATCACCCGCCAGTCCGGCCTGAAACCCGCCAACATCTGCCTGGAAATCACCGAAACAGTCTTGATTGAGAATCAGGAACAATCGCGCGCGGTTTTCAAGGCGCTGCACGCCATGGGCTACGAGATCCAGATCGATGATTTCGGTACTGGTTATTCCTCGCTGGGTTACCTGCTGAATTTCCATGTCGATACTATTAAGATCGACAAGTCCTTCATCCAATCCATCGGCAAAGGCGAAAACGGGTTAAACCTGGTCAAGACCATCGTGGATATGGCCCAAAACCTGGGCATCGAGATCATCGCCGAAGGCATCGAAACCGAGAAGCAGCTCTCCGACCTCAAATCCATCGATTGCCAGTACGGGCAGGGATACCTGCTCTCCCGGCCAGTCGCCCCCCAAGAAATTGAGCGATTATTGCAATCAACAAAAGAATGAGACAAACAATCCACAATGATTGATTTCAACTGCTCATCACGCAGGTTGACACAATCCGCAACCTCATATATAAACCGCTTATGAGAAAAATTAGCCTGGCCGTTCTGTGCCTGTGTTTGTTGGTGATTGGCGCCTGCAGCCAGCCGCTCTTCAGTTTGGGCCGCGCAGATGCCGATAACCAGGACGCGCAGAGCAGCAGCCTGATTGAGCAGCTGCAGGAAGTGCTACAGGCCCAACCCACTGCCACCAGCACCCCCACACCCGCCGGTCGGCTCGATGAAGCCGATGCCGCCTTGCTCGCCGGGCAGATCGAAAAAGCGCTAAGCCTCTATGAGGAGGCTTACCAGCAATCCGCTGATGCTGAGCTCAAAGCCCAGTCGCTCTACGGCCTGGGGCGCGCTTACTTCAGCGCGCGCGATTATGCCGCCGCCATCGACGCCTTCAACCGCCTGCTCGGCCAGTTCCCCGAATCCAATGCAATCCCCAACGCGTACTTCCTGCTCGGCCGCGCGTATGACCTGATCGGCGAGTATGCTCAAGCAGCCGCTTCTTACCAGCGCTATGCCCAGCTTGGCAGCGGGATTCTGAGCGCCTACGCGCTCACCCTGCAGGGTGACGCCGCCATGGCCGCTGGTGACTATACGCAGGCAATCTACGCCTATCAGGCAGTGCTGCAGGCTGATCCGGCCATGGATGCCACGCAAATCAACATCAAAATCGGGCAAGCCTATGATAACTTGCAGGATTACACCACCGCCATCCAGTATTACCAGAGCGTCTATAACTCCAGCCAGAATGATTACGCCCGCGCCACCGCCAACCTGCTCATGGGCCAGGCTTACCAAAAACTGGAGCTGCCCGATAAAGCCTACGCGCGCTTCCTGGATTCCGTTTACCAGTTCCCCAAAGCCTATGATTCCTTCACCGCGCTTTCCATCCTGGTGTCCGAAGGTTATCCGGTCAACGAGTACGTGCGCGGCCTGGTGGATTATTATGCCGGTTCCTACGATTACGCCATTGACGCGTTCGAGCGTTACCTGGCGTCCGATCCCGAGGATAATGATGGTTCGGTTTATTACTTCAAAGGTCTCAGCCATTATTTCAGCGATGAACCGCGCAACGCCGTGGAAGCCTACCAGACACTGATTGATAATTATCCCGGCAGCGCCTACTGGACCAACGCCTGGGATGAAAAAGCCTACGTGCAGTGGACGGTACTCGACGAATATACCAACGCCGCTGAAACCTATCTCGCTTTTGTTGGCGCCGCCCGCACCTCCCCGGACGCGCCCAATTTCCTGTTCGAAGCCGCGCGGGTCTACGAGCGCAATGATGATCTGGAAAGCGCCGCCCAAACCTGGCTGCGCATGATGGATGAGTATCCTTCCTCCGAGAAAAGCTACCAGGGTTTGTTCCTGGCAGGGATTTCTTATTACCGTTTGGGTAAATTCGAAGACGCGCTTAATGTCTTCCAGCGCTTGCTGGTGCTGGCCACCACATCCTCCGAAAAAGCGCGCGCCCATATGTGGATCGGCAAGTGCTACCAGGCCCTGGGCGACGCGCAAAATGCCGCCAACGCTTTCAGCGCCGGCCAGCAGGCTGACCCGACCGATTATTACGGCATCCGCTCCGGCCAGTTGCTGGAGGGGCGCGGCTTGTTCGACCAGGCCGCCGACCGCTTTGATTTGGGCTACGACCTGGAATACGAACGCCCTGAAGCCGAAACCTGGCTGCGCAGCACCTTCAACATCCCGCCCGAAACCGACCTTTCCGACTTGGGCGATCTGCAGGCCAATGCCCGCCTTCAGCGCATCCAGGCATATTGGGAGCTGAGCTTGTTCAGCAAAGCCATCAACGAAGCCGAGCTTTTACGCAATGAACTGCAGGGCGATGTGGTCAATCTCTACCGCCTGATGAATTACCTGCTGGACCTGCATCTCTATCAGCCGGCGATTTACGCCTGCCGCAACATCCTCAGCCTGGCCGCTCTGGATGACCTGAGTTCCCTCTCCGCGCCGATTTTCTTCACGCATGTGCGTTTCGGCGCCTACTACCGCGAAATGATGGTGGAAGCCGCTTCAGATTATGGCATTCCGCCCCTCTTGTTCTACGCGCTGGTGCGCCAGGAGAGCATGTTCAACCCCTTCATCAGTTCCTCGGCTGGTGCTAGCGGTTTGGCCCAGATCATGCCCGCCACTGGAAAGGAGAATGTGGATCTGCTGGGTTGGCCAGCTGATTACGAATCCGCCGACCTGCTCAAAGGCGAGGTCAGCATTGAGCTGGGCGCCTTCTATCTCAGCCGCAATCTCGATTATCTGGATGGCGACGTGCAGGCCGCCCTGGCAGCTTATAACGCCGGCGCGGGCAACGCCGAGGCCTGGAAAGCGCAATCGAATGGTGATGCGGATGTGTTCCTAGAGATAGTTGATTTTCAGGAAACCCGGGACTACCTGATGCAAATCACCGAGTTCCTCAACATCTATCAATTAATCTACGTTCGCAAATAGCAGCAAGCCGCAAATCTGAATAGCTTTGCGGGGAACAATCCACCGGCTGCTCCGCACGCCTTTGCGTGGAACAACTTGCCGCGCTCTGAATGTCTTTACGAGAAACAACCTGCGTCTTTTCAGCAGGTCGTGACGAAACAATCTCAAATTCAGCGGGAAGTCTCGCTGAAATCAAAAATGAATCGCCTGCCGCGATTGATTCCTCAAGGGGATGCTTCACGATCAGCCAACGTCGCTGCTTCACAAATACGCCCCTGCGCCATTGCGTGGAACAACTTGCCGCGTTCTGAATGTCTTTGCGAGAAACAACCTGCGTCTTTTCAGCAGGTTGTGACGAAACAATCTCGAATTCAGCGGGAAGTCTCGCTGAAATCAAGAATGAATCGCCTGCCCTCAGCGAAGCGCGGGGCGTCGAAACGTAGGGGCGAAGAATCTCGGCCGGCATCCCGAATTCGCTGCAGCCATTTAGTGCAATCCAGAGCATAATAAACTAGTTGTCCCTTTTTTCACTTGAATCCGATTTAATCATAGAGTTCACTAGTGCTCTGAATCCATTTGAAAAAGGAGTAAAAGTATTTGATGGATAAATACTCGAATAGCACCATTGACCGGCCGGATAGCCCCGCGCCACCGCTCCACGCTTTGATCGAACAAGCCCAGCAGGACCCGCGCGCTTTTGGCAGAGT
This sequence comes from uncultured Pelolinea sp., assembly GCA_964508615.1. Lineage (GTDB taxonomy): Bacteria > Chloroflexota > Anaerolineae > Anaerolineales > Anaerolineaceae > Pelolinea. Next base: position 3,649 of record CAZDUN010000065.1, on the reverse strand, counting down.
CTATGATTGCTACATTGATCCGGTCTATCGCTATATCTATAATCGGGTCGGTAATTCGGCTGACACGGAGGATATCACCGCTCAAACCTTCCTGGCTGCCCTGGAAGGCATCCCAAGATACCGGGATAATGGTTATTTCGCGGCCTGGCTGTTCTCCATTGCGCGCCGTAAACTGGTCGATCATTACCGCATGAACAGCAGATTGGCTGATCTGGATGAGGCGCAGTTCGTTTTGGGAGACACCGATCTGGATGGCAATATCATCCAAAGTGAACGCCGCTCTGCGCTGCAAAAACTGATCGCAGCCTTGCCTGAGCACGAAAAGGAATTGATCCGCCTGCGTTGCCTGGCGGGATTGAACTTCGCGGAAATCGCCAGGCTGCTAAAACGCGGTGAAGCGGCCACCAAGAAAGCCTTTTACCGCCTGATTGCCCGCATCCAAAATCAACTAGAGGTTTCCAATGACTGACAACCTTTATTCAAGTGAAATAGAAAAAGAAATTGAGAAGCTGCTGGTTTCCCCGAAACCCGCCGGTGAATTCGTATCGCGCCTGGCAAACCAGTTGCATCTCCAGGCGGTCCGCCAGGAAAAACGGGCTGTCAGGTCGCTGCTTTTTCGGCCGGCTTTTATCGCCTCTGCCGTCGCGGCCGTCCTGCTGATCGCCTCGATCCTGTATTACAGTCCCGAAGCAGTCTATGCCGCTGTGTGCAAGTTGTTCGGATACATGCCAGGGGTCGGCCTGATCGATGAAAATGCGCCCGTGCGCATCCTCAAACAGCCCGTCAGTATCACACGGGATGGCATAACGATCTCGGTTAACAGTGTCATTTTAACTGCCGATGAGACCCAAATCGATTTTGATATCAGCGGCGTTCCGGCTTCCGCCTATGCGGATGAAGAGCATGCCAGCAGCTGCCCGTTGCTGGAGGAATTCATGCAGCTGCCGGATGGAACGCGCCAGGATGCTTTTGCGCCCATCCCTGCTGAAATCGACCATGCCACCTTCCTGCTGCCGTGTATCTTCAACACGCTGCCGGATACGCTCCCAACCAATTGGGAGATCCCGCTGGAGTTCATCCCCCTGCCGCCCCAGGCCACCATCTTCCCGGTAGTGGAACAGCCGTCTGAAACCGCTGTCAACCCGCAGTCCACCGATGGGCAATCTGCCGATGAATCTTTCACACTGGCAGTCGACCAGTTCATTGCGGCGGATAGCGGCTACATCCTCATGGGCTCTTTCCATGCCGCCTCCCCCGAGGATGGCTGGATGCAGATTACCGACGCCATCCAGGTCGAGGATGCCAACGGTCAGGCTGTTGAATACAGCGTACCCGAGGATATCCAGGTCGTGGACGATGCCATTAAGCAATCCCCCTGGGTGCTGCAAATCGATAACACTCAAGTCGTGTTTCCGGTCACCATCCGGATTCCGGGTAATGTTTATACTCTGGTGGATCCCAGCCTGACCGCCTCGCTGGAATTCGATGCTGGTGATGATCCACAATTTGGTCAGGAATGGACCATGAACCAGGATATCGTCCTTGGAAAATACCACATCTTGTTGGAAACAATCCGCGCATCGGAAAATGGCTATACCTTTAAATTCAAATACCATGACGATGCCAACGGCAATATCACCATGCCGCGCGTCGGGATTGAAGGCTTCCAGCCGGTCGGTGGCGGTGGCGGCGGCGGGTCGGGTGGTGGTGAGGCTAATCTGAATTTTAAAAGTATTCCCACCGGAAAGCTGAAGCTGATCTTCTCGGATATCTATGTCGTAACGGATAACATTTCCTGGGAAGTACAGTGGCAGCCGGATTAAACACAGGCACGCATCAACAGGAATGCAAAAGCAAACCCGCGGAAGTACTCCGCGGGTTTGTCTTGTTTCTTATATATCCGCTTATGGCGGTTTGGCCGCTTATTTCTTGGGGGCGTATTTCAACGCCGCGTGAGCAGCCGCCAGGCGCGCGACCGGCACGCGGAAAGGCGAACAGCTCACATAATTCTGTCCGATGGTGTGGCAGAATTCGATCGAAGCCGGGTCGCCGCCGTGCTCGCCGCAAATACCCACTTCCAGGTTGTTGCGTGTGGCCCGTCCGTCGGTTACAGCCATCTTCATCAAGCGCCCCACGCCATCCGTGTCGATGGTCTGGAAAGGATTCTTGGGCAGGATGCTCTTTTCCACGTAGGTGACCAGGAAGTTGCGTTCCGCGTCGTCGCGGCTATAGCCAAAAGTCATCTGGGTCAGGTCATTGGTGCCGAAGGAGAAGAACTCAGCCACGCTGGCGATCTCGCCGGCGGTCACAGCCGCGCGCGGGATCTCGATCATGGTGCCGAATTTATAAGCGAACTCGACCTTCTTCTCGGCCATGACTGTCTTGGCAATTTCGATCAAACGCGGTTGGATGTGGTGCAGCTCGTTGATGTGGCCGGTCAGCGGGATCATCACTTCCGGTTTTGCCACCACGCCCTTGAGTGTCATATTGGCGGCCGCCTCGAAGATGGCGCGCACTTGCATTTCAACGATCTCGGGCATGACGATGCTCAGACGCACGCCGCGCAAGCCCATCATCGGGTTTGATTCGTGCATGTTCTTGACGCTGTTGAGTAATTTCTCTTTTTCGTCCAATCCCTTGGTTTCGCCTTTGACGCGCATGGTGATCACTTCTTCCAGCAGCGCTTCTTCGGAGGGCAGGAACTCATGCAGCGGCGGGTCGATCAGGCGGATGATTACCGGGTAACCGTTCATGGCCTCGAACAAGCCTTCGAAATCCGCGCGCTGGTAAGGCAGCAGTTCATCCAACGCCTTGACGCGTTCTTCGGAAGTTTCAGCCAGGATCATGCGCTGCACGATCGGCAGGCGCGCCTGTTCAAAAAACATGTGCTCAGTGCGGCACAGGCCGATGCCCTTGGCGCCGTAGGAACGCGCGCGCTGGGCGTCCTTGGGATAATCCGCGTTCGCCCAAACTTGCAAACCGCTGGTCGGCCAGCCTTCGGGAGCCGTGCGCATGCCGGGTTTGGCGCAAATCTCGTCCGCCCAACCCAACAGGGTCAGCAGGTCGGTTTGTTCTTCCAGGGAGGGGGAAGACATGTCCATCTTGCCCACAAATACTTCGCCGGAACCGCCGTCAAGCGAGATCCATTCGCCTTCTTTAATAACCAGGCCGTTGGATTCCATTTGGCGTTTGTCCATGTCAATATGCACCATCGAAGCGCCCACGATGCAGGGCACGCCGAATTGTCGCGCGACCACTGCCGCGTGGGAAGTGGCGCCGCCCTCGCTGGTCAGGATGCCCTGCGCAGCCAGCATGCCGTGCACATCATCCGGCTTGGTGAAAGGTCGCACCATGATCACTTTTTGCCCGTGTTCCTTGGCCATTTTCTCGGCGGTATCCGCGTCGAAATAGATCTGCCCGACCGCCGCGCCCGGGGAGGCGTTCACGCCCGTGCCGTACAGCTTGCCGGCTTTCTTGGCTTCGGCCTTCGTGTTGCCGGTGAATTGCGGATGCAGCAGGGTATCCACGTCATTGGGGGTGACGCGTTCGATGGCTTCTTCCTTCGAAATCAAACCTTCACCCACCATATCCACGGCGATCTTGACCGCCGCGGCTGCGGTGCGCTTGCCATCGCGGGTTTGCAGCATCC
>CAZDUN010000064.1:8237-11052 GCA_964508615.1 uncultured Pelolinea sp. | reverse complement strand
CGACAAAGCCAGGCAACATGCTGTTTACTAATCCCGGCTTGTTGCGCCAGGGTCGCCGCTGTGTATCCCGTTGGTTGTGCGTTCTGTCTGTCCGTCACAATTTTATTGTACTTTACTTCGTGAATATGTCAAGCCCCAAACCCGCGCAATCTGGTAACTTGCGCCGGTCGCTTTCACCCAGGCACTGAACCTGGGAATCCTCCCCCAGCTATGTATACCCGCTATAACCGCTCATTTCCCCCCACATCGTCCGCGCCATCGGGGATCGCGTCAGCATAAGCCAGCGCCGCTGCTGCCTGTTGCGCCTCTCTCACAGCGCGCCCACGTCGGGCAAGAATTAAGAGACACTGGACAATTGCCTCATTGTAGGGCATTTCGGTGTTGTCATCGGCGTTCAAAGATGGTATACTGAAAGCGTAACCGTCTTTGGCGGTTGCTGTTCCCGCCGACGTGTCCCCGCTGCCAGGCACAGACACGTCGGCGGTTTGGTGATCGTCAGTTTTCTGTGTAGTCATAGTTCCGCCACCTCTTCTTCATTCGATATATTGCCGGATTGCGTCCCTGATAGCGAGCTGCCCGAATTCCAATTTCGCTTTTACCATTTTTTACTTCTCTCCTTGCTTTGAAATAAAAAAGGGGAGGACCGGGAACCGAAGTTCCAAGTCCTCCCCTTTTGTTTCCAGGCCAGTTTCCCTGACCCGGACGCCGCAGGCTTGAAGGCTTCCTGCGGTTCGGAGCGCTTAGCCCCAGACCTTTTCGCGGTGTTTGTTCACCACTATACCAATATTATACCATACCTGACATGGCAAAATCAAGGGGGGTTTCGATGATTAAATTCGATAATCGCCTAGAGATATTTGCAGGGTGGTCACACAATGAGCCGCACACGAATACCCTGTTTATATTAGATGGTCCGACTCTATATAACGGTATTCGTGTGCGCGCGTGCGCGATTCGTGTGCGCCTTTTTCACCAACATCTCACTCTCATTCAGGAGGAAAAGTAAGCCTATGACTAGAAACACAACGCGTTCATCCAACCGCCACCAGTGAAACATGGTCAATACAGCCACGGTGTTGGCGGAGATCGGCCCGTTGGCGCAATGGCTACCCGTGCTGGAAACCCTGCTGCGCACCGGCGTCGCCGATACGCAGCAGCTCCAACGGACCAGTGGTCTCTCGCGCGACCAGGTCAATCGCCTGGTCAAGTGCTTCAATGCGCTGACGCCCGACGCTATTCTTATGCGCGTCCAGGAAAGTGTCCCGCGCACCGGGCGACGTGATGCTCCTGCAAGAGAACGGCTATCCGGATGCGCACGCTTGCGGTCTGGACAACAGCACGTCCATCGCTCACGCGCGCAGCGTCCTCGATTGAACTCGATCCACCTGCGTACTACTTCGAGGGCGCGGGGGCGGTTGCCATCGCAGCAATCGGTGATACACTCTCGTTGTGTAAGCGATGAAGCTCGCTCGGCGTTGGCCGAACTGCCTGGAAATGGCTAATAGCTTCTAACGACAATGTACCATTGTCATTAGAAGCTATTTTTTGTGTAAGGGAGGAATGTATGGACACTGAATCGCTTGAGAAAGCTGCTGTGAATATATCGTCTTCGGAAGATAAAAGCCTGGGGCGAAATGTGGTGGCTTTGGGCTGGGTGGCATTCTTTGGTGGGTTGGCGCAGGATATGATCCAACCCATTTTGCCGGTGTTTTACACCTCAGTTTTGGGATTGAGCAAAGAGTTTATCGGGCTGATCGAGGGCTTGCTGACGACGATCGTGAGTCTGATGAAAATCGGCGCCGGTTACCTTTCGGACGCGCTCGGCGTACGGAAGGCTATTGTGTTCGTCGGGTACGCTTTCTCGGCGGTCGCGCGTTTCTTACTCGGTTTTGCCGGAAGCGGGGCCGCCGCGCTGGGACTGCGCTCGACCGACGGCCTCGGCAAGGGCCTCAAGGATGCGCCGCGCGACGCGCTGGTCGCCGGGTCGGCGGGCCATCGCAAGCTGGGTTTTGCCTTTGGCGTGCAACGCACCCTGGATACGCTTGGCTCGGCGGTCGGGCCGTTGATCAGCTATGGCCTGCTGCGCTTATGGGTTGACCATGCCAACAAATACCGTGAAGTCTTTTGGGTGGCCGGCGTCATCGCTATGGTGCCGCTGTTGATCATCGGCCTGTGGGTGAAAGAACGCAAACAACCGGTCAACAAACAGGCCATTTCGCTGCAGGTGGTGCGGGGACCGTTTGCCGGATTTCTGATCGTGATGCTTGTTTTTACCCTGGGGAACTCTTCAGACGCCTTTTTGATCTTGCGCGCCAACGATGTCGGCATTGCCTCCGAGACCATTCCCCTGGTCATCGCCGCTTTTAACCTGGTCTCGGCGCTGGCGGCTATCCCGGCGGGGAAACTTTCTGACCGCATCGGGCGGCGCAAAGCTATCAGCATTGGCTGGGCCATCTATGCAGTGACCTATCTGGGTTTTGCGTTGATGAAAGCCGCCTGGATGGCCTGGGGATTTTACATCCTCTACGGGCTATACTACGCGTTCACCGAGGGCGTGGGCAAGGCCATGGTGGCGGAGTTGGTGCCCGAAAGCAATCGCGGTGCGGCATACGGACTGTACAATGCCTCGATCGGCGTCATGGCCCTGCCGGCCAGTTTGATCGCCGGCGTTTTGTGGAATCGCGTCTCCGCGGCAGCGCCCTTTGCCTTCGGCGCGCTGATGGCGTTCATCGCCTTTGTCGCGTTGTGGTTCCTCCCGCGAAAGACTGCTCGCCAGGAGGGATAAGAGCCGGACGATGTCAGTAAACGCCGTCAC
>CAZDUN010000064.1:0-8227 GCA_964508615.1 uncultured Pelolinea sp. | reverse complement strand
TTTGTATTTGGGACGGTGGTTAAAACCGTTGTGTTCTTTATTCGCCCGGTTGTTATGGTAGTAGTTCATGCGGGCGACGTGGTGCCCGCCGATCTTCACCTGGTCGAAGCGCGCGGATTGGAGGTGGATGAGTTCGAGATCACCGGTGAGATTATGCCGGTGGTCAAAAAGGTGGGAGCGGCGGATGCTGTCCTGTACATGGGCAGCCGCGTCGTGCGCGGCGACGCCAAAGGCACGGTCGTTGCGGTTGGCGAGCATACCGAATACGGCAAGGTCTTGCGGGAAACGTGGGAAGACGAGAAGCCGCCCGCGTTTCCGCTGTTCAAAGCGCGTTATCTTGGCCTCATCCTCGCGCTTTTCCCCGCTTTGCTCATCCACATCCTGCGCACGAATCAGGCCGTTGGGGCGGTGGGGCTGTACGTTTTGGTCGCGGTGCTGCTGGTCGTCCTGCAAAATGACGCCCTTTTCCATGCCTACCTGCTCGCCGCCGAGCTGAAAAAGCTGCAACGTCGCGATATCCACATCCGCAGCGTGAGCGCGCTGGCGAAGCTGCGCGACGTCGACTTGATGTGCTTCGACAAAACCGGCGTCTTGACCACGCGGCACATGGCCGTCAAGACAATCGCCTTTGCGGACAAATCATTCAATGGCGACGACAATCTGGGCGACGCAACCGACACAGGTACCTCTTCGCTCGTCAAATTGGGCTGCGCTTTGTGCAACGATGTTCTTTTCTATGAAAAGCTGGACCTGGCGACGCCGGTAGACAAGGCGCTTCTGGCGTATGCCGCTCACCATGGCGTGGACGTGCAAGAAACGCTGGCGCGCTACCAACGCATCTACGATGAACCCTTCGACGCCGAAAAGCGCTTTATGGCCTCCGGTTTTGCGCGGGATGGGCAGGCGCTCTATTTTCTCAAGGGCGATCCGGACGTGGTGCTGCGCAAGTGCCGTTCCTACGTGACAACGGACGGCGCGCAGAACGCGGTGGATTGGGAGTTTCGGCGTTCGCTCAACGCGCGCATGGACGTCATCAGCCAGCAGAGGGATACGGCCATTGCGTTGGCTTACAGAACGGAGTCGCCGTATCATGCCCCCACCGGCTACACGTTCCTGTGCCTGTTTCATTTGGAGAATCCACTACAACCGGACGCGCAAGAGGTTGTTGCCGCGCTTACAGCGCGTGGCATCCGCAGCATGGTGCTCACCGGCGACAGGGCTGCCACCGCGGTCAAAGTTAGCGCCGCGTGCGGGACCACCGCGGGGTCGCAAGCCTGCCTCACCGGGCGGGTGATGGAGCGGATGGGGGCGGTGGAGATCGCGCGGCAGTCGGAATACTGTTCTGTGTATGCTCAACTGATGCCTTCGCAAAAGGGCTTTCTGATCCGGTTTTTGCAGCGCGATGGACACTGCGTTGCTATGATTGGGGATGGCCCGAATGACGGCATCGCGCTGCGTGCAGCAGACATTGGGATATCTTACGTCAATGACAGCTCGTCTATCGCGCGCCGGCTGGCGAAAATCCTGATCCACGAGTTTGCCGACCTGCCACTGCTCGTCGAAAGCGCCTTCAGGATGGAGAGGAGAACCCGGTATTGGAAGTGGTTCAGAATGGTGGCCGTAGCTGCGTTCTTCTTGGGCCTGTATCTGTATGTTTTCACTCTTTGATTGTAGATAGGGGTTACCCGGTTTGTTTCCTTTGACAGGATTTACAGGATGAACAGGATGAAAAAGCTGTTCCTAATCCTGAAAATCCTGTAAATCCTGTCGGAAAATGTTACGATGCGCGCCGGTTTGCCTTTAGCACAATCGGTGGTACACTCCCTTCTGCGCAAGCGATGAGGCTCGCTTGGGAAACCTAACCGCCGGTCAACCGGATGATAGCCTCTACCCGTCAACACGTGGTAGAGGCTTTTTGTTGTATGAATGCGTTATTGAACGGTTCGCAGAAATTTTCGATCTTCGTCACGCTGCGCACATTGGAAGAGCGGCTGCACGAGGCGGATGCCTGGTTGCAGGGTGAGGAGGAACACGGGCGGCTGTATCACCGCACGCTCACACTGCCGCCGGAGCAACGCGAGCAGGCGCGCCAACGAATTGCCGAGGCGCTGCGGGTGATCGACGACCTGGCGTCCAAGCTGGACCTGGATGCCACATACGATAACGCGGGCGACCACATCCGCGCGGGATTGAGCGAAAGTTGGGCCAATCTGTGCGATATTCGTGCCAAAAAACTGCGGCGCTATGGCGAAGTGCATCCTGCCCTAAGCGCCGTGTTGGATGAACCTGTCGAGCACTTGGCGCAACTGGCGTTGGCGATCGCGTCACTAATGTAACGTAAAGGGATATTCAGACAATGGCTTTACTTCCTACGCTTCTTTTGTTATTCCTATCGAGTTGGTTTGCGGCAACGATTTCGGGCGCAGCAGGTTTTGGGGGCGCGCTGCTGTTATTGCCGATTCTGACCAACCTGCTGGGCGTTAAAGCTGCTGTGCCGGTGCTCACCATTGCACAAATATGGGGCAACGCCTCGCGTGTCTGGTTTGGACGAACTGAAATCAAATGGCGTCCGGTGATCTATTTTATCATCACAGCGATTCCTTTTAGCATGATCGGCGGTTTGCTTTTTGTGGATTTACCCAAGCGGTATATTCTGATCGGTATTGGCGTTTTGTTAATGTTCGTCGTCATTTTGCGGCGGCTTAAAATCACGCGCTTCGACTTTGGCGACAAAGGTTTGTTACTGGGCGGGGCGTTGACAGGTTTCCTGTCGGGCATAGCCGGTAGTGCAGGACCACTGGGAGCAGCTTTCTTTCTTGGTTTAGATTTACCGGCAGTTTCCTATGTTGCCAGTGAAGCGATGACAGCGCTGACGATGCATATTACAAAAACCCTGGTCTATCAGAAATACGCTTTGATTGGCTTATCAGAATTGGGCTACGGGACGTTACTGGGTGCCGGTATGGTGCTCGGTTCCTGGACGGGAAAAAGAATCATTGAAAAACTGTCCAGGGAAAAATTTATCTTGTTGGTTGAAATCTTGTTGGTTGTTTCTGCAATTCAGCTAATGTTTCTGAAATGAAGAAGGTATGGCAATTTGCCGTCCACTTATACTTTTAGGAGGTCAAAAATGACAACAGCGATTGATAATATATGGGCGCGCGAGATCCTGGATTCGCGCGGCAACCCCACCGTCGAGGTGGAGGTCTGGCTAGAGGATGGCGCGCACGGACGCGCGGCGGTGCCTTCGGGCGCTTCGACCGGCATTCACGAAGCGCTGGAACTGCGCGACGACGAGCCGCGCTACAACGGCAAGGGCGTGTTGAAGGCCGTCGAGCACGTCAACGAGGATCTGACCCCGGAATTGGTGGGGTTGGATGCTTTGGATCAGGCCGGCATCGACGCGCTGATGCTGGAATTGGACGGTACGCCCAACAAGAGCAAGTACGGCGCGAACGCCATTCTGGGCGTCAGCCTGGCGGTGGCCCGCGCCGCTGCCGACTCGGTCAATCTGCCGCTGTACCGCTACCTGGGCGGCGTCACGGCGCGTCTCTTGCCCGTGCCGATGTTCAACATCCTCAACGGCGGCGTCCACGCCAACTGGCAGGGCACCGACTTGCAGGAGTTCATGATCGCGCCGGTGGGCGCGGAAACCTTCCGTGAGGCGCTGCGCTGGGGCGCGGAAACCTATCACGCGCTCAAGTCCGTGCTCAAGAGCAAGGGCTACACCACCGGCGTCGGCGACGAAGGCGGGTTCGCGCCCGCGCTCAAAACCAACGCCGACGCTGTCGAACTGATCTTGCAGGCGATTGAGAAGGCCGGTTATCAGCCCGGCGCGCAGATCGCCATTGCGCTCGACCCGGCGTCCAGCGGCTTCTACGAAGACGGCCTGTATCACCTGCGCACCGAAGGCCGCAAGGTCACCTCCGCCGAGATGGTGGCGATGTACGCCGAGTGGGTGCAGAAATACCCGATCGTCGTCCTGGAAGACGGCCTGGCCGAGGACGACTGGGACGGCTGGAAGCTCTTGAATCAGACGATTGGCGACAAAATCGAGCTGGTGGGCGACGATCTGTTCGTCACCAACGTGACGCGCATCGCGCGCGGCATCGAGGAAAACGTCGCCAACGCCGTGCTCATCAATCTGAACCAGATCGGCACGCTCTCGGAAACGATTGCCGCTATCGAGATGGCGAAGCAGGCCGGCTGGGGCGCGATGGTGTCGCACCGCAGCGGCGAAACCGTGGACAGCTTTATCGCCGACTTCACCGTGGCGCTCGGCACCGGGCACCTCAAGACCGGCGCGCCCTGCCGTGGTGAGCGGGTGGAGAAGTACAACCAGTTGATGCGCATCGAAGAGGAACTCGGCGAGGCCGCGCGCTACGCCGGGCGCAAGGCGTTCGTGCGGTAAGCGAACGCTCTTCAAAGAGCGATGAGGCTCGCTCGACGCAAACCGCCGGATACCGGATGATAGCCTCTGTCAGTGACGATGTCACCGGCAGAGGCTTTTTGTTCCTGTCGGTGACACGAAAAGACTATCTCAACGGAATTGAACGGATATTTTTCCGTTGAATCCGTTCAATCCGTTGAGGCTATGCTCGTAGGAGTAAGTTTGCATGGTGTTTTATAGTATCTTGTTTGACGATGCGCCCGCCAAAATGGCCAGGGAAACGCAGGTCATGCCGGATTTCTTTGTTGATCTAAACCTCGACCAGGTTATCGACGCGATCACCGCCGGGCGGAAGGAATACAGACTGAAGCCCTTTTTCTATACCCCGCTGCACAATCGTGAGTTGGTCGTCTACCGCCAGGACGTGATGCGGGATATGGAAAACGCGACGCTGCTGAAGAACATCAAGGCGTTTGCCGAAGCCATGCGCATCATGCGCCGTTACCTGGAGCTGTCCAACAAAAGCGACTTCCACTATCACCGCGAAGGCTGGTTTCTGGAAGCGGTGATCGTGTACTGCGCAGCGCTGCAGCAGTTGGCGGATGACTTGCGCCAGGCCCCCTTACAGTCGCGGGGACTGCTGGCCTTCCGCGAGTACGTCACGGGGTACACCGAAGATACGGCGTTCACCCGATTGGAGGCGGAGACGACGGCGTGCAAGGCGGCGCTCGGCAGCGTGCGCTATTGCGTGCTCGTCAAGGGGAACACCGTCAAAGTGCGCAAATATGAAGGCGAGATTGATTACAGCGCCGCTGTGGAGGCCACGTTCGCCAAGTTCAAGCAAGGCGCGGTCAAAGATTACCGCTCGCGCCTGTCACCCGCCGCCGGCATGAGCCACGTCGAGGCCAATATCCTCGACTTTGTCGCCAAACTCTACCCCGATATCTTTGCCGAACTCGACCGGTACTGCGCGCAGCATAGCGCCTATCTCAGTGAGACGATCAACACATTCGACCGGGAAATCCAATTTTACGTGGCCTACGTGGATCACATTGCCGAACTCAAGCGGACGGGGTTGGTGTTCTGTTACCCGGAGGTTTCCGCCGAACGCAAAGACGTCTACTGCCGCGCGGGATTCGACATTGCGTTAGCGGACAAGTGTGTGGCCGAAAGGACACCGGTGGTCCGCAACGATTTTTACCTGGAAGGTGAGGAACGCATCCTGGTCGTTTCCGGCCCCAATCAGGGCGGCAAGACCACCTTCGCGCGCATGGTGGGGCAATTGCACTATCTGGCCAGTCTGGGATGTCCCGTGCCCGGTACGCAGGCGCGGCTCTTTTTGTGCGACAGGATCTTCACCCATTTCGAGCAGGAAGAGGACATACAAAATCTGCGGGGCAAACTTCAGGATGATCTGGTCCGCATCTACGCCATTCTCCACAAGGCCACGCCGGACAGTCTCATTATTATGAATGAGATTTTTACCTCGACGGCGCTGGAAGATGCGATCTTTTTGGGCAAAAAGGTGATGGAAAGGGTCAGCGACCTCGACCTGCTGTGTGTGTGCGTCACCTTTGTCGATGAACTGGCTTCGCTCAACGCGAAAACCGTCAGCATGGTTAGCACGATTGTCCCCGACAACCCGGCTTTGCGCACCTACAAAATCGTCCGCCAGCCGGCCGATGGCCTGGCCTACGCGATCTTCATCGCCGAAAAACATCGCCTCACCTACCAGAGCCTCAAGGAGCGAGTGCAGCCATGAAAGTGTTCCTGATGTATCCAGAGCAAGATTTCGACGCGCAGCAGCCGTTGCCGTTCAACGCGCCAGCGCTGACTCAAGACCTGGAATTGAATACGTTGTTCAGTGCCATGGCGCGGGACGACCGCTTTTTGTTCGAGGCGGCGCAGAAGGCGATTTTTTCGGGGTTCGCCAATGACGTGAAGACCATTCGCTACCGGCAGGACATTCTGCGGGATTGTTTGCGCAACCCTGAGGTCGTTCGAGATATATACCAACTGCCCATAGAATCGACCCAGTATCAGAAAAGACATTGGCTGGGCATTTTCTCTCACTCTCCAAGCGGGGTTCTTTCTGGCGCTTTGTCGATGATGGAGATGTTCGTCGTACTGCTCAAACGCCTCAAACTGATCGCCGATCACCACGCCGAGAAATTCGAGTCGGAGGGATTCACCCGGTTTTTCGCGATGATCAAACAGGAACTCGACGAGGCGTATTTCGCCGAGGTACAGGCACATCTGGAGACGTTGCGTTTCAGGGGCGGCGTGTTGCTCAGCGCCGAGTTGGGCATGGGCAATGAGGGGACGAACTATATCTTGCGCGAAGTGCAGGGTAAGGATCGCAACTGGATGACGCGGCTCCTTGCCCGCACGCCCGTCTACAGCTTTTCGCTGCATCCCCGTGACGATCACGGGCAAAGGGTCTTGGGCGAATTGAAAGACCAGGGCATCGACCTGGTGGCGAACGCCCTGGGCCAGTCGGCGGATCATATCAACAGCTTCTTCAAAGTCCTGCAAACCGAACTGGCCTTTTACATCGGGAGCCTGAATCTATACGAGCAGCTTGTCGAACTGGACGCGCCGACAGCCTTTCCGACGCCCCTCCCTATGGAGGATGGACGGCACACGTTCACCGAGATATACGACATTTGCCTGGCCTTGACGATGAAACAGCAAGTGGTGGGCAACGCCGCCGACGTCAGTCACAAGCGCCTGGTGATGATCACCGGCGCGAATCAGGGCGGCAAATCCACGTTTTTGCGCAGCGTCGGGGTGGCACAACTGATGTTACAGTGCGGGATGTTCGTCCCGGCGGCGGCGATGCGCGCACCGCTCTGCCGGGGCATGTACACACATTACCGGCGCAAAGAGGATGCCACGATGGAGAGCGGCAAACTCGACGAGGAACTCAGCCGCATGAGCGAGATCGCCGATCACATCACCGCCGATTGCATAATCCTGTTCAACGAGTCGTTTGCCGCCACGAATGAGCGCGAAGGATCGGAGATCGCCCGGCAGATTGTGAGCGCCTTGTTGGAGCGGCGCGTCCGCGTTTTCTTTGTGACGCACCTGTACGAGTTGGCGCGCGGATTTCACGCCCAAAAGTTGAAGGATGCGTTCTTCTTGCGCGCCGAAAGGCAGCCCGATGGCAGTCGAACGTTCAAGTTGCACGAAGGCGCGCCATTGGAGACCAGCTTCGGAAAGGACCTGTATCAGCAGGTTTTTGAGGGCGACCGCGAGCAGGAGTGCACTTCAGAAGTCGCGGCAGTTTAAGAACTTATCTTAAAGGCTGTGGCCAATCTCCGACCGCGCCACCGCAGCGTCAGGCGTGGGCGGGCACGGTCAGAGACCGGCCCGAGCGGAAAGATGCAATTCTTCCGCCTCGTCGCGCAACGCGGGGCGTTCGCACGTCGCAGCCCAGGCCAGGGTTGCGCGCGCCGTGTCGGCGTCGAAGTGGGTCAACGCGCGCAGCGCCGCTATCCGTGCCGGGATCATCGCGGTGCTGTCTTGCATGAGTGCCCACAGCACCGGGATAGCGGCCGGATCGCCAAGCTGCGCCAGACTTTCGGCTGCCGCGCACGTCACCTCGTAGGCGGGACGGCTCTCCACCAGGGCCAGCAGCGGGGGCACGGCGCGCCGGTCCTGCAATTCTGCCAGCATCGTGCAGGCCAGGCACGCCAGCGTGGGTTCCCGGTGGCGCAGCGCGTCGATATACCGCTGCACGAGGTCGCGGTCGGTCTCGCGCAACGCTGCGCCGCACGTTTCACAAACCGTCTGTTCGGGCGCAACTTCTTGCCAACACTGTGGACAGTAATGGGT
>CAZDUN010000063.1:596-11484 GCA_964508615.1 uncultured Pelolinea sp. | reverse complement strand
CCGATGCGCATGGGGGTATGGCTGCTCAGGCGTTTGCCGGTTTTGAAATCATAACACGGGATCTGCACCTCTTTACCCTCAACCAGTTTTTCCAAGTGGTCATTGATCAGGTCCAGATCGAGCGCCTGAGGCGTTTCAAAATCATAATCGCCGAATTCGTCTTTGGGGTGTTTATCGAGATCGAAGAAATAATGATCGACGTTCAACGCCACCAGGCTGATGCCCTGCTGCTGCAGGATCTGCCCGACCTTGATGGTGGTGGTGGTCTTGCCGGAGGAGGACGGCCCGGAAATCAGCACAATCTTCAGCTCGCTGCGGCGCCGGCAGATGGCTTCCGCCGCCAGCTTGATGTCTTCTTCGTAAAACATCTCCGATTCCGAGGTGATCTGTTGCAGCTCGCCCGCAGCCAGGCGCCGGTTATAGCGCTCGATGGTGTGCAGGTCATGGCTGGCGGCCCAATCCAGCACCTGCCAGATTTTCGCCCATGGGATGTTTTCAGAGGGGCGGATGGATTCCAGTTCGCGCTGGCTGCGCATGCGCGCGCGCTCATCGCGGTAGAGAATATATGCCTTGGCGACTTTGCTATGACCGTTCTCGATCAGCGTCTCTTCAACCGCGTCCTGGATTTCTTCCACGGTGGGAATATGATCCTGCGGCAGGTTTTTTTCCAGGGTTTGAATGACCTGTTCGGTCAATTGTTCCGCGATTTCACGATTGCGCCCGCCCACCGCCACCGCCGCGCGGTAGATGGCATTGGTGATGCGCTGAGGCGTGAAAGGCACCTTGGCCCCGCTGCGCTTTATGACGTATTTCAACCGGGTCATGTCACTCCTTATTCACCTGTTTTTATTATAGCAAGGCTGAATAACCGCAGCGCCAACAATCCGGATCATGAATGTAATGGAAATGGAATGAAAAACCTCAGTTTTAAGCGCGGTTCTGCTTCAAGTAGAAAAAATAGATCGTGCCTGAACCGATCAACATGGCGGCCAGGCCGAGCAAACCCGCCTCCGGGCCGAAAAATCCGCCGGTTAAAATTTCCGGGCCGTTTTGCTGAAGGCGCATCAGGTTGGCTGAAGCAATCGTGCCGCTGATGGGGAAACCGAAAACGACTCCCTGAAAGAAATTCCAGGAGAAATGCAATCCGATCGAGAAGGCCAGTTCACCGCTCAAGATGAACGGCAGCGCAAGCATCATGCCCGCGATAAAGATGTTGAAGGTCGAAATCCAGCTGCTGTACGGGTTACCCAGGTGAGCGAGGCCGAACACCAGCGAGGTGAGGATGGCAGCCAGCCACCTCAACTGTTTGGGGTTGATTTTCAAGCTGCCGAGACTCTCCCGTAAATTCCTGATGGGGTAGGCGCGGAAGAATAATTCTTCGGAAAGCGCGGCGCAGAAATAAAACAGCAGGGATTGAAAGAACTGGCTCCAGAAATAGCCAATGGTCGGGATGGATGAGCGCATGGTGTTGACCCCGAAGAAATCCAGGATGGTGATCCAGCCAAAGGCCAGCTCGATGATGAAAATCGCGGCCATCAGCAAGGCTCCCAACAGCACGCCGAACCACAGGCTTTTCAGCCAGGCGCGATCGATGTGAAAGCCGAACTCGGAAAACCGGCGCCGATCCAGCAGGCGGCCGGCCAGATAGACAGGCAGGACTACCGTTGCCAAAATCACCAAGCCGGTAGCAGCCGGACTGTCGAAGGGGAAAAAATCGCAGCGATATACCAGATAAGTAAGGGCGGTGGAAAAAAGTTCATAAAAAATAAAGAACAGTATCAGGCGCGGCAGAAAGCGCAGGCGTTTCTGTTCCTTGTTCCAAAATGGATACAGAATTTTCAAGGTTACTCCAGGGTTGCGAAGAATTCGTTAGTGAGCGTTTTCCAGTCCTCATGATTATCAGGCGCGAAATATTCCGCGAAGAGCGGGTAGCGCGCCCGCACCTCATCCGCCAGGCGCTGGGCGACCCGCCGGATGGCGAAATGGGCGTTGGGGGCGCTGCGCAGCTTGATGAAATGGCGCGCGCTGCGCAGGTTCATTTCCAGCAAGACGCGGCGGTTGAAGGCGTTGGGCAGGACGTAAGCGGCTGCTTCGGCGTTCACTTGCGCCAGTTCCGCGTACACCCGCGCAGCCTCGCGCATGTCGGCGCAGAATTCCTCCCGCAGGCCGGCTTCGTCCAGCAGCCTGGGAACGGCATAACCCAGGCGGGCGCTGAAGCGCTGCGGGGTTTGCGTCATCATGCGGTGGCGTTTCAGTTCAAAGTAAGCGCCCTGATCCAGCACCAGGTCCACCATGATGCTGGCGTATTCCAGTTCGCGCAGGGGAGTATCATGCTCGCCCAGACGGCTGAGGAAATACCCGGCCAGCTTGCTTTTTTCCGCAGGCGGTAAACGCAGAACTGCGTCGAAAGCCTGTCTGAAGGAGCTTTCACCGAAGCGCACCAACAGGGCAGCCAAAATGCGCTCCTCGCCATGCTGCTCTGTATCGACCACTGACAACCAATCACCATCCTGCGCGCGGGTCAGCTCCAGATTATTTCCAAACTCACTCAGGTCGCGCATGGTCTGCACGTCGCATTCGTTGCGGTCGGCGTATTTCACCAGGGTGGGCACGTTTTCCCGGGCAACCTGTTTGATTTCCAGACCGATGCGGCGGACTTCACCCAGCGGGTGGGAGAGCATTTTGCAGATGGCATGCTCCAAGGCGCGCGCGTTGATGGTCATGCCCAGGTTGGCCAACGCGCCGGCCGGCAGGTAATAGCGGCAGGCATCCATACATTGGGTGCGCAGGCGTGTTTTGAATGCTCCCGCGGATTCATTCTCATGCTGCGCGAAGGTTTCTTCCAGGTAAGCCTGAACAACGCTGACTGCTTTTTCGTAGTTGACAAACAGGCGCTGGCAGGTTTCCGCGTAAAGCTTTTCCTGCGCCCTGCCGGAAAATTCTTCCGGTTGGTAAAAATGCTCCGTCCCCCAAACCTGGTAGCGGGACGACTTTTCTGTATATGAAGCCAATCGGTTGGACTCCAGGCACTCAATTGCCAGTCGCGAGACGTTTTCCACCGCGATATGCAGGACTGCGTGTTCGGCAACCGAGGAATGGCCGTAACCCACCACCCATTTTTCGTTAAAATCCGCCGATTTCTCCTCGGAAAGTTCGTTGGCGATTTCGATAAACGATTGGGGGGAGCGGGAGGTTTTCGCGAAGGTTACCGCGATGGTTTCAGGGCTGAGTTTCTTGGGGTCAAGCAGGTAGATGGTTCTGGTCAAGCTCATTGGAAAGCACCTCGCGCGCGAATTGAATATCCTGGTTGATTTGTACCATTAATTGGTCAGCGTTGGCAAACTTCTTTTCGGGGCGGATGCGGCGGATGAAATTGAGGCGCATTTCCTGGCCGTAAATATCGCGATTGAAATCCAGCAAATGGGTTTCGATGGTTTGCAGATAGGGCTTTTCATAAAACGTGGGACGATTGCCGATGTTCACCACACCCATCCAGCGTCTGCCTTCCAGCTCGGCAACAGCGGCATACACGCCCGCGCCGGGGATCAGCCTTTCCTGCCAGATATCCAGGTTGGCGGTGGGTATACCAATATGTTTGCCGCGCCCGTCCCCATGAACGATGCAGCCGTCCACGGTGTAAGCACGCCCCAGCAGATCGTTGGCCCGGACGAGATCACCGGCGGTGATCAGCTTTCGAATGAAAGAGGACGAAATGACCTCAGATGATGACCTGGAAAGGTCGATGGCCCGCACGCGGAACCCGAATGTCTTTCCGAGTTCGGTCAGCGTATGGATATCCCCGCTGCGGTTGGCTCCCAGGTGGAAGCCGCGGCCGACCAGCAGGCAGGAAAAATTCAGTTGTTGGTGCAGCGAATGGATGAAGGTTTCAGCGCTTTGTGATGCAAGGGTGTGGTCGAAGTGAAGGGTCAATATGGAACCCACACCCAATGAATTGATGATCCGATTTTTCTCTTCAGGGCTGGAGAGGTAAAAAGGGCCGACATCATTTTTAAAAACTTTTATCGGGTGGGGGTAGAAAGTGACCACCACCGAGTTCGCGCCTACTGCGCGGCTTTCCTCGACCAGCTGATGTATGATTGCTTGATGTCCACGATGAACACCATCGAAAGAACCGATGGTGAGCCAGGCTCCTGTGCGGTTATGTTGAGGCTCGTGATTCGATTCGGTGGACATGATTTATGCAAAAAAGACTTTCTTCGGCTGATACTCGCTAGTTTCCGCGTCGAATTCCATCAATGCGACCAGTTCTCCCTGTTCGGTGATTGCCCGCACGGTTTGCCCGACAGAACTTTCGCGGGTGACGCGGTGGCCATGGCGCACGGCATCCACTTCTTCGTTGGTCAGCGTGATGGCGGGCCAGTCCCCCAACGCTTCCGCGGCGGGGATTAGATATTGGTACCAACTGCTGCTTTCAAAGGCTTCCACCAGCTTGCGCAGCGGGATGGCGTCTTTCAAGGTGAAGCGGCCGCTCTTGGTGCGGCGCAGACCGGTCAGGTTGGCACCGCAGCCCAGCACCTCGCCCAGATCGTGCGCGAGCGAACGGACGTAGGTTCCAGAAGAACAGTGGATATCCACTACTGCCTCAGGTGAATTCCATTCGAGCAGCTCGAGGCTGTGCACGTGGATGATGCGCGGTTCAAGCTCCACTTCCTCGCCCTGGCGGGCCAAATCGTAAGCGCGGCGGCCGTTGACATGCACGGCGGAATAGGGCGGGGGAACCTGCTCGATTTCGCCGACGAATTGTTTCAAGGCCTCTTCGAACTGCTCCGCGGTTACATTGACCTCAGCGGTGCGGGTGATGGTGCCGTCACCGTCATAAGTGTCGGTGCGTTCACCCAGTTTGATGGTGGCCTGGTAGCGTTTGTCTTCTGCGGATACATATTCGCTCAGACGAACAGCCGGGCCAATCAGAACTACCAGGACGCCAGACGCCCTGGGATCCAGCGTACCGGTGTGGCCGGCTCTTTTGATCCGGGTACCGTTGCGGATAACTTGCACGACCTGGTGCGAGGTCATGCCGATCGGTTTGTCGATCACCAGTACGCCGGAAGCTGAATTTCGCGATGGGTTGAATCTCTGTTCCATGCTAATATTCTCCCTTTGATTTTTGTACTTTTAAATATTGGTTCGATACTTTTAATACCATTTCCTCTACCTCTTGCAAGCTACCGTTAATTTCCGCTCCTGATGCAGGTGGGTGCCCGCCGCCTCCGAAACGTTGGGCAATCTGTGAGACGTCAATCCCCGCGTTTGAGCGCCAGCTTACTTTAATTTTACAATCATTTTGTACATTAAATAATATCGCAATTTCCGTATTTTCGATGGCTGATAATAAATTGGTCAGGTCTGCATCATCCCTCCCGCTGTAACCGGCATTTTTTCGATCCTCCAAGGTAATTGATGTCCAGGCAAGCTTTCCTTTTCTTTGCAAGCGGCTCAACGCCAAGCCCCACAACAGACTGGCAGAAAAAGATTGATAAACCAGGGCTCTTTCATACGCCCCGTTCAGGTCCGCCCCTGCGTCAATCAACTGCGCGGCCTGGCGGAGAGATTCCGCGCTGACGTTGGACGTCCGAAATCCGATGGTGTCGGTGAGGATGCCGGTCAGCAGCGCATTGGCGACGGGCTGAGAGAGCGCGAATCCCCATTCAGGCAGGAAGCGTGTCAAAATCGCCGCGGTGGCCGGTTCTGAAGGAACGACCAGGTTGGTTTTCGCGAAGCGTTCATTGGTGATGTGGTGATCGATGTTGATGTCCACCGCCAGGGTGGCGAAAACCTCACCCATGCGTTTTTGATCTGAACAGTCCAGGGCAACGACCAGGTCATAACCCGGCTCCATTTTTTTCTGGACGTGCTGGCTGCCTTCCAGGAACCTGAATTTAGCCGGGATTCCATCCAACAGCACCATCTGGCATTTTTTACCCGCGTCGATCAGGCACAACCCCAGCCCGATCACAGAGGCAATCGCGTCGCCATCCGGGCGGATATGAGAAACGATCAGCGGATTATTGGCTGTTTTCAGCTTCGCGCGAATTTCACGGCTGGCAGCCTGAATTTCTTTATCCATCATCAACTGAATAGCCATTACCCGTTATCAGATGAATCATCTTTCAGGTTATCGAGCATGCGTTCGATCTTTTCAGCTCGTTCCGGTGTTTCATCCCAAAAGAACCTCAACTTTGGGAAAGTGCGCAGCTTGATGCGGTCTGCCAGGCTGCTGCGCAGGAATCCGCTGGCATGGGTTAACCCGGCGAGAATGATCTCTGCTTGATCCTGCCCATCCAGGGAGGAAACGTAAATATTGGCAAAATACAATTCACGGTCGACCGTGACATCAGTGATGAATACGGACCCGATGCGTGGATCGCTAATTTGACCCCTGACAAGCATTTCAGAAATTTCCTGCTTGATACGGTCGGCAATCCGTTTCAATCGTAAACTTGACGGCATCTAGTGCGCCTCCAAACAATAACTAACGCTGCACTTCCTCAACGATGAAGGCAACGACAGAATCACCAATTTCGAAATCATTAAAACCTCGCACGCGCAAGCCGCATTCGAAACCTTCGCGCACTTCCTTTTCATTTTCTTTCTCGTGTTTGAGTGATGCAAGTTCTCCTTCGAAAAGCTTTTCGCCGTTGCGCATAACGCGAATATTGGCATTCCTGCGGATTTCACCCGAGGTTACCTTGCATCCGGCGATGGTGCCCACCTTGGAGATTTTGAAGGTTTGCAGCACCTCGGCTTTCCCAATCACGGTTTCCTTCTTTTCGGGAGCCAGCATGCCTTTCAGTGCTTTCTCTACATCCTCGACCAAACGGTAAATAATATCATAAGTTCGGATCGATATGCCTTCTTTATCGGCGAGATTCTTGGAAGCGGCTTCGGCAAGGACGTTGAATCCCAGGATGATGGCATTGGAGGCTGTGGCCAGCAGCACGTCATTCTCGGTGACGTTGCCCGCCTCGGTATAAAGGACATTGATCTTGATCTCACTCTGATCGATTTCTTTGAGGGCGTTGATGATCGGCTCCAGCGAACCCTGTACGTCGGCTTTCAGGATGAGGCGCAGCTCGCCCATTTCTCCGGCTTGCACTTTGGAGAACAGATCTTCCAGGGTGGTCATGGATTTGGCCGAACGCAGCTCATCCGCTTTCATCTTGCGATCATTCACAATGGCGCGCGCTTCGCGTTCAGAACCGCAAACCTGGAAGATATCACCGGCGTTGGGGACGTCGTTTAACCCCAATACCTGCGCGGGGGTGGAAGGACCCGCCAATTCGATCGGGTTTCCCTTGAAATCAAACATGGCGCGGATTTTTCCGCAAGCCAGGCCGACCGCGATGGCGTCGCCAGCGCGCAGCGTGCCGTTCTGCACCAACAGGGTGGCCGTCACGCCGCGGTTCTTTTCCACGGCGGCTTCGATGACAGTGCCCATCACCGTGCCGTTCGGATTGGCCTGGATTTTAATGTTGTCTGCCACCAATTGAATGGCTTCCAGCAGGTCATCGATGCCCATATTCTTCTTGGCGGAAACGGGCACCACGATGGTGTCGCCGTCCCATTCATCCGAGACCAGCCCAGCGTCAGCCAATTGCTGCTTGACATAATCGGGATTGGCGTCCGGCAGGTCGATCTTGTTCAGCGCCACAATGATCGGCACGCGCGCGGCGCGCGCATGCGCGATCGCCTCGCGAGTTTGCGGCATCACGCCGTCGTTGGCCGCCACCACCAGGATAACGATATCCGCGCCCTGCGCGCCGCGCGCCCGCATGGCGGTGAAGGCGGCATGGCCGGGTGTATCCAGGAAGGTGACCGGTTTTTTATTGTGTTCGATTTGATAAGCGCCGATGTGCTGGGTGATGCCGCCGGATTCGCCGCCGGCCACGTTGGTGTGCCGGATGGCGTCCAGCAGGGTGGTCTTGCCATGGTCAACATGGCCCAGAATGGTCACCACCGGCGCGCGGCTGACCAGTTTGGCGGGATCCTCATCATCGATCAACCGGCGCCAGAGGGGGACTTCTCCCACCAATTCTTCTTTGACTTCGGGGATCTCCAGCGAGACTTCGTAGCCTAATTCAGCCGCAACAACCGCGGCTGTATCGAAATCGATCTGCTGGTTGATATTTGCCATCACGCCATTGGCCATTAAGACTTTAATGACCTGGATGGGGCTGCTGTTGACTTTTTTGGCTAAATCGCGAACAGTCGTTACGCTGGGTAGGTCGATGGTTTTGTTGTTCTTATCGCTCATAATTGCCTCCAATTCAGAATGCCCCTGCGGTGAATCCACATTGAGTCTGTTCTCTTGCGGGTAGCGTGGCGAGCGATTTGAACGCCTGGTTACAATGTCTTGGCCTTTCTGGCCAGATGCTGATCAGTTTATCTCAATCTTCGCCCTCATCCAGTCCGCTCAAGATTTGGTTCAGATGGTCTTTATCAGTTTGAGATAAAACTGTTTTCAATGCGTGCGCCAGACTACCTTTAAGTGCTTGTTCCCAACACGACCTTTTATTATGCAGATAAGCTCCTCTGCCGTCTGTTTTGCCGGTTGGGTCGTAACGAACTCCCTGCGGAGTCCGTACGATGCGCATCAGCTCCCTTTTAGGAAGCGTTTCCCGGCAGCCGATACAGGTTCGTTGCGGGATATGCTTCACACGAGACTTTTGTTTATTCACCGCCTTATATTATTTTTTCTTATTCTTCCCATTCAGTCCAGCCGGCTTCTCCGCGTTTGTGTTTCTTCTTCGCGACGACAACGTCGCGTTCGGGGTCATACTCCAATTCGCGGAATTTCTTGACTTTCTTCTTTTTCTTTTTCTCGTCTACCGGCTTGCCATTTTCATCGGAGGATTCCTCCTCCTCTTCGGTTTCTCCTTCGGCTTCTGCCTCGGCTTCGAAGACCTCTGGCTTGATGGTGAACATCTGGTCGAAGGATAATTCCTCCATCGGTGTCTGTTTCTCAGCGGTTTCCGTTTCCGCAGCTGCCTGCGCTTCAGCAGGCGCAGCCGTTTCTTCCACGGTTTGCATTTCCGCCGCTTCCGCCGCGGCTGCTTCCGCAGGGATTTCTTCAACGGGTGTTTCTTCAGGTAACTCTTCCGGCACCAATTCGGGCAGCACCTCGGCGTACTCCGCGATGCGATCCATGACTTTCGGGCCGACGCCATTGACGGCCAACAACGCTTCCGGGTTCAACTTGCTGGTTAAAACCAGTTTCCCGGCGGTATCGAATCCGGCTTCCATCAAAGCCTCAATGACGTTGATTGGCAATCCGGTTGTGGAAAGGTCCATTTCAAACGCCGCGGGCGGGATGGCTGCCATGATCTCTTCGCGCAGCTGTGATTGTTTCTCGAATTCAGCCTGATGCCTGCGGGTGGCGTAGCGCTCCAGGCGGTCGTTGAGTTTGGCCAAAAAATCGTATTCTTCCGGATTGATCACACGCCCGTCAGCCTTGCGCGCCATGATATCCTCAGCCTGTGCGACGGCGACCTTTTCTTCCTTGGCCAGCTCTTTCAGTTCCGGTTTATTCTGCAGCGCGAACAGCCAATCGGTGATCGATTCAGGCAGGCTCTTAATGTCGATGCGCCAGCCAGTCAGTTTGGCAGCCAGGCGGGCGTTCTGCCCGTCGCGGCCGATGGCCAGGCTGAGCTGGTCTTCCGGAACAACCACCAGCGCGTTGCGCGAGCCATCCACGCTTTCTTTCAGATATACGCCATTGACGCGCGCCGGGCTGATGGCTTTGGCGATGAACATGGTCGGATCGGAATTCCACTCTATCACGTCGATCTTTTCATCATGCAATTCGCGCACGATGGCCTGGATGCGCACCCCGCGCTGGCCGACGCAAGCGCCGACCGGATCGATACCCTGCTGCGAGGTGGAAACAGCCACCTTGGCGCGGTGGCCGGGTTCGCGCGAGATGGAGCGGATCTCCACCACGCCATGAAAGATTTCAGGGACTTCGTTTTCCAGCAGGCGGCGCAGAAAATCGCGATGGGTGCGCGACAGGATGATCTGCGGGCCGCGGCCGGTTTCTTTAATCTCAGCCACCAGCGCGCGCACGCGGTCGTGAATGCGGAAACGCTCGAAGGGAATCATTTCCTTGCGCGGCATGGAGCCTTCGGCGTTGAGTTCCAAGCCGATAGTCATGCCCTGAGAGTTGCTGGCTTGCACGATGCCGCTGATGATCTCGCCTAATTGTTTTTCGTAATACTGGATTTGCGCGGCGTATTCAGCCTGGCGGATCTTTTCCTGGATGACCTGGCGGGCATTTTGGGCAGCTACGCGGCCGAAATCAGCGGGCGTGCTATCCACCATGACCAGGTCGCCGAGATTGGCATTCGGGTCAAACTGACGGGCCACCTCAAGGGTGACCTCGGTTAAATCATTTTCGACGGATTCAACGACTTCTTTTTCTGCCAGGATGCCAAATTCGCCTTTATCCAGGTCGATGATGGCCTTGACTTCCTGAGCGCTGGACACGTTCATCGATTTCCGGTAGGCGGAAACGAGGGCGTGCGCCAGAGCTTCCAGAATGGTCTCTTTCGGCAGTCCTTTTTCTTCTAAAACTTCGTTGAAGGCCAGCACAAATTCGTTTTTCATGCCAGTGTTACTCCAAATTCACCTTTTCGATTATAAGCAGAAAAGTGGGGGAAGCCCACTTTCCGACGAAAACGATAAAGATTGTACTTACGGTGAAGATTTTATCATGCTTTCCAAACCACCGCAAGCCGCTTGAGGGTGAATTAACAAAACATTGACAATGGATCGGTTGGAAAGCGTCTATTGCGGTGCAGATTCCAAAAAACGGTTGTCGAATTGAAATGGCGGCGCTTGATCGATCCAGCCTGCTTCCAGCAAATCCTGC
>CAZDUN010000063.1:0-586 GCA_964508615.1 uncultured Pelolinea sp. | reverse complement strand
GTATCTTCCAGGGCTGAAATGACAGCCTCATCCACTTGCAGGGAGAAATCGACGCGGTTGAAAACGATGTGAAAAGCGGAGGCCGGGATCTCCAGATCGTAGGTTTGCGCCTGCGCTGAGGCAATGCGCGCGGCCTGGGCGGAATCGCTCTGGATCAGGGCAAGCTTATCCTGATGGCCGCGCAGGAAGGCCGCCAGTTCGGCGGGATGGTCTTCAGCGAATGAACGGCTGGTTGCCAGCACAAGGGGCGCGGGGCAACAATCGCCATAGCTGGCCAGAACGCGTGCCCCGCCGGCGGCTTGCGCCATGGCCGGAACGGGTTCGAGGGCTGTAATGGCATCCACTGTGGCGTCTGCCAGCGCCGCCGGCATATCCTCGGCGGCCAGGTCGAACCATTCCACTGCATCCCAGTCCAGGTCCGGGTGTTGGGCGAAGTAGCGCTTCAAAGCCAGCTCGACCCCGCTGCCGCTGCGCAGGGCGACGCGCTTTCCCTGCAAATCCGGCCAGCTCGCAATGCCTGAATCGGCGCGCACCAGCGTGGTCATGCGGTCGCCGCGTTCGGAAACCGCGATGATGAGGGCGTCCT
>CAZDUN010000062.1:7338-11680 GCA_964508615.1 uncultured Pelolinea sp. | reverse complement strand
GGTTGCCACCGCCCAGCACCGCAAAATGCTCGACCAGGTTCTGGCGCTCTTTCACATCCAGCCCAAGCGCGACCTGAACCTGATGCGCGAAGACCAGTCCCTGGCGAACCTGACCGCCGCTATTTTCACCAACCTCGACCCGCTGCTGCTGGAATACCAGCCGGATTGGCTGTTGGCGCAGGGCGACACCACCACGGTCATGGCTTCCGCCCTGGCCGCCTTTTACCGCCAGGTCAAATTCGGGCACGTGGAAGCCGGCTTGCGCACCGGCGACAAGCGCCAGCCTTTCCCGGAGGAGATCAACCGGCGCGTAGCGGGCGTGGTGGCTGACCTGCACTTCGCGCCCACCCAGTGGGCCAGGGATAATCTGCTGCGCGAAGGCGTGCCGGGGGGCATCATCAAGGTAACGGGCAATACCATCATCGACGCGCTCAACCAAATCCGCCAGCTGCCCATGCCGACGGAAATTGAAAAACTGCTGAACGAAAAGAAAATTCTTTCAGGGGAACGCGAACTGGTCATGGTGACTGCCCACCGGCGTGAATCCTTCGGCCAGCCCATCCGCGAGATCTGCGCCGCATTGAAAACCATTGCTGAGAAATTCAGCGGGCGTGTCGAATTGGTTTACCCCGTGCACCTGAATCCCAACATCCAGCAACCCGTGCGCGAGCTGCTGGGGGATGTCGCCAATATCAGCCTGCTGCCGCCGCTGGAATACCTGCCCCTGGTGCATTTACAGATGCGCGCCCGGCTGATCCTGACCGATTCGGGCGGCATTCAGGAGGAAGCCACCGGGTTGGGCATTCCCTGCCTGGTGCTGCGCGATATGACCGAGCGCCCGGAGGGCGTGCAGGCGGGCGTGCTCAAGCTGGTGGGCACCTCCCAAAAGAAGATCGTCAGCGCAGCCAGCCGGCTGCTGGAAGATGAAGGGGAATATTTGCGCATGGCGCACGCCGCCAATCCCTACGGGGACGGGCATGCCGCCGAGAAGATCGTTGCTGAATTGCTAAAGGCAGAGTAACCCCCGCTTTCCATCCAATCGACTTTTTTTACGCATTCCTTGTAAACCGTCTGGATTGCTTGGTATGATTAACCTATATTATTAATACGCATGAGGTGAGCATGGGCATCAAGATTTACTTCGCAGGACCCCTTTTTACGGTTTACGAAAGGGAATGGATCACGCAGACCGCCGATCAATTGCGCGCAGCCGGTTTTTCTCCCTTCGTACCGATCGAAAACCCTTTTCACCCGGAGGAACATCCCGAAATCGCGCGCCAAAAGCTGTGCTTCGACGCCGATTTCAGCGGCGTTTCAGGCGCCAACGCGTTGTTCATCAACCTGAACGGTTACGAGGTGGATGACGGCAGCGCCACCGAATTGGGCGCGTTCTACGGCCTGGCGCAGAGCGACCCCGCCAAGAAAGGCATCATCGCTTATCATGATGACTGGCGCGCGCAAATCGGCGGCGATGGCAAAGGCTTGAATCTGTTCGTGCGCGGCTGCATCGAGGAAATCGGCTTCATCACCGGCAGCATCGAGGATGCCATCGCGCAGCTCAAAATCTGGCAGGATGAGCTAATCCGCGAAGGTTATCTGCAGGAGGTCAACTGACATGAAAATTTACTTCGCCGCGCCCCAAAACACCCCTTATCAGAAGGCTTTCGTGGATGAGTGCGCCGCCAGAATGCGGCAGGCGGGGTTCGATGTTACCATCAGCAGCGACGCGTACATCCATCACCAGCCGGCTTTCGAAGTCAGCGCGGAAGTGGACGGCAAAGCCATTTACTCGGACGAAAATAAAACCGGTCGGCTGGCAAAAAGCCCGTTCGCCCGCGAAGTCTTCCGAGAAAACTACGCCAAGCTGGCCGAAGCCAACCTGCTGGTCGCGCTGCTGGATGGCTCGCAGGTGGATGACCGTGTGGCTTGTGAGATCGGTCTGTTCTACAGCCTGTCGCTCAAAGACGCATCCAAGAAAGCCATCCTGGGTTTCGCCAGCGACGCGCGCTGCCTGCGCCGCAGTGATAGCAGCTACGGTGTGAACATTTTCACGCTGGGCACGTTGGAAGAAATCGGCAAGGTGGCCGGGGATTTCGAGCAGGTGCTGGCGGAATTAACAAAGCTGGCTTAATAATTTGTCTGGTGTTTTTGTCGCACAAGCATGTGCAACCCACCTTGTCTTATGTAGGTCAGGCATTCGTCTGCACCCCGCAGGAGCTTGGCTAACATAAAAAAATTCCCCCACGCATTCATGCTGGGCTACATTTTTAAGCAGCGGTCGTTCTCAATCAGAATTTTCAACCCCTCAATCGCAGTCTGGATGGCACGCTGCACATCGAATAGCCGCCGGAACTCCACAAGTTCAGCCTCGCTCTTGGGGGCTTTATCCGGGCTGGCCGACATCAGCATGACCCCGCCCGCGCGCTTGCGCTGGACACTGCACAGGATGAACAAGACAGCCGACTCCATCTCCGAACAAATCGCCCCGCCCATCACCCAGGCTTTCCAGCGTTCCTGCAACTGTTCCGAAACCGGCATGCGCCCGGGTTCGATCTCGCCATAGAAAGAATCCTTGGATTGGGTAATGCCCAGCCGGTGAGGAAAACCCGCGCGCTGCGCCCCCGCCTTCAAAGCCATGATCACATCCAGGTCTGCCACTGCCGGAAATTCGACCGGCAGGTAGTGCAGACTGGTGCCTTCATCGCGGATGGCGCCGGTTACGATGCCGACTTCGCCCGCGCTGGTACCGGGCTGGATGCCACCGGATGTTCCCACGCGGATAAAGGTGTGCGCCCCCACCGCGATCAATTCCTCCACCGCGATGGCAGTGGACGGGCAGCCGATGCCGGTGGAAGTTACCGACACCTTTTCGCCCAGCAGCGTACCTGTGTAGGTAACGTATTCCCGATTCCGGGCGACAAAGCGGGGTTCATCGAAATAGCGCGCGATCAGCTCGCAGCGCCCGGGGTCGCCCGGCAGAAGCACATAGCCGCCCGCGTCGCCCGCTTTCAGGTGAATATGATGCTGAACGCCTTCATCACGCAGAATCGCCATGCTTATTTTCCTTCTGTTTTACGATCTTGCGCGATCAGGATCTTCAACGTCTCGATCGTCACCGCGACCAGGTCATCCAGGTTGTTGGCATGGCCGATCTGGGGATTCGGGCTCTCCTGGTTTGCCAGAATCAGCATAACGCCGCCTGTGCGTTTGCGGTAGATGCTGCCCAGAATGAAGATCACCGCGGCTTCCATCTCAGAACAGATCGCGCCGCCCATCTTCCAGGCTTTCCATCTCTGCTGCAAGCGCTCCGCGACCGGCATGCGCTGCGGCTGGTGCTGCCCGTAGAATGAATCCTTGGATTGGGTGATGCCCATGCGGTAGGGCATTTTCAGTTTTTCCGCCGCATTTTTCAGCGCCAGGCTAACCTCGATATCCGCGATGGCCGGGAACTCAGGCGGCATGTAGTGCAGGGTGGTGCCCTCGTCGCGGATGGCTGCCGTGCAGATGGCCAATTCGCCCGGGATCTGCTCCGGCTGCATGCCGCCGCAGGTGCCCACGCGTATGAAAGTGTCCGCGCCGATCTCGATCAGTTCTTCCATGGCGATGGCGGTTGAGGGGCAGCCGATTCCCGTGGAAGTTACTGAGACTTTTTCGCCCAAAAGCGTGCCGGTGAAGGTGCGGTATTCACGGTTGCTGGCCACCAGCCGGGCATTCTCGAACGATTGCGCGATCAGGTCGCTGCGGCCGGGGTCACCCGGCAGCAGGACGTAGCGCCCCACGTCCCCTTTTTTCATGCGAATGTGATATTTCAATCCTGAATCATCCATCTCTGATACCTTCTTTTTCAAAAATCCTTTTTCTCAACGTGTCACAGCACGATCTTTGCGATTAGATACAACAAAACCTCCACGCAGGGCATGGCAAATTTACCGGAAGGGATAAAAGCCACAGATTTACAACCTGCGGGGCGGATGAAAGGCCGCATATCCGTATTGTAGCATAAACAAGAAGTGGTTAATACATCTTTACATGCAATCAATCAAAGAATTTTACATTTGAATTGGAATAGGATTTCGAGTGCAATGCCTGACAAAAACAAGGTTGCTGCAAGCTAACCGGCACCCTCTCCCAAGGGATGCTTCGCAATCACAGCGTTCAGGTTGTAAGATTTAAGCAATGCATTTGCTTCAATCAGAAAAAAAAACCGAAAGTTCAGTCTGTTTGCTTATTTTCTGACCAGGTAATCCCCCTGCGCCACCCATTTATAGGTGGTCAGTTCGCGCAGCGCCATCGGGCCGCGCGCGTGCAGGCGCTGGGTGGAAATGGCCACCTCGGCACCCAG
>CAZDUN010000062.1:6578-7328 GCA_964508615.1 uncultured Pelolinea sp. | reverse complement strand
ACGGGACCCCCACCGAAATGGGCTCCGTACGTGTAGGGCGTGGTGGGGTTCACGGACACCGCTGCCGAATCCACCTCATGGATAAAACGCTCCGCGTTATCAGTATTTTCAGTCAGGATGCCATCGGAATGGCCGGTGGAATGCAGCGCGATGTGCGCCAGGGCCTCATCCAGCCCGTTCACCACCTTGATCCCCAGCACCAGCGAAAGCCACTCCGTGTCGAAATCTTGCGGTCCGGCCGGCTGAACACTCTCGTCCGCAGCCCAGCCCAGGTCGCGCATGACCGCTTCATCCAGTCGGAATGTGACCCCGTCCGTTTTTAGCGCGGCGACCACGCGCGGGATGAGCTCCCCTGCCACAGCATGGTGCACCAACAAGGTGTCCAACGCGTTGCACACGGTCGGGCGCTGGATCTTGGCGTTGCGGATGAGCGGCAGCGCGCGCTGTAGGTCGGCGCTTTCATCCACGAACAGGTGGCAGATGCCGATGCCGCCGGTGATGACCGGGATGCTGGAATTCTCGCGGCAGAAGCGGTGCAACCCGGCGCCGCCGCGCGGGATGAGCATATCCACGTAAGCATGCATTTTTAGTAACCGGTTGACCAGTTCGCGGTCGGGATCATCGATGAATTGCACCACATCCGACTGAATGCCGGCCGTTGCCAACGCCTGATGGATGCCGGAAACCAACGCGCGGTTGGTGCAGATGGTCTCGCTCCCACCGCGCAGGATGACCGCGTTGCCGCTTTTT
>CAZDUN010000062.1:0-6568 GCA_964508615.1 uncultured Pelolinea sp. | reverse complement strand
TTTTTAGCGCCAGGGCGGCCACATCCACGGTTACGTTGGGACGCGACTCGTAGATCACCGCCAGCACGCCCAGCGGCACGCGCTGCTTGCGCAAGCGCAGCCCATTCTCAAGGGCCTGCTCTTCGAAAATCTCGCCCACCGGGTCGGGCAGGTTGATCACATTTTTCAAGTCGGCGGCGATTGCCTGGATGCGCACCGGGTTGAGGGCCAGGCGGTCGAGCATGGCCGCGCTCAAGCCGGCCTGCTGACCCGCGGCCACATCCTGTTGATTGATCTCCGTGATTTCTGCCTGGCTGGCGACCAGCCAATCCGCCAGCGCCAGCAGCGCCTGATTCTTCTGCGAGACCGCCGTCAAAGCCAGCGCGCGGCTGGCAGTTTTGGCGTTTCGGCATACTGCTTCGATATTCATGCTTCCCTTACCTCAACAAGGTCATGCTGTTGTGATGGATGACCTCCTCGCCATACGCATAACCGATCAGTTTCTCGATCTCGCTGGAGCGGTGCCCCATGATCTTGCGCAGATCCTCGTCGGCATAATTCACCAGCCCCAGGGCGCAATCCCTGCCATCCGCATCTTTGACGCGCACGATGTCGCCGCGTTCGAACTTGCCATTCACTTCCTTCACGCCCACCGGCAGCAGCGAACCGCCCGTTGTCAGCGCGGCAGCCGCTCCCGCATCGATGTGGATGGCGGCGCGCGGCACAGCGCCGGCCAGCATGAATCGCTTGCGGTTTTCCAGCTTGTCCAGCAGGGCATAAATGCGCGTTCCCAGCAGCTCGCCTGCCAGCAAGCGTGGCAGGATTTCAGGCTCGCTGCCCCTGGCGATCACCACATCCGTACCCGAGCGCCGCGCGACCTCGGCCGCCTGCAGCTTGGTGAACATGCCGCCCGTTCCCAGGCCGTTTTGGCTGCCGCCGGCTGCCTGCCAAACCTGCGGAGGAATTTCTGCTTCTTTAATTTCTTTGATCAATTCTGCGCTCTTGTTGCGCGCCGGGTTGGCCGTGTAAAGCCCAGCCTGGTCAGTCAGGATGACCAGCAAGTCCGCTTCGATCAGGTTGGCCACCAGCGCGGACAGATTGTCATTATCGCCGATGCGGATTTCATCCACCGCCACGGTGTCATTTTCATTGATAACAGGGACCACTCCCTGGTCGAGGAGCGCATCCAGCGTGTTGCGGGCATTCATGTAGCGCTTGCGGTCGCTGATATCCTCGCGGGTCAGCAGCACCTGGGCAACCTTCAGGCCGTAGATACCGAATAATTGTTCATACACGTTCATCAGGCGCGGCTGGCCGATGGCCGCCAGCATCTGTTTGCCCGGGATGGACTTGGGCAGCGCCGGAGAACCCAGGTATTCACGCCCGACCGCGATCGCGCCGGAAGACACCAGCGCCACTTTTGCGCCGCGCGCCGCCAGGCTGGCGACCTGTTGGGCCAGCGCGGTGATCTGCGGCAGGTTCAATTTTGGCGAACCCGCCGTCAGGGTGGAAGTACCCACTTTCACAACGATGCGTTTATTTATCGTTTGCATAAATTGACCTATTGTATCTTTAATCTTGGTTATTTTGATAATCCCATTTGCAAAATGATTTTTACGGCACCGTTTAGGAAAATAAAAAAAATAAGCCATGCTGCACTTTCATAAGTTATCCCATAAACCAACAAAAGACAAGATCGTATTTCATTTGAACCATTAACAAAATTGAATGAAATTACAATTGTCCAGAATCAGAGGTTCTTTGTTGGAATACAATTTATTTAGATATGATTTCACTGGAATATCAAGGAGGAAAAATGCTCGAGATTATCGCTCAAACACCAGAAGATGCGATCGCCGCGGAATTGGGAGGCGCTACGCAGATCGATCTGAAAGCTGATTTTGTTGAAGCGGGAACCACACCCACCGCCGGAATGGTTGAATGTGTCTGTAAGAGCGTTAGTATTGATGTGCTGGTCATGATCCGCGCAAGGGTTGACCGGATGGTATTCAACTCAAAAGACATTGAAATCATGTGCCATGATATCAAGCTGTCAAGAGAAAGAGGCGCAGCGGGATTTCTGCTTGGCGCTTTAACTGAAAACCAGGAAATCGATACAGACGCGCTGCAAGCCTTCCAGGATGCAGCTGGAGATAAATCGCTTCATTTCCACCTGGCATGGGAAATGACCAGGGATCCGGAAAAGACCCTTGAGAAAATGATCGAGATCGGCATAAAAAGCGCCAGGACGACCGGCGGGCAAGGCATGATCGGCAAGGTCGAAAACAGCATGGAAAAAGTGAAATTGTTTCAATCCATCGCCGCTGGCCGGATCGACTTGCTATTGGCCGGGGGCGTCTGCCAGGATAACATTGTTGATCTAGTCGTGCGTACCGGTGTGCGCAATGCGCATGCCGGGTCAGGCGTCCGGGTTGCACAAGCTCCCTCTGGCGCGGTTCTGGAAGAAAAAGTAAGAGCGTTAAGGCAGGCTTTGGATTGCGGAATAAAGGAATTGGATGGCTAGAGAAAAACACCTTGAACCAGAATAAAAGGTATAATCGCCTTACTTTGACGAAAAAATCGAGAACATGCTTTGGCTGAACCCTCCATCTGCATCCTGCCCAAGTTAAAAGGTCCTGGCGGACCTTCTTCATTTCAGGCCAAGTTGATCAGCGGCCTATCCGCTTTGGGTATCGAGGCGCACCATGACCCGCGCAAACCCGGCACGCAAGCCATCCTGTTGATCGGTAGCACGCGCAAGCTGGATGACCTGATTTACGCCAAGCGCCAGCGCATCCGCATCGTGCAGCGCCTGGACGGGATGAACTGGCTGCACAAGCGCCAAAATACCGGCTGGCAGCATTATTTCCGTTCGGAACGCCTGAATTTCCAGCTGGCCTTCATCCGCCGCTGGTTGGCAGACGAAATTGTCTATCAGAGCAACTTCACACGCGACTGGTGGAACACCGTGTATGGCTCGCTGCGCAAGCCGAACCGCGTCATTCATAACGGCGTCAACCTGGACACTTTCAACCCTGCCGGTGAAGGCGCCCCGCCGGACGATTATGTGCGCCTGTTGGTGGTGGAGGGCAGTTTTAAAGGCGGGCACGAGCGAGATTTATACAACGCGGTGGAAGCCGCCAATCTGCTCTCCGTCAGGCTCGACCGCAAGGTGGAGCTGATGATCGCCGGCAACGCCCCGCAGGAAATGCGCGGGCAGGTGGCCTGCGCGCACAAGGCTTCCGTGCGCTGGATGGGTCTGGTGCCCCACGAGAAAATTCCCGAACTGGACCGCAGCGCGCATCTGCTTTTCCCGGCGGAGATCAACGCCGCCTGCCCCAATTCCGTGGTGGAAGCGCTGGCCAGCGGCCTGCCGGTGGTCAGCTACGCCACCGGGTCGCTGCCGGAATTGATCGGCGAGGAAGGCGGCGCGGTCGTGCCGTATGGCAGCAACTATTGGCGCCTGGAAGAACCGGAAACCAGCCTGTTGGTGGAAGCCGCCGTCAAGGTGCTGGAACGCCTGCCCGAATACCGCGCTTCGGCGCGCAAACGGGCTGAAGCCCTGTTCGGTTTGGATAGAATGGTGGCAGATTATAGAAAAGTATTGCTTAAGGAATGATATTTTTACTGGTCGAACCCGCCCAGCAAAGCACGCTCGCTGCCGCGCCGGCTTTCCCAGGGGTAAACGATATAAGCGTCCGTGGTAGCGGCGTAAAAATCCGGTTTGAAATTGCCAAACAAATGTCGGTAAGGGTTGAAGTGCAGCACGCAGGTATAGGGTAATCCGCCCGCGCCGGACACGCGGTTCTTGACCGCCGTGATGGTGCGCCCCGATCCCCACACATCATCCACGATCAGCACCCGCTTGGCAGCCAACATCTGATCGTCCGGGAATTGCAGGAACTTCGGCCAGGCGTAGAATTGGCTGCCCATGCGCGAGTCATTCAACTCAGCCTCGGCAGGAAAATCCACCGCTGCCGTCAGGACATGCTCAATCTGCAGCGCCGCGGCCAGCAGCCCGCCCGGCACAATCCCGCCGCGCGTGATGATCAGCATGCCATCAAAGGTATGGTCGAATTGCGGGATCAGGTGGTCGATCAAGGCATCCACATCATCCCAGGTCAATCGTTCTCGCCGCATCTCTCTCTTTCACCTAACTGAATAGATTATACAAAAAATATTAAAGGCAGGGTAGATTCAGGGCAGGATGAAAACCGCCTGGCCGTCCAATGAGGTACCATATCGCATACCCAGCTCCTCACAGCGCGCGATGAAATCCGCGTCCAGCGGGTAGTTTTTCTCGTCCAGTACGATGTAAGTCAATCCTTCCTCTTGCAGCGCCGCCAGGCTGGTTTCATCCGGGAAGCCGTGCAGCAGCGGTTCCAACTCAAAATAGCGATTGGAGGGAAATGTGCGGATCACGCCGATGATGGGTTTCTGGCTGTACAGCGTGTAATACAGGCTGTATTCCTCATAGGACTGCTTCAGGGGCAACTGCACCTGCCCGCCATCGGGCTGCTCCGCCAGCCACAGGTCGATGGCACGCGGTTTCACTTCAGCGAGCGAGGTAGGAGTGACGTAAAAATCGAACAGCACCAGAGTCAAGGCCAATAGACAGATCAATGTCCGCTGCAGCGGCTGGCGCATCCGGCCTGCCAGCCAGGCCAGGCCCAACCCCGCGCCCGCGCAGGTAAACATCAAGGCCAACACACCCATGCGCATCCAGGCGCGCATGATTGAGTAAAAAGGGACGTATTTGAAAAACAGGTATCCGGGCAGCATCACCAGGCCGTCTTCATTCGTGATCAGGCGCGCCAGCCAGTTTGACCTTTCCATCACTACTGGCTGCTCATTCCAGGTCAGGTTGGTGCCCATGGCCAGGATGAGGCTGATGAGAAAGCCTGTCAAAAAGATGGCGAATAACAGTCGGCGGCCGGATTTGCGGCGGGTGGCAAAACCCAGGATGGCCAGCAGCGAGGCCGGCAATCCAAGATAAAGCGTGGCTTCATTCCATAGGTCGCGCGGAAAAGTTTGCCAAACCCACTTGCCCCAGATGAACTGGCGCGTGAAGGGCAGCAGAAAATCGGTAGGGCTGGCGGAAAACATCATGACGTCCGCCAGCGTCCGCTGTGAGCCGGCGCCGCTGTGTACCAGCAGGTATGGCAAGATGCCAACCAGCAGCGCAGGCAGCGCGATCAAGCCAGCCGAGATAAATTGCTGCCACAACTCCTTTTCAAAAAACCGGTCGCGGCGCAGGAACAGAAAATAGGCAGCCAGGATCAACGCGCTGACCAGGGCAGTCAGGTAGAGGTAATATTGCGAAGTCAGGGCAATGGCCGATAAGCCGATGCCGGCCAGCCAGATATTTCGAACGCTTTTTCTTTCCTCCGTCAGTATGCCGCAGAAACCCCAGAAGAACAGCGGAAACCACTGGATGGCGGAGATGTTCAGATGGCCGGAGAGTACATGCGCCAGGTGATAGGGCAGGAAGGCGTAAGCCGTGCCCGCAACCAACCCCGCCCATCGCGAGCCGCTCAGATGCTGCACCCAGGCGGACATGGTCAATCCTGCCAGGATGAACGTCAGCAAAATGGAAACGTTGTAGCCCAGTACGTAATTGCCGTTGAGTGCGAAGGGCAGCGCAAATGCCAGCTGCAGCGGCGCGATCTCGGTGACTGCCAGGTTGTAACCGTTTGGGAAGTTCAATAAATGCGAGTGCAAGGGAATTTGCCCGAGATCAAAAAGCGCCTGCTTGAACCAGCCGATTTGCCAGATGAAATACAGGTTGTCCCCCAGGCTGCCCGGCACATGCGTGGTCAGGTGCTGATACAAAGGCCGCGTGAAAGCCAGCGTCAAAATCAGAAAATATGCTGCCTGCATGGCTGCCCAAAGGATTTTGTTATGGCTTGTTCTTCCCATCGCAACCAATCATCCCATATTCATCATTGCCCCATAGTATAAAATAGAATCCAGAATTTAACACGAAGTCCGAAATGAAAATATCTGCAGATTCCATTCTGGAACATATCGGCCAGCACAGACTGGCAGGCATCCCTCGATCGGATGGCCAAATTTTCCCATTTTACGAGGGATACTCGATTGCCAATATCCCGGCCAGTATCTGCCATTGGCTGGGCTGCCCGCCGCCGGCTGACCGCCGGTTGGCGGCCGATTACTCCCGGGCATTCGCCAATTCGTACCAACACGTGATCTTCGTTGTCGTGGACGGCCTGGGTTGGGAATTCCTGCGCTGGCGCAGCCTGGATAGTGCCGCTGGTAATTCCCTGCCGGGTTGGAAGGCACTGCTTCAGGAAAGCCAATTGCTGCCGCTCACCAGCATCACCCCCAGCACCACCTCGGCCGCCCTGACCACGTTGTGGACCGGCCGGCTGCCGGCTGAACACGGCATCATCGGCTATGAAATGTTCCTGAAGGAATTCGGATTGATCGCCAATATGATTTTCCATTCCGTATCTTCATTCATCGGCGAAAGCGGCGACCTGGCCAAAGCCGGATTCTATTCGGATGCTTACCTGCCTGTGTAAGCGCTGGGGGTTAATTACAACCGGCTGGCAATAAACCCTTTGCC
>CAZDUN010000061.1:7520-11805 GCA_964508615.1 uncultured Pelolinea sp. | reverse complement strand
CGATTTTTTGAAATATACCCGGATTGATTTACTGGGGAAGACGGCTGTGATTATTTTGGAAATTTCCGCCATCCAGGAAATACTGGTGAAGTCGGAATTCGCATTTCTGAAACACGAACAGGAACCTGTTTATATCTTTGATCGCGAAGGAAACCGGAAACCAGTAGCATATCAAATCATCGCGCTGGAAGACCGTGATTCCGGTCGCAAGCTGTTGGTGATAACCGACCAGACCGCTCTGAAAGAATCTGAAAAAAAGTTGCATGAGTTTGAGAACAAAGCGGCTTTGGGTGATGTCATAGCGGATTTCGCGCATGAAGTGCGCAATCCGATGAACAGTTTTGTCAGCGGGCTGCAGGTCATGAAAAAGAAAACCTCAGCCGACGATTCCATGCTCACCACCATCGAAGGTATGCTGGACGATTGCAACCGCATCAATGGCATGATGGAATCAGTGCTTTCGTACTCGCGTCAAAAGGTGGAGAATTTCAAAGATGTTGACCTGGAATCATTATTAAAGCGCATCCTGAACCAAAATAACAGCAAATTCAGGCAAAACCGTGTGGAAGTGTTATTCCAGTTGAAAGCTGCAAGCGCAATAGTCTCAGCCGACCAGCGTTCCCTGGAGCAGGCATTCGTCAATTTGATCAACAATGCCTTCGATGCCATCAAGCAGGACGGGGGAGTGATCTCGCTGCAGATCGAAGCGAAGGGAGCGGAGAACGAGTTTTTAGAGATCAGCATTTCAGATACAGGGCCGGGCATCCCGCCGGAAATTCGCGAGAAGCTGTTTGAGCCATTTGTATCCATCAAGCCCAAAGGAACCGGTCTGGGTTTGGCCATCACTAAACGAATGATAGAGGCGCATCAGGGAAAAATTGAACTGGAAACCTATCCGGGTGGAACCATTTTTAGAGTTATCCTGCCAAATAAAGCTATCATCAAAGGAGAAACGGCATGAGCTATACCATATTGATCATCGATGACGAAGAACACGCGCGCCATAATATCAGCGAGTATCTTAAAACCAGCGGATACGAGGTTTTCGAAGCTGGAACATTGAAAGAAGGGCGTGAACACGTCTCCAAAGGAGACGGCGATATTATCATTTTGGATGTGCAGCTGCCGGATGGATATGGGCTGGATTTCCTCTCGGAATTATCTTCCCTGCCTTCCAAGCCGCCGGTGATCTTGATCACCGGCTATGGCGATATTCAAATGGCGGTGGACGCTATGAAGAGCGGGGCGCATGATTTCCTGACCAAACCGATCATGGATTTGAGCAACCTGGAAGCATCCATCGCGCGGGCGGGCGAAATCATCAAGATGCGGCGCGAATTGAATCATTTCCGCCAAAGCCAGATGGACATGAACGATTTCGTGGTGGGCGGCACGCCGGAATTCAAGTTAATGATGGATCAAGCCGCCAAAGCCGCCGCGGCTTCCGTTTCAGTGCTTATTACCGGGGAAACCGGCACGGGCAAGGAGGTGCTGGCGCGCTTCATCCACCAATCCGGCCCGCGCGCCAAGAAACCTTTCATTGCTATCAACTGCGCTGCCATCCAGCCGACTGTACTGGAATCGGAATTATTCGGTTATGAGCAGGGCGCATTCACCGGCGCGGAAAAACGGAAACATGGGTTGATGGAAATTGCGGATGAGGGCATCCTTTTCCTGGATGAAATTTCATCCATGCCGACCGATATCCAGGCCAAACTGCTGCGGGCTATCGAGGAGCGGGCTTTCAGACGCGTGGGCGGCACCGCTATGATCAACGTGGATGTGCAGGTCATTGCCGCTTCCAACCGCCACGTGCAGGATATGATCAAAGAAGACAAGTTCCGTGAAGACCTGTATTACCGCCTGAAAGTGGTCGATTTGCACCTTGCACCGCTGCGTGAACGCAAAAAAGATATCCCCGAGTTGGTGGGCTACTTTATCAATAAATACAACCGGCAGATGGGCAAGAATGTCATCAATATCGCGCCAGACGCCTTGAGCGCTCTGATCAAATACCGCTGGCAGGGCAATATCCGCGAATTAAGCAATGTCATCCAGCGCGCCATGCTGTTTTGCGATGGCGAGAAGATCATGCTGGGCGACCTGCCGATGGACATCAGCCAACCCAAATAATCCGTTCTGGCATACTTATTGCAATATTACCTGCAGAAATCTGTATTCTGGAGGCAATATGTTCGCATTAACTGCAAATGATTTCGTCCTCACCCTGGCCGGTGTCATCATGGTTTTGGGCGTGATTTCCTTCGTAATCGGTCTGTTCACCCTGGCATTCAATACCAACAGTGGTGATTTCAACGAAATTACCGCCAGTTCAGCCAAATTGGCTGAAAAGGGTTTGACTGATGACGTATCAGCGCTGGTCGATGGCATTTCCGAAGTACTCAAATCCATCACCGAGATGACGAAAACGAAAGTAGGCGTTGGAATTTTCATGGTTCTCGTCTCTTTCATTTTATTCGTCGTTGCTTACTATCTGGTATCACGCATCCTTTAATCAGAAACAAACCGGAATTCTATGGGCAGCATCGACCCTATTCTTGTATTTAAGCAGCACTTCAGCCGTGAGGAGGTTGGGGCGGTAGTTTCAGCGCTCATTCACCATAAACCGGTCTGGAAACAGCTCAAAGAAGAAACCTGCTTGAATGCTTACCTGCAGGCAATCCCGCACCAGAAGGAATTCTGGTCGGCAGCGCATTTGTGCCTGCACGCAGCGGGGATCGATGCCCGGCAAGCGATTTCAGAAGAACAATTAAGGCAAATCAGTCATAACGCTGGAATAAGCGACCTGAAGGGCCAGAAGTTAGCCGGACTCGACCTGGATCAAGTGGCTGCCGCGGCGGCTTATCTGTTGCTGGAGGGACAAAAACCTGCCGGGTGGGGACACATCTTCAACAGCGGCATTTTGCCCAACATTAGCCAAAGCGATATCGCGGAAGGCTGGGGCACCATTATCTCGGTGGTATTTTTCCTCGATGAAACACGGGCAGAATTGCTATTTGAAATGGGCGAGTCTGAAAGTGCAATTGCCAGGCAACTACTGGCGTTTGTGCTCGCCAATAATGGCGACATGCTGCGGGTTGAACAAGATGAGCTGCAAAATTGGATCGAGCGAGCTTCACCCCAAAACTTTATCAAGCTGATGGGAAATCTCGACTTCCATGAGAACAAGCTGATCCAAAAACAGTTGGCAGGCAGTTATCTGGAACGCCATTTATCTGCCGATACCAAGCGCTATGATCCCCCTTCCGATCTCGCTACCGATGAGTTGCTGCAGAGAATCGCAATCCTGAAAGACTATGCCACGCTGGCTGTTTACGCGGACTGTGAGGATCAGGCGCGTGAATTTTCCTCAAAAGCGACCAGATTGGTAGAGATGCTCAATCGCAAGCTGGAGAACCTGAAAAAGGGCTTGGCTGGCGGCCTCATGAGCGATGCGCGATTTTCGCCCGCCGGTGAATTTGAAGAAGCAGGGCTGGATTTTTCATCCAGGGCGCTGCAAGCCAT
The DNA here is from genome assembly GCA_964508615.1 of uncultured Pelolinea sp. Classification (GTDB taxonomy): domain Bacteria; phylum Chloroflexota; class Anaerolineae; order Anaerolineales; family Anaerolineaceae; genus Pelolinea. Next base: position 8,280 of record CAZDUN010000061.1, on the reverse strand, counting down.
GGCAATCAAGGATTCAGATGCCGAGACCGCCCGCAAGATCGCGAAAGGATTATTTCAGGATATTAAAGCCAGCCGGAATTTTCAGGAAATCATACCCTTCCAACAAGCGGGGATGCCTGTCAGCCCCGCGCAATTGGTAAACCTATTGGCGGAGATAAACCTGATTCCGGAAGCTGCCAAAGCAGCTGAGATACTGGTGAATTATCAACCGCTGAATGGTGAATTACTGAAGGCTGCGGCTGACTTATGTTACCGTTACGGTGATTTTGAAAAAGCCTCGAATTATTACAGCCGTTTGGAAATCACCCGGGAACTGGTGCGCGAAGAAAAGGTACATCTGGCGGATTGTCTGGAAAAGCTGGGCCGCTGGATGGATGCCCTGATCATTTGGAAGAAAATCAACGCGGTCAGCCTGGAAGATTTTCAGAAGATGGCAATCTGCTGCTACCGGGCAGGAGACGAGCAGACCCTCGCGGAAGTTATCCAGGCAGCCGCGAATTTTTACAACAGCGAAGGATTATTTCAGGCTCTCACCGCCTTGTTCAAGTTGAATGCCGGGCAGAAAGAAGAAGCCCAGGCAATGGTTGAAAAAATCTATTCCAGCCGTAAACGCGATGTCTATACCATCCAGTTTCTGATCGAATACTGGCTGGTTGCCGGCCAATACAACATGGCGAGGGAATTCCTCGCGTCCTTATCATCCCTGGAAGCGGATTTGCCGGAAATTGTGGCCAAACATTTCGAATTATCGCAGCGCACC
>CAZDUN010000061.1:0-7510 GCA_964508615.1 uncultured Pelolinea sp. | reverse complement strand
TTGCCTGGAAAAATGCGGAAATCTTGGAATAATTTCCGATATCGGGACGCTGGCAACCTTGCTTGAAGCCTGCCTATCTGGTAACGCAGGTGAAAGCGCCAGAAATTTACTCTCTGCCAACGGTGAAAAGTGGGTGCTTTCACCCTGGCTGCAGGGCGCGAAAGCTCGTTTACTTATTGAACGCGGTAATTACAACCCAGCCAGGCACATCTTGGGAGAATTGATCAGCAGGGAGCAAATCCAGGCGGATTGGTTGATCGATTTCGGATTGGCAGCCGCTGAAAGGAAACGGGCGGATTTTCCGTTGGCTGAAACGCTTGCGCGTTCGCAATTGAACCTCAATGCCAGCAACCTGGACGCGAAGTTTTTCGATCAGAATTATGATCATATGCTTTTAAAAGTCTTGCAAGCCGAAATGGAACCTGAACGCAAATTGACGTGTTATCAGGCGCTCATGACCAGGGCGGACTTGCATCGCAATCCGGATGCCTGGCGCGTTTACGCCGGCATGGGAAAATATTACTTTCAGAACAAACAATACGACCTGGCCGTCGTGAATTTCAAAGAAGCCTTAAAACTTCAGCCGCAAAAACAGATCATAAGTTTGTTCCTGATCCAGGCGTTCGCGAAAATGCACCTGTACGAGGACGCGCTGGATGTGGTCGCGAATTGCATGCGGGCGGGAGGACTGGAAATAATGGACTTGCTGGAAATCAACGCCAGTCTGAAAGACGTCCAACAATGGCAGCGCATGCTGGAAGAGAAGACAAGCGGGGATGGGCAGAGCACGATATTTAAATATGCGTTGGCGCAGCTTTACCTGGGACAAAATCAAACCGGCAAAGCCTTGCGCTTGATCCGCAGCTGCTTTAAAGCGGGTTTACCTCAATCCGCCGACCGGTTTGCCGCAGCGCAGTTACTGGCGCAGGTTGGCATGCATGAAGAAGCCGGGCAAGTGATCGACGATTTCCTGACCGAAAACGAGCTTATTTCAGCTGACGATTACCTGGCAAGCGCATTCATAAATCTGCAAATCGGGCAAAATTCAAAAGCACTCAACCTGCTCAATCTGATCGAGCAAGTCGATTACGCGATCCTCGGACTAAAAGCGTTTCTTTATCAAGAGACCGGTTTCCCCGCGGAAGCCCAGGCTGCCAACCGGCAGGCGATCGATTTATATGAAAAGAACAGTGATGAACCGGTTGTCATTCCTTACTCCTGGCTGACAGCGCCTCATATTTGGGAGGGGATTCGCCAGAACCCGCTTCAGCTTTACCAGGCTGCCATTATCAATAGAAAAAAGAACGGAGACCTGGCGGGCGCTTTCGAGGATGCGCAAGCATTCCTTGTTCGTTTCCCCGCTGATTTTAATCTCCTGACCCTGGCATTGAGTTTGGCGTACTCATTGGGAGAGGACAAAATTATCGAATCCTTCCTGGATAACGCCATAGCCATGAGCATTGAAGAATGCGCAAACGAGAACGTCTGTATCTGGGGCGAAGCAGCACTGAAGTTGGGGCGTGAAATCCAGGCCGCGAACCTGCTTTCTCAATGCCTGGAGATACTTCCAGATTCATTGCGCGTAAAAGCCCTACAAGCCAGGCTGCAGCACCGCAACGGCAATCACGCGGATGCGCAGGCGCTTCTGGATGAGATGCTAAAGGGCGCTCATACCATTAGTGACACAGACATGGATGACGCGAGCTGGCTGGCCGAGGCTGCCATGGAATTGGGGAGATATCAGGTGGCCATGGAAAAAAGCCGGCGGGCGATCCAACAATCCGGCCAGGCGGCGCCTTTTATTGAGGTTTTCCTGCGCGCGCTTTCAAAGATTACTTTCGAAAACTGGATCAACCAGCGCTTGCAGGCTGCGGCGCATATGGTTGTTTTGGATAAACAGGATCTGGAACTTTTTGGATCGTTCCAGTCGCAAATTAAATGCGGACTTTTTAATCGGCCCGACCTGCAAAGTCAGATTCGTGAGATTCAGATGTGGCTGGATGAGGCTGGTGCCGCTTACCGCGAAATTGAGGATGACCCTTATACCACTTCCTGTGCGCGCCTGGTTGCATGTTTCAAGCAAGCCGGGGGCAATAAAGCCGAAATCCTGCTGGAAAAATACCGCGATGATGATCAACTGCCGCTGGTTTTCGCGCTGCTGACGATGGATACGGAACCCGCAAAAGCAGTGACTTCTCTAACGGGTTTGTTGAAGACAGGCGCAGCGCAAGCGCAGCATTACGCCGCGCTGGCGATTGCGAAACAGAAATTGGGGCAGCCTGAGGATGCTTACGCGGCGATCAGCCTGGCCTTATCTGCCTGGCCGGAAGAATACCAATGGCATATCCTGGCTGGCGAGATCAGCAAAGCAGTGGGTGACGTGCATGCTTCACTCAGCCATTTCCAAAAAGCAGCCGAAATTGAAAAAGGGGCGGAAACCCAGGCTTATTTGGGCGAGATGAATCTGCAAGCCGGCAACTATTTGGGCATTGCCTATCTGGAATCCCGGCTGAATGGCGATGAGCGGGATTTTGATACATTGATTAAATTGGGTGAGCTGAGCATGCGCAATGAGAAGCCGCAAAAAGCTGCGCGTTACCTGGAGAATGCCAAACGAATGCGTTCGCAAGATTCCCGCCCTTACCTGATGATCAGTCAACTAGCCCTGAAACTCGGCAATCTGAAAAAAGCGCAGGATAACCTTGAAATGGCTTACTTGCTTGACCCGCAAGACCAATCTGTGATCGGTCAGAAGGCAGCCATCATCCGGGAAAGCCAGGGAGCGCAAGCGGCGCTGGATTTCCTCGGGCAGGACAATCTAATGAAAATAAAACCGGGGAAAGAAATTCTGCTCCGGAAGGCAGCCTACATTGCTGAGCTGCAGGGTGAGCAGAGGGCGCTGGATTATCTGATTGATCAAACGGATCAGTCCAATGACGTGGAAATCCAACTGGAGATCGCCAGGCTTCAACTAAAAACAGGGGATTTGGAAGCTGCGGAAAACAACGCGGACATGGCACGCCAATCCAATCCGGGCAATCCCTACCCGCTGCAAACTCTGGCCAAGGTCGCGCAACAGAACGGCGACCTGGACAAGGCGATCGATTTACTGGTCAAGGCAGTGCAGCTTAATCCCTTTGAACCCGCTTTTTTCATGGACCTCGCCAGAATTTATCAAACCCGGCGCGATAACCGCCAGGCGCTGGAGATCCTGGAAAGCGGAGTGCGCACGAACCCATATCACTTTGATCTGCTGAAAAACCTCGGTTTGTTATATTATCAGCAAGGATCATATCAGCCAGCCGAGATTTGCTTGCGCCAGGCTACAAAAATTCGACCTGGAGATGAAAGCATCAAAAGTCTGTTGAGCACATTAAAGAATGCCAATATAATACAGGTAGAGACATCCAACCCATCAGTCATCGAGGAATAGAAAATAAATGTGCGCAGCAGTATCGATCGGGCGAAACGATCTGGAGAAAATTTATCAGGCGGGGATAAAAATTGCCCAATTCGCTTTTTTAAATGATCTGCTGGAAGAATGGTTGAAGAAATATCCCAACGATATCGATGTTCGTTATAAACTTGCGCAGATCAAACATTTGCAAACCGATGATCGGGCAGCGGGCAAGATTCTCGAGGAACTGTTGATCTCCGATCCGGAATTCACCCCGGCTTACGAACTGTTGATTAGGTTAAATACCGTTGAGAACAAGAAAGCGGTTTTTTCGGCTCTGCATGTGCTGACCGGAAAGACGGTGGATATTTCTGAAATATTCCCCTGGGCGGTCACCCTGCGGGCAGTGCGCCAGGGTATCCGTAAAAAAGAATATACCCACAGCGAAAGGCTGCTGCGCAAGATCATCGCCAGTGAACAGCAAAACCTGCTGGCTGTAATCGAGCATTGCCGTCTGTCGAGCCTGATCGATGAAAGCCGCACCCTCTTGCAATTAACAGAAATTTACCATCAGCGCTGGCCGAATTGCCTGCAGGTGGATTTGTGGCGCGCCAAAGCCCTTTTCGATTGCGGCAGTGAGGCGGATGCCATATCGCTCTTGCATAATTGCGTCAGCCGCGACCCCGGTGGTATATCCGCAACACGGATTTGGGGTATCGGGCATGATTTCTCCTCTCTGTGGCCCAAGCAGCAGGCCATCGACCTGACACTGCAAATTCCTTCAAATATCTCCGTGGCGTTGAACTGGCACCAATTAAACGCAGGAGCGCCGGCTGCGCACGTTACCGCGAATGCACCCACCAACCGGCAGAAAAGCCGCGCAGCCCGCTACACGATGGATGCCGGCAAAGAGAAAGCGTCTTCCAAAGAAATCACAGGAACTACTCCCGTCTATGTGATCCTCAGCACACGCCTGGGCTTGGAAGCCAAGTACGGCTCCAAAACCGGCGAGGTCATCATCCAAAAAATGGAAGAGCTGGCCAAGCTCGTCCGCCAAAAACCCAAATGGGACGCGGCTGTGTTCCTGCCGGATGATTTCAGCTACACAGATCAATGGGGCCTGACCAACCTCAGCGCGGTTGATCCCTGGAAGATCAAACTGGCTCTAAGTGACCTGGATAAAGCCCTGAAAACCAAATCCAAGATGATCGGCGCGCTGCTGATTGTGGGCTGCCATGAAGTTGTACCGTTTCATAAATTACCCAATCCGACTGATGATACCGACGAAGAAGTCCTATCGGATAATCCCTATTCAACCACCTCCGGCAATTACCTCTCGCCCGAATGGCCGGTGGGGCGTTTCCCCGGGGAAAAAGGGAACGATGCCGGCTTGATCCTGGAACAACTGCGGCATGCCATCGATTTTCAGAAATCGTCCCTGCAAAGCAATTCGTTCTTCAGCCAGGCTTTTTCAGTGCTTTCCGGGCGGACTTCACCCGCCAGCATCTTCCGCGATTTACTGAAAAAACCGCGCGACTTTGGATATACCGCGGCAGTCTGGCGGCGCTCATCGCTGGCCGCCTTCCGCCCGATTGGAACGGGCTCCGACCTGCGCGTCTGCCCGCAATTCGATGCGGATACCATCGATATCGACAACCTGATGAAAGCCAAATGCGCCTATTTCAACCTGCACGGCCTGGGCAGCACCCCGGAATGGTATGGACAACGGGATTTCAGCGAAGACGTGGAAGGTCCGGATTTCCCGGTGGCGATCAGCGCGAAGAAAGTACCGTCAATCACCAATAACATCGACCTGGTGGTGAGCGAAGCCTGCTATGGCGGGTACATCATGGACAAGACCATTGACCAATCCATGGCGCTGAAATTCATCTCGGTGGGCTGCCAGGGTTTTGTGGGTTCCACCTGTATATCTTACGGCTCAGTGTACACACCCTTGATCGGCGCGGACCTGTTCAGTTTCATCATGTGGAAGTACACCAAGGACGGCTACTCATTCGGCGAAGCCTTCATGCAGGCCAAGCTGGGATTGATCAATGTCATGACCCAACGCCAGGGATACCTGGATGGGGAAGACCAGAAAACCTTGTTGTCCTTTGTGTTGTACGGCGATCCGCTGGGGTACCTGGAACCGCACGTGTATCTCGAAAAGGGCATGACCCGCGATGGACACAACCTGGAGATCAAGGCGGTCAGCGACCAGGATGGCATGCTGACGCAGGCGCCGCGCATTTCCAAAGAAGTGGCAGCCAACCTGAACGAAATGATGGCCACCTATCTGCCGCACCTCGGCAGCGCTTCAATGAAAGTACGCGAACACCAGATCAGGCTCACGAAAATGATGAATGCCAACGCCAAAGAAATTTCTGCTGAGGGCAGCCAAAGCGGTCTGGCATTGCGCACGCAGGTGATGTACAGCCAGAAGACCAAGGTGGCGCACAACACCCATGAACAGTTCGCGCGCGTAACGCTGGATGAAGATGGGAAAGTGATCAAGCTGGCAGTTTCGCGCTAATCACCTGATCAATCTTCACGCTTTCATTTATAATTTAACCCCCAAACTTTTACTAACGAGGATTGCATGCCGAATACATTATCAGGTAACCAGATACGTAAAGATTTCATCGATTTTTTCATCCAAAAAGGGCATAAATTCGTACCGTCCGCTTCGCTGGTGTCCGGCGGAGATCAAACCCTGCTGTTTACCAACGCCGGCATGGTGCAATTTAAGGATGTATTTCTGGGAACGGATAAACGGCCATATACGCGCGCGGTTAATTCACAAAAATGCATGCGCGTAGCCGGCAAGCATAACGATCTCGACGATGTCGGCCGGGATGATTACCACCACACATTTTTTGAAATGCTCGGCAACTGGTCGTTCGGCGACTATTATAAAAAAGAAGCCATCGCCTGGGCTTGGGAATTGCTGACCGGGGTATGGGGATTGGATAAAACCCGATTGTGGATGACTTATTTCAAGGATGAGAAAGGGGAAATCGCCACTGACGAAGAAGCCGCGCAAGCCTGGCGGGCACAACCCGGTATTCTTCCAGAGCAAATCCAACCATTCGGACGGAAGGATAATTTTTGGGAAATGGCGGATACTGGCCCCTGCGGGCCGTGCAGTGAAATCCATTATGACCGCGGCCCTGAATTTTGCGACAAGGCGGACGACCCCAACCACAAGTGCGGCGTGAACAGCGACTGCCACCGCTATCTGGAATTGTGGAACCTGGTTTTCATCCAATACAACCGCATGAGCCCTACGCAGCTTGATGCGCTGCCGGCCACGCACGTGGATACCGGCATGGGTTTCGAGCGCATCGTCTCCGTGCTGCAGGGCGTGGACTCCAATTACCGCACGGACTTGCTGCTGCCGTTGATCCAGGTGGTGCAGGATTTGGCAGGTCAGACTGCTGAGGAGAGAGATGCCAATTTCACCCCTTACCGCGTGATCGCCGATCACGCACGCGCGGCGTCTTTCCTGATTGCGGATGGGGTGGTTCCGGGAAACATCGGACGCAATTATATCTGCCGCATGATCATCCGGCGAGCGGCGCGTTTCGGGGGTAAATTGGGGTTGAATGAGCCTTTTATGGCTGCTGTATCGGCGAAAGTGATCGATATTTACGGAGATGCATATCCCGAATTGGTTAAAAATCGCGCGGCCATCCTGGATAACCTGACGCGCGAGGAACAGCGCTTCCAGAGCACGGTCGAAAGCGGACTGGCGCACCTGGAAGATGCGATCAGCGCGCTGAATTCAAAAACATTATCCGGCGCGACGGCTTTTGACCTGTATGCCACGCACGGGCTGCCGCTGGAGATCACGCGCGACGTGCTGCGTGAACGCGGTTTGGAGGTCGATCAGAAGGGCTTTTATGAAGCCATGGATGCGCACCGCGTCAATTCCGGCGCGGGCAAGGATTTCGGACCACTGGGCGGTGAAAAAGCTGAATTCTATAGCCAGATCCTTGAAAAATTAAAAGCGGAAGGTCAGGTCGGCGAAAAAGGTATCGAATTTGATCCTTACTCGGCAGAGGATGTTGATACACGCATCCTGGCGATCATGAAAGGCGATGAACTTATCGA
>CAZDUN010000060.1:1218-11876 GCA_964508615.1 uncultured Pelolinea sp. | reverse complement strand
GCTGGATGAACCCACCAACCATCTCGACCTGCCCTCGCAGGAGATCCTGCAGCGCGTGCTGGCCGAATTCACCGGCACGGTCCTGCTGGTTTCGCATGACCGCTACCTGGTGGACGCGGTTGCCACGCAAATCTGGCAGGTCGATCCGGGTAAAACGGGGATGATTGTCTTTACTGGCAGCTACAGCCAGCTGCGCGAACAGCTCGAACGAAAAGAGCAGCCGGAGGGCAGCAAGAAAGGCGGCGTTAAATCCGCTAAGTCAACCGACGCTGCGCCAACGAAGAAGAGCATCAACCCAAAAGTCCTGCGGGAACTGGAAGAACAGATCGACTGCCTGGAGCAGGAATTGCATGCCGTCGCGGCGAAACTGGAGCACCCGCTGGACGTAAATGAGAGTGTGGCTGATCTCGGCCAGCAATACATGGAGATTCAAAATGCCCTGGACGAGAAATGGCAGGCGTGGAATGATTTATTTATCGACTAAAATTTATGTTTGACTGGAGCATGTAAATTGAAAAAATTCAAAATTGCAGTTCTGGCAAATTTAAAAAAGAACGCCCCGCATTGGCAGGGCATGCCTGAGGACCAATGGGATGATCTGGATTCGGAAAAAACCGTCAACGCCATCCTGGCAGCCTTGCTTTCCAACGACCACACCTGCGAATTTTTCGAGGGCGACCGCACCCTGCTGACCAATCTGCCGAAGTACAAGCCGGACATTTGTTTCAATTTCTGCGAAGGCCATTTCGGAGATTCGCGCGAGGCGCAGGTGCCGGCGTTGCTGGAAATGCTGCGTATCCCCTATACCGGTTCGCGCCTGTTCACCCTGGCGCTGGCGCTGGATAAACCCATGACCAAGCGCATCCTGTGGTGGCACGAGCTGCCCACCCCGGCCTTCCAGGAATTCGACCGCGCCGATGAACCTTTGAATGACGATCTACGTTTCCCGCTGTTCGTCAAACCCAGCCGCGAGGGCACCAGCATGGGCGTCAGCGCCAAATCGATCGTGCACTCGGAAGAAGAACTGCGCGAGCAGGTGGGCTTCATCATCCAGAAATACAAGCAGCCTGCCCTGGTGGAGACCTATATCGAGGGCCGCGAAGTGACGGTCGGCATGGTCGGCAACCTGGTCGGCCCGGTGGCGCGCCGCATGCCGGTCAACCCCAAGGCGCCGCGCGTCCAGGCCGGTTTGTATTTCCTGCCGCCCATGGAAGTGGACCTGAAGCCTTATGAGATCAGCGATGCAGTGTATAGCAACCGCCTGAAAGTCGCGCTGGCGGAGGAGCTCGATTACCTATGCCCGGCGCCGATCAGCGATGAGCTCGTGGATGAGCTGAACTGGCTGGCCGCGGCGGTCTTCCGCGTGATGGGCGCCTACGACGTGGCGCGGGTCGATTTCAGGCTAGACGCAAAGAATGATTGGAAACCTTACATCCTCGAAATCAACCCCCTGCCGGGCCTTTCGCCGGATATCTCCGACCTGGTGATCGAAGCCCGCGCCGACGGTACGGAACACACCGAGCTGGTCAACCTGATCCTGGAAGCAGCGCTCAGGCGTTACGGCATGATCGAATAGTCATATTTCTTAATAAGTAGGGCAGGCACACTCCAGCGGAGTGTGCCTGACAGAGCTTTAAAATTTTTGACGTTTTGTGATAATTGAATTATTGAATCCAAAGTGGCACACGAGAATGTGTTGCCCTACTTTTTCTCTGCATCAAAATGTAGGTCAGGCATTCACCTGCACTCCGCAGGAGTGTGACTGACAGCACATTAACCTCTCAAATCCAACACCTCTTGCAAGGGTATTCCATTGACGAAAACCGATACGCGCTGTACGGTGGCGAATTGCAGCGCGGTTGCCCGCAGCTGCTCTTCGATGCGCGGGATGTCGCACTCCCCGCCTGTGACCAACTCCCCTTTCAATTCGATCAGCGCTTCGCCGTCCACAACCGAAACATTTTCGATGCGCAGGTGGGAAAGATACAGGGCGTTATACAGCCCGGATTGGCCGTAATAGGGCTGGCCTTCCAGCGCCAATAATTCATTCAAGGCGGCGCGCAGCACGCCCTGGGTGGCGGGAATGGGAACTTCCACGGCCACCAGGCTGTCGCCGCAGCCGATCGCTTTCCCGGAAGCGCCGTTATCGCCCACCGCTACCAGGTAGATGTTGACGCGTTCCAATCCGCCTTCATCAACTGCGGGTTGGTTCCCGGCGGAATCGGGCGTTTGCGTGGGGTTGGGCGGCGTTTCTGTCGTGGGCTTATTGATTGGCGTGGCTGTGATCACAAATGGTGTTTGGGTGGCGCCCAGGGAAATCGATGCTCCCGGCAGGCAGGCGCTTGCCAGCACGAACAGGCTCCCCAGCCGCAACAGCCGCAAGATGCGCGCTTTCCTCATTCCGCCTCCGTTTGGTAGTGAAGGGTGTTTTTTTCTGGTAAATCGATCAGGTGCCCCAATCGCGCAGGTACAAGAAATCGTAACCGATGGTGCGGTTGCTCAATTTTGCGATGGGCGGCATAACGCGCTTGTAATGGTAGCGCTGGATGCGTTTAACCACCGTGTCCACGAACCTGCGCTCAAAGCCGGCCTCCACGCACTCGTCCGGGGTGTAGCGCTCGTCCACCAGCAGGTAGAGCAGCTTGTCCACTTCGGCATAGGTGAAACCCAGCTCGCCCTCATCTGTCTGCCCGGCCCACAGGTCGGCAGTGGGCGCTTTATCCACGATCTCCGCCGGTACGCCCAACGCGCGCGCCAGCTGGCGCAATTGGGTTTTATACAGGTCGCCCAGCGGGTTGAAAGCCGAAGCCGAATCGCCGAATTGGGTGGAATAACCCAGCAGGATCTCGGTCTTGTTGCTGGTTCCCACCACCAATCCCTCGAAAATCGCTGATTGGTCGTAGAGAACGATCATGCGGCAGCGCGCCATGATGTTGCCGCGCCGTAAATTGGACATGTCCGGGTATTGACTGATCAGCCCGTCTGCCATATTCGTGATCGGGATGGTAAGCGACTGCACGCCGCTGGCATCGATCACCAGTTGGGCGTGGTCGAGCGAATCCTGCGAAGAGGTTTTATAGGGCATGCGCACAGCCAGCACGTTCTGCGCGCCCAGGGCTTCGGCCGCCAGGTAACAGGATACGGCCGAATCCACGCCGCCGGAAAGACCGACCACGGCTTTTGAAAAACCGGAGCGCGTGGTCTCGCTGCGGATGAATCCGCTCAGGATGCTGCGCGCCAGGTCGGTGTTGATTTCCAATCCGTCCATCTCTGCCTCCTCTTTACCTGCCGGAACGGCTGCCGTCGCGGCTGAGAATGCGTGTCAATTCGCGCTGCACCAGCGCGGTGCGTTCATCGCGCAGCAGCGGCAGGCGCGCGCGCGTGCGGTGCAGCTGGTTCAGGTCGATCTCGCAGAACACCAGCGCTTCCTCTTCAAGCGGCGCCTTGGCGATTAATTCGCCGTCCGGGCCGAAAACCGTCGAGCCGCCCCAAAAATGCAGCCCGTCTTCATACCCCACCCGGTTGCTGTGGATCACGAAGGAAGTGAAGATGCTGGCGTAAGCCTGGTTGATGCTCTCCACCCATTGCGCCGTGCTGAGCTGCGGCGCAATGGTCAAGCCCCGCCCGGGCGATGCCGAAGTTAACAAGAACAGGTCGGCGCCGTCCATCCACAGCAGGTAAGGGGAAGAAGTGTGCCAAAAATCCTCACAGATCAGGATGCCCGCGCGCCCGAAGCGCGTGTCGAAAGCCGCCACGTTGTCGCCCCAGGCGAAAAAGCGCCCCTCGTCGAACAAGCCGTAAGTGGGCAGGTAAACTTTGCGGTGCACGTGAACGATCTGCCCGCGCGAGAGGTAGGCGCTGGAAATGAAAAATCGGTTGCGCAGGTCTTCTTCGGCAAATCCCACCACAATGTCGATGTCCTGGCTGGCCGACAGCAGTTTTTTAAAGACCGGATCTTCCGGCCTGGCGCGGTGCGCCACGGTGGGCACCAGGTCCTGCAGCACGTAACCGGTCAGTGAAAGCTCGGGAAAAATAATCAGGTCGCAGCCTTGCGCGCCGGCTTGCCGGATTAAATCCAGGTGTTTTTCTAGATTGGCTTCCACCACGCCCAGTTTGGTTTTGATCTGCGCCAGTGCCAGTTTTACTTTCATGTATTCATTCCTAAAAATCGATCATAAATTTGCCGTTTTTATAAAACAGCTCGCCATCCACGGTGATCTCGCCGCCATTGCGCAGGTCGCAGATCATGTCCCAGTGAATGGAAGAATCCATATTCTCGCTCTTGGCTTCTTGGTAGCCGTGCCCGAGCGCCATGTGGAAGCTGCCGCCGATCTTTTCATCGAAAAGGATCTGGCCGGTGAATTTGTTGATGCGCTCGTTGGTGCCGATGGCGAACTCGCCCAGGAAGCGCGCCCCGGCGTCGGTATCCAGCTTGGCGTTCAGGTATTCCTCGTTCTTGTCCGCCGTGGCTTTGACGGCCTTGCCGTCTTTGAATTCCAGGCGCACGTTGCTGACCTCGAAACCTTCGTACAGGGTCGGATAAGTGAAATGGACATATCCATTGGCGCTGTTCTCCACCGGTGAGGTGAAGATCTCGCCGTCCGGCACGTTGACCTGGCAGGCGCAGTTGATGAACGGCCGGCCGGCGATGCTGAGTGTCAGGTCGGTGCCGGGCGCGGTCACGTGCACGTTTTTCTTGCCCTGCAGCCAGGCGATGGCTTTATCCTGGCGTTTTTTGACATTCCTCCAATACCCGACCGGGTCGTCCTTGTCCGGCAGGCAGGCGTCATAAACGAAATCCTCGTATTCAGACAGGCTCATGTTGGCGTCCTGCGCGTAAGCCAGCGTGGGGTAAAGCGCGGCCACCCATTTCATCTCGCCCTTGGCTTCGCGATCCAGCACGATCTTCAAATACTCGCCGTAAACGCCGAACAAGCGGCTGACCTTTTCCGGGTCAAACTGGGAAAGTTCCTTGGTGTTCAGGTCGCCCAGGATACGGATGCGCGCGTCGTAAGTCTCGTACATTTCTTTGAATGGTTGGTAGACCGCAGCGTATTGCTCGGGGGAGGCGTAGCGCAGCGTGCTTTCAACCCAGTCCGAGGTATAGGGCACGACGAAAGGATACGCGCCTGCCTGCAGGCACTTCCTGAAACACGCCGCAAGCAGCGGCTCGGCGCCCCATTCGCCGTGGATCAGCACTTTCTGTTTGGGCTGCACTTCCAGGCTGTAATTCACCAGCAGGTCGGCCAATTGATCGATGCGCGCATCTCTCATGTTCTCTCCATTCGAAGCGGTAATGATGTACTAAGGTTATTTTACTCCAAGGGCATTACTGACCGGTGCTATTCATGTAGGTGGCTTTCCAAAGCTGCAGCTTCTGGTTTTAAATGGCGCGTAAAGAAGCACGACCCGCATAAAGCAATTAACCTGGCGCGGCTTTCCACCACCTTATCCTGTCATTCTGACCTCGCGCCTGTCCTGAGCTTGTCGAAGGATAGCGAGGGAAGAATCTCGGCGGGTATTTCATCCCATCCTGCCCTTATTTTTAATGATCTCTACAAGGCAACCCGCTTGGAAATACGCTGACCAATGTTCTTCATATAGGGCGGTTTTCCAAAGCTGCCCCTTTCGTATTGTCTTTGCGCGCCCGCTGGAAGCGGGCGCGGTAATCTCCTCCCTAATCACGAACCCTTATTCTCTCGTATTGATTGGAGTTGGATTTTTCAAGGGGATGCTTCGCGTTTGTCGTATCACTCAGTAAGGCGTCCTTCCCCAGCCTTTATTTGTCATTCTGACCTCGCGCCTGTCCTGAGCTTGTCGAAGGATAGCGAGGGAAGAATCTCGGCGGGAATTCCATCACATCCTTACCTTCTGCTTTTAATGGTCTGTACGACTTTCGGTATTGTATGGCGCGCATACTCAAGACTGATGGGCACAGGTGGAAACGCGCCATACAAAGCCTGCATGGCGCATTTTGACGCAGGGCGGCAGCCGAAACCCTGATAATATTCTGATAGTTTTTGCGAGCCGCCCGCCGGTATCATCTATCGAACTGAAAAATGGACGATCAAAAGAAATTCTACGAACTCTCCCCGGCCGCGCGCCTGCAGCGCCTGGCAGATGAAACCCGCCTGGATGCGGCGCTGCTGGACGCCTTGAGCGGCAAGGACGGATTGAATCTCCCCCAGGCTGATCACATGATCGAGAACGTGGTCGGCACCTATGCGCTACCGCTGGGCATTGCGCGCAATTTCCTGGTGAATGGGCGCGAAGTGCCCGTGCCGATGGTCATCGAAGAACCCTCCGTGGTGGCTGCGGCTTCTTTCATGGCGCGCCTGGCGCGCGCCGGCGGCGGCTTCAGCGCTTCCGCCTCCGCGCCAGAGATGATCGGGCAGATGCAAATACTAGACGTGCCGGACCTGCCAAAAGCCGCCGAAACCATCCAGTCCCGGCGCGCGGAATTGATGGAACAGGCCAATCAAATTGACCCGCTGCTGCGCAAGCTGGGCGGCGGCGCGCGCGACCTTCAGGTTCGCTTGATTGAGGAATCTCCCATCGGGCCGTTTCTCGTGCTGCATCTCGTTATGGACGTGCGCGACGCCATGGGCGCCAACGCCGTCAACACTGCCCTGGAGCGCCTGGCTCCGCAGGTGGAACGCATCACCGGCGGGCATGTACTGCTGCGCATCCTCACCAACCTGGCTGATCGCCGCCTGGCGCGCGCGCAGTGCTGCATTCCGCAAGACGCGCTGGCATTCAATGAATTTACCGGCGAAGCAGTGCGCGACCGCATCATCGCGGCCTGGGCTTTCGCGGCGGCTGATCCCTACCGCGCAGCCACCCATAACAAGGGCATCATGAATGGCGTGGACGCGGTGGTGCTGGCCACCGGCAATGACTGGCGCGCGGTGGAAGCCGGCGCGCATGCTTACGCCGCCCGCGGTGGGTGCTACACCAGCCTGAGCGCCTGGTCGCAGGGTGCGGATGGCAGCCTGCTGGGCAGCCTGGAAATGCCCATGGCGGTCGGCATCGTGGGCGGCGCCACCCGCGTGCACCCCGGCGCTTCCGCGGCTGTGCAGTTGATGGGCGTGAAGACCGCCGGCGAACTGGCCGAGGTGATCGTTTCGGTCGGACTGGCGCAGAACCTGGGCGCGCTGCGCGCCCTGGCCACCGAGGGTATCCAACGCGGCCACATGGCCCTGCATGCCCGCCAGGTCGCCGCCGCGGCCGGCGCGCCTGAGGAACTGGTTTCCGCGGTGGCCGAACAAATGGTCAATGAGGGCAAAATTCATATACAACGCGCCTTGGAAATTATTAAAAGTTGGAGGACCAAGTGAACCCGCAATCCAAAACAGTATTGATGAAACCGGCGCGGCCGGTAGGCATCATCGGTTATGGGGCATACGTACCTCAATACCGCTTGCCGGCAGCCGAAGTCGCGCGCCTGTGGGGCGCTTCCGACGAGGGTCTGCCGATAAAAGAGAAATCCGTCCCCGGCCTGGATGAAGATACGATAACCATGTCCATCGAGGCCGCCCGCAACGCACTGGCGCGCGCAGGCACGGACGCGCGCAGCCTGCGCGCGGTGTGGGTGGGATCCGAATCGCATCCTTACGCGGTCAAACCCAGTTCGACCATCGTGGCGGAAGCCATCGGCGCTTCGGTCAATATCCAGGCGGCTGACCTGGAATTTGCCTGCAAGGCCGGCACGGAAGCCATGGTGGCGGCTATCGCCCTGGTCGGCTCGCGCATGGGCGATTACGCCCTGGCCATCGGAGCGGATACCGCCCAGGGTAAACCCGGCGACGCATTGGAGTATACCGCCGCGGCCGGCGCGGCAGCTTTTATTCTGGGCCCGGCCGAGGAATCGCTGGCCGAGATCATCTCAACGTATTCTTTCGTGACCGACACACCGGATTTCTGGCGGCGTGCCTACCAGCATTACCCTGAGCATGGCCAGCGTTTCACCGGCGAACCGGCTTATTTCAAGCATGTTTCCACAGCGGCTAAAACCCTGATGTCAGAGAGCGGCACCACGCCGGCGGATTACGCCTACGCCGTTTTTCACCAGCCCAACGCCAAGTTCCCGCAGCGCGTGGCAAAGACGCTGGGTTTTAATGCCGAGCAGATTAAAACCGGCCTGCTCTCACCCGTGATCGGTAATACTTACGCGGCAGCATCTCCCATCGGCTTGACGGCTGTTTTGGATGAAGCCCGGCCCGGCGACCGCATCCTGGTGGTCTCGTATGGCTCAGGCGCGGGTTCCGACGCGCTGGACTTGCGCGTGACCGGGCACCTGGCGGAACGCCGCGGATTGGCGTCCAGCACGGTGGATTACATCGCGCGGCGCGTGGAAATCGACTATGCCACTTACGCGCGCTATCGCGGCAAGATCGCGATGCACTGAGGTGAATGACGTGACTGAAGTCATCATCGCGGGCGCCGGCGCTTTGCCGGTGGGGGAACACTGGGAATTATCTCTGGAAAACCTGACATCCAGGGTCATGCTGGCGGCTATGCGCGAGGCGGGCGTGATGCGCCCGCAGGCTTTGTATATCGGCAATCTGCTGGCTTCCACCCTTTCGCAGCAGGCCAATCTAGGTGCGCGCCTGGCAAGCGACGTCGGTTTGCAGGGTATTGAAACCTTCACAGCCGAAGCCGGAGAGGCTTCCGGCGCGGCCGCGCTGCGCCTGGCTTACTTGGCTGTCAAATCCGGCTATGTCGAAACTGCCCTGGTGGTGGGGATCGAGAAATACACCGATATGGTTGGCCCTGAAGTGGAAGCGATCATCGCGCAGGCGGCTGATTTCGATTTCGAAAGCATGCAGGGGCTGACCCCCAACGGGCTGGCGGGTATGCTCATGCAGCGTTACCTGGATCTTTATCAACCCCCGCGCGAAGCTTTTTCCGTTCTGCCGCTGTTGGCGCACGCCAACGCGCTGCACAATCCCAACGCCATGTACCATAAGGCGCTTGACCCGCAAGCGTATCAACGCGCGCCGCTGGTGTGCGCTCCGCTGAATCTCTACGATGTGGCGCCCTATGCCGACGGCGCGGCCGCCCTGTTGTTGGTCAGCGATAAGGTGCTGTTTCGCAGCCGTCAGGCGCGGCCGGTGCGCATCGCCGCCTCTTCCGCTACTATTGACGCGCTGGCGTTGCATGACCGCCCCGACCCGCTGGCTTTCAACGCCGCGGCGCAATCGGCGCGCAAGGCGCTGCAAGACGCGCAGCTGGAATGGGATGACATCAGTATGTTTGAGTTGTGGGACGCTGCTTCCATTTACGGCGTACTGACCCTGGAAGCCTGCGGATTCGCCGCGCGTGGCCAAGGCTGGCGCTGGCTGCAGGAGAATGACCTCTCGCCCAAAGGCCGCCTGCCCCTGCTGACCATGGGCGGCAACAAGGCGCGCGGTTTCCCATTGGGCGCGGCCGGCGTGTACCAGGCCGTTGAAGCCATGCAGCAGCTGCGCGGGCAGGCCGGGAAGAACCAGGTGCCGGGCGCGCGCGCGGCCCTCATCCAGGCGCTCGGCGGCCCCGCCTCCACCGCCATCACCCATTTATTCACTCAAATGTAGCGCTGGCATTCTTCTATACCCCGCGAGGGAAAATGGAAAACCACCGGTCGCTGAGCACTTGCCCTCAGTGCAGCGTAGGGTGTCGAAGCGTGAAGCGCGTCTGTATTGTCATCCTGAGGGAGCGTTTTGCCTGAGCGAAGCGAAGGCAGCGACCGTGAGGATCTCGACTGGAAACCCAAGATATCTAAATACGAATAATACCGGGATTCCCTCCCCAAGGGAGTGCTTCGCGATCACTTCGTTCGGAATGACCCTGGATGGAGGCTATCTGTGTGCATGAAGCATAAAAAATCAGTGTTTATCCGTGTCCATCTATGGTTAAGATCGAGATTGCCACGCCTTGCTGACGCAAGGCTCGCAATGACAAATAAAAAGGTCATCCTCCCGAGATACGTCATAGCTAAAAACAATCTGTGTGCATCAACCATAAAGAAATTATCCGTATCCATCTGTGGTTAAGATAAAACGCAAGATGAACGCGGTTCTTTATCCCCCCGGGATACGCCAAAGCAAAAAAAATCTGTGTGCAGCAACCACGGGATAAATTATCTGTGCTCATTTGTGGTTGAAACGAAGAAACACTACTCAGGTTGTGTAAATTGATCGGCAAGTTCATAAATAATAATAAGGGGGAATTTTGGGTGGATTGATTCACTCAGCTCAATGAATAGACTGTAAAATGAGCTTCATGTTATCCTGCTGATGAATATTTATTTTAGGAGGAAAAAATGGAACTGGATCAAAACGCGTCCATCTTTGAGCTAACCGCGGAGAACATCGCCGATTATGGCGTTTGCGGATACAAAGACATCAAAAAACATTTGGAATTGAGAAACAAGATCCAATGGTTTAAGCAATATTATCCGCAGGGATTGCGCATCAAAGCGCTGATCACGAAAACAGAAGGTTACCAGGGCATGCTGGAATACATACCGGGAGCGCATGCCCACCGGCCTGTCAATGCGCATGGGTATCTGTTCATCCACTGCGTCTTTGTGGGATTTAATAAAACGACCAAGCATCACGGCTATGCTTCCGCTATGCTGCAGGAAGCCCGGCAGGATCAACTCAATGGACTGGCGG
>CAZDUN010000060.1:0-1208 GCA_964508615.1 uncultured Pelolinea sp. | reverse complement strand
TCATGGCAGGCAAGGATATCTTTATAAAAAATGGTTTTCAGGTTATCGATCAAGCCAGGCCCGACTTCGAGCTGCTGGTATTCAAGCTCAACGAGGATGCGCCGAACCCAACTTTCAAGCGCGATGTCGTGAACAACGCCTCGGAATATCCTGAAGGGCTGACCATAATGCGTTCAGTTCAATGCCCTTATACCGAAAAAAAACGTAAAGGCGATTATGCAAACCGCCAAGGCGGATTTCGATCTCGTTGCGAATTTGATGGAATTGCCTAACGCGCAGGCCGCCCAGAATTGCCCCAGCCCGTTTGGTTCATTTTGCCTGATCTATCAGGGCGAAATCCTCAGCCATCATCCCATCAGCGCCACGCGCTTTGCCAACATCATGAAACAGAAATTGAAAAAGAAATGAGTGAAAAAAAAAGTAGACCCCGGCCTTTTAACACCTTGTACTGAGTGCAAGTGCACAGTGTACTGTTTGTTTTCGCGAGCGGCGCAGCCGCGTGGCGATCTCAACCAGAAAGCCAGATGGTAACAAGAAGCATGGAATACGATCTGTAAACATCAATCAAAAAAGAGGTTTTCTGTGTTTATCTGTGTCCATCCGTGGTTAAAGAAAAGCACAAGATGTACATGAATTTTTTCCCTCCGAGATGCGTTAGGTCAGGCAGGAATGCCCGATAATAACAACTTCCGAAGAATGTTTACGCGAGCGGCGCAGCCGCGTGGCGATCTCAAACAAAATGTCGAATGGTAAAGAGAAAGATGGGTCACTATCTGTGTTCAATAACCTTGGAAAAGATAATTTATGTCTATCTGGAGTAAGAACCGAGATTGCCACGCCTTGCTCCGCAAGGCTCGCAAAAATAAACAGAAAGATGGATGACTATCTGTGTGTATCAACCACAAAAAGAGTTATTTGTTTATCTGTGTCTATCTGTGTCTATCTGTGTCTATCTGTGGTTAATGAAAGCGTAAGATGAGCTCGGAAAATCATCCGCTTGAAATCAGCTCAGCCTGAAAGTCCCCCACCTGCGTCCAATCTCAATGTATAATACCCTCCACACGGAGAGGTGCCGGAGTGGCCGATCGGGGCGGTCTCGAAAACCGTTGTAGCCAGTAATGGTTACCGTGGTTCTAATCCAACCATCTCCGCTGTTTTCATTAATCCATCCCAAAATCCCCCAAAAAAATTACGTATAAAAATATTAT
>CAZDUN010000059.1:0-11981 GCA_964508615.1 uncultured Pelolinea sp. | reverse complement strand
ACGCCCGCCAATTCCTGGGCCAGATGGATAAACCCGACGTGGATTACATCGAAGGCCTCTCGCCGGCCGTGTCCATCGATCAGAAAGCCACCTCGCGCAACCCGCGTTCCACCGTGGACACGGTGACCGAAGTGTACGACTACCTCAGGCTGCTGTTCGCGCGCGTGGGCGTGCCGCACTGCCCGGTATGCGGCAAAGAAGTGGTCAAACAATCCGCCCAGGAAATCGTGGATATCATCTCACGCCTGCCGCAGGGTTCCAAGCTGCTGATCCTGGCGCCCATCATCCGCGGGCGCAAAGGCACTTACCAGGCTGTCTTCGATGAGATCCGCAAGGCCGGATTCTTGCGCGTGCGCGCCGACGGCCAGCTTTTCAACCTGGATGAAGAGATCGAGCTGGATCGCTACAAAATCCACGACATCGAGGCAGTGGTGGACCGCCTGGTGGTGCAGGCGCATGAAAATGAAGATGATCACAAAGCCTTCCTGAGCCGCCTGACGGATTCGGTGGAAACCGCCCTGAAAGTGGGCGAGGGCTACATCATCGTGCAGAACCTTTCAAGCGAACCCGCAGCCGACCTGTTCTATTCAGAACACCTGTCCTGCCTGGAGCACGGCGTCAGCCTGCCGGAGATCGAACCGCGCAATTTTTCGTTCAACACCCCGCACGGCGCCTGCCCCACCTGCCAGGGCTTGGGCATCAAACAGGAAATCGATCCCGACCTGCTCATCCCGGATAAAGAACTTTCATTGAGCGACGGCGCCATCGTGGCGATGGAATGGAACGACGCGCGCGAGCAGGGCAAATATTACTGGCAGATGCTTTCCGCGGCCGCCCGCGCTTACCACATCAGCCTGGAAATGCCGGTCAGCGAACTGCCGGAGGAAAAACTGAACATTATCCTGTACGGCACCGACGGGAATGAAGTGGAGATGGACCTGCGCGGCTCGGATAACCGCCGCACGGTGCTCAAAACCACCTTCGAGGGCGTGATCCCCAACCTGATGCGGCGCTTCCGTGAAACCCAATCGGAGTACATCCGCGCCAAGATCCAGGAATACATGAGCGACCAACCCTGCCCGGATTGCAATGGGGAGCGCCTGCGCCCGGAATCATTGGCGGTAACGGTGGATGGCAAAAATATCATGGAGGTCACCAACTGGCCGGTGGAACGCACGCTGCCCTGGATCGAGCGCCTGATGGCGGATGATTCTCCCCTGAGTGGACGCGAACGCGCCATCTCGGAACGGGTATTGAAAGAGATCCGCGACCGGCTGGGATTTCTGGTCAACGTGGGCCTGGATGACCTGACGCTGAAGCGTTCGGCCGCCACCCTTTCCGGCGGCGAAGCCCAGCGCATCCGCCTGGCCACGCAAATCGGCTCACGCCTGATGGGCGTGCTCTACGTACTGGACGAACCCTCCATCGGCCTGCACCCGCGCGACAACGCGCGCCTGCTGGCCACGCTGGAGGAACTGCGCGACCAGGGCAACACCGTGCTGGTGGTGGAGCATGACGAAGAAACCATCCGCACCGCGGATTGGATCGTTGACCTGGGGCCGGGCGCCGGCGAACACGGCGGGAAAGTGATCGCCGAAGGACCGGTGAAAGCCATCCTGGAGAATCCCGATTCACTGACCGGCGCCTACCTTTCGCGGCGGCTGACCGTGCCGCTGCCGGACGAACGGCGGCTGGGCAACGGCAAACACCTGAGCATAATCGGCGCGAGCGCCAACAACCTCAAAAATATCGACGTGCAGATCCCGCTGGGCAAGCTGGTGTGCATCACCGGCGTGAGCGGCTCGGGCAAATCGACCCTGATGGTGGATATTTTGTATGAAGCCCTGGCGCGCGAGCTCAACCGCGCGCATACCAGCCCGGGCGGCTACAAACGCATCGAGGGCACCCAGAACCTCGACAAGATCATCAATATCGACCAGACTCCCATCGGCCGCACGCCGCGCTCCAACCCCGGTACCTATACCGGCGTGTGGGACGAGATCCGCAAACTGTTCGCCGAGATGCCAGAAAGCAAGATGCGCGGTTATACCACCGGACGCTTCTCTTTCAACGTGCACGGCGGGCGCTGCGAAGCCTGTCAGGGCCACGGCCAGCTGCGCATCGAAATGCAGTTCCTGCCGGACGTGTACGTGCCCTGCGACGTGTGCCATGGGGCGCGCTTCAACCGTGAAACCCTGCAAGTGAAATACAAAGGACTATCCATCGCCGACGTGATGAACCTGACCGTGGACAGTTCCATGGAATTCTTCGCCAATATCCCGCGCATCGTGCGCAAGCTGGAGACTTTGCAGGATGTGGGGCTGGGGTACATCCGCATCGGCCAATCCGCCACCACGCTATCCGGCGGCGAAGCGCAGCGCATCAAACTCTCGCGCGAACTCTCGCGGCGCGCCACCGGCAAGACCCTCTACGTGCTGGACGAGCCATCCGTGGGTTTACATGCGGCTGACGTGCACAAACTGGTGGAGGTGCTGCAGCGCCTGGTGGACGCGGGCAACTCGGTGTTGATCATCGAGCACAACCTGGATATCATCAAGACCGCCGACTACATCATCGACCTCGGGCCGGAAGGCGGCGACCGCGGCGGCCAACTGGTGGCTGCCGGCACACCGGAGGAAATCTGCGAGAGCAAAACTTCCTACACCGGCCAGGTGCTCAAGGAATACTTCCGGGATTATTATAAAAAAGTCAGCTGAAAGCATGATTCTTCCCATCCGAAACCGCTCACTTGTGGAGCGGTTTTTTTATGCCAATTGGAGATTGATTAAGCGGGTATTGAATTTTAATAGTGGTTTTGTATAATCTGTTTATTGGGAGAAACATTCTGGTCGATTTTCGGGGGACTTTGGCTTTGCACTTTTTTTAGGTAACGACCTGCGAGCGCCATTCGAAAGTGAACAGGAATAGGAGGTAATGATGGCTATCTTGCAGATCGATCTAATCGATCAAACCAACGACCGGCGCTTGTGGGTTTCGCTGCGCGACAACCTGCCGATCCTCGACCTGATCCAGAAATTGGTCAGCGACCTTGAATTGAAACAGGGCGAGTATCAATTGCTGGATGAGGAAAGCGGGCGCGCTTTATCCGAGGAACTCACGCTGAATGAGGAGGGTATTGAAGACGAGCACCTGCTGCGCTTGCGCAAAAAAAAGAAAATACCGGTGATCATTCCGGTGCCCATTCCCCCGGGTTCCAAGGTTTCCGCGGAAACCAAAGCCCCGGCCGGCGCTGAAGGCGGGCCTGCGGCGCGGGCGGGCGCCCCCGGCCAGCCGCCGTATGGGAAGGCTGCCAAACCCGCCGTATCAGAGAAAGTCGGCGCGCAAGCGCCCAAGGCTGCCGCGGAAGCGAAATCCGCACCGGCAGTTGGGCCGCGCGGCGGCAGACTGCCGCCCCCGCCCCCCAGACGGCCGCGGCCCGGCCTGCCCAGGCCTGGAATGCCGGGGCCTGGATTTCAGGGGCCGGGTGGTTTCTGGCACCAGCCGCTGCGCCCGCCGCCCTTTCTGCGCTGGCTGCCGGGTTGGATATGGGTGTACTTCCGCCCGATCATTTTGGTAACGATCCTGCTGGTCATGATCATTTGCTGCCTGGTTGGCATATGGTTCTGCCGCATCACATTAATCAGTGTGTATTGCCCAACGCCCCTGCCGCCCGTTTCCAGCGATATCACCATCGAGCCCGCTGAAGAGGTGATCTTTTCCCCCATGGATGCCCCCTATACTTTTCACAATGAAGATTGCTATGAAAGCCTGGTTTCCGGCCAGGTTGAGGTCAGTGAAACCTATCCCGGCGAAGAGCTGAATTACGCTGACCTGATCTACGCGTTCAATGAGCAGGAAGTGGTGGAAATTATTACCGTGATCGAGGATGAACCCGCCACCGAACGCAGGCTGGTGCTAGTGGCGTTCAATGAAGGTTATGTACCGGGAAGCAGTGAACATTATGCCTGGCTGCGCGATGCCGCCAGCGGGGAGGATTTTCTGGCGCGTATCAACCCGGAAGGCAGCAGTCTGCTAATCAACCGGGGCAGTTCCTCCGGCAGCGAGCATTGGGTGAACGCCGTCGCGCGCGAAGCCGTGACCTACCGCCAAACCGAGGGGGTTTGCTGGTATTACACCGCCTATTTCGCCTTCAACACCGATATCCCGCCATTCGATAAAACAGAAATGCGCCAGGCGCTGGTGTACAGCTTCGACTCCGAGGAATACTACAATGAATTGTTCAGCGCAACCGAGGGCGTCGAACCGATCGACGGCCTGGTGCCGCGCGCGGTCATGCAGCAGGAGCTTTCTCCAACTTTTTCTTCCTCTCACGCGCCGTATGACCTGGAGCGCGCCAGAGAAAAATTCGATTACGTCAAAGACCAGGGCTGGCTGGCAGACTTTCCGTCCCTGGATAATTTCATCAATCCCACCTATTGCGATGCCTGTGAGGGTTCGGATGTCGAGACCGAGACGGCCATGCGCATGTGGCGGGAAGGGCTGGATATCGGCGGCACTTCAGTAGCCGTGGAATCAGCTGAGCATTGGCAGGCCATCCGCGGCTCTGACCGGCAAATGGCCTATTTGACCTATGGACACTCGAATTACTACACCTTCGTTAACAATGCCATCGCTGAAGGCTGGATCATGCTGCCGCCTGAGGGACAAGCCAGGGTTTCCGATTTGCTGAACCAATACGCCAACGCCGCCGACCTGGCGCAAAAAGAAACGCTGGCGCAGGAGATCGATTACCTGATCCTGGAAGAATACGCGGCCGTGCTGCCCCTGTATTACTACAGTTATTGCGAGTAACTGAATCAGGAAATCTGCTATCCTGGTAGTCAGGGAGCATAAAATCAGCCGCATCTTTGTTTGAGTGCGGCTGATCTCTTTAGAATCACTCGATCGCCTGGATGGCAATTTCCAGGTCGGTTTGCATGGTATCGTACATCCCCCAACCCAGGTCTTCAAAATACGCTCCATCCGCTGATAGATCAACAGAAAGGGAATACAACTTCTCGTTGAAAACACCCATCAGCTTGTAAAGCGGATATTCTTCCAGCGGAACTGAGGTTGGCGGGCAGGCTGCCACGATCGTGAACGCCGGATTTTCAAATTTAACATCGCCTGTGAAGGTCATGCGCCCCTGCGGATCCCAGTAAATATCCGACCAACTCACCGCGCTGGTGGCGCCGATCATATCCTCCGGGATTTCAAGCGTGCAATAAGGGCCTTGTTCGTGGTAATCGGTCAGCCTGATCTCTCCGGATTGGGAAAGCGCGGAGCCGCCCCCTTTCGGAAATACAACTTCCATCTCAACCACTCCCAAACCGACCGGTTCAGAGTACGGCGTTCCGGCTGGATAATCCGGGATCTTCGAAAGGTCGCTTTCGAAAGCGATTGACATCATCACCTTGAAATGCTTCTCACCCGCTCCCGAACAACCTGCCAGGAAAACCAGACCCACGACTAGTGCAATGAACATTCCCCATCGAATCATTTGAATTTTCATTCAATTTCTCCTGCTGTGATAGGATTAAGAGATTATTTATATGATTTTATAAAAACTCGAAACTAAATGTCAACCTTTTCGTAAACATCTTTGGAGAAATAGGCAATGGAATTGGAAAGTCATTCAGAAAAGCAATGTACCGGGCGGCTCAATTACACCGAGTGGTTCAACGAACATTTCAAGATCGGATTGAAACAGGTGCTGAAGTTCAGCCTGGATAACCCGCGCATGGCAGCCTTCATGGCCGCCAAGCTGGTGCGTTTTTATTTCGCCAGCCGCCGGCGCCAGCATTGGAAAGACCAGGGCTTGCTAGTGCCGCCCATGCTGATCTACAGCGTTACCAGCCAATGCAACCTGGATTGCGCCGGCTGCTACGCCAAGGTGCTGCACGCGCCCAAACATGGAGAATTTAACGCCGAGAAATTCGCCGATGTCATCCGCCAGGCGGACGAGATCGGCGTTTCCTACATCCTGACCGCCGGCGGCGAACCCTTCATCCGCCCGGAACTGCTGGACGTGCTGGGCAGGCACCCCAACATCATCTTCACGCCCTTCACCAACGGCTTGCTGATCAACGATGCGCACATCCGCGGGTTGAAGAAACACCCGCACATCATCCCCATCGTCAGCTTCGAGGGCTATGAACTGGAAACCGACCAACGGCGCGGCCTGGGCGTTTACAAAAACGGCCTGGCCTTGATCGAACTTTTCCAAAAAGAAGGCATTTACTACTGCGTTTCCATCACCACCACGCACCGCAACGTCGCAACCGTTACGGGCCGCGAATTCATCGGCCGGCTGGCTGACAAGGGCTGCAAGATCTTCTTTTTCATCAATTACATACCGGTTGAGGGGGGCACCGAGCAGCTGGTGATGAGCCAGGAGCAGGTGAACGCGCTCAACCGCACCATGGAAACCTACCGGGGTGAATATCAGGCTTTATTCCTAGCCTTCCCGGGCAGCGAGATTGATTTCGGCGGCTGCCTGGCGGCCGGCAAGGGCTTCGTGCACATCAACGCCGAGGGCGACGTGGAACCCTGCCCGTTTTCTCCTTACTCGGATGCCAGCCTGCGCGACAAGACGCTGATCGAAGCGCTCCAGTCGCCGCTGCTGCGCACGATCCGCGAGAACGACCTCCGCTTGGACGAATCCAACGGCGTATGCGCGCTGTGGCAAAACCGCGAGTGGGTGGCAGAAATTCTATCCACAGATGCACGCGGATGATATTTAAATAATGATGAACACAGATTTTTCATTGACAGGTCAGGCAATCTTGTCTGACAAAAAACTAACCACAGATCTTTTGTAAGTAGGTCAGGCAGTCACCTGCACCCCTCAAGGGTGTGCCTGACTGAAACCAACATAGTTGACGGTTTGGCATCCACCTGCACCCCCTAGTGGTATGCCTGACGTTCTGGTTTTTATGTCATCACACAACCCCACGCAAGAATGCGTGGGGCATTATTTTCCAACGTGTAGGTCAGGCATTCGTGCCTGACAAAATGCCAAACTACACCTTCCAACGCGTAGGTCAGGCAGTCACCTGTACCCCTTAAGGGTATGCCTGACAAAATACCAGACGCATTGCATTTTATTATGAAAGATGAAAGAGCGGGCATTCGCCCGCACATCTCAGGGGCATGCCTGAAAAAAACTGCGACTTATAAAAATGTCATGCTGAACGTGGCAGGCGCGAAGCACTCCCTTGGGAGGGTATCCCGGCATGCTGACCGAGATTCTTCGACCCTGCGGGTCTCAGAATGACAATAAAATATGAATTATTCACACACAAAGCAATCGAGTTAAATCTTTCTCTACCAATCAAGCCCGTCGCACTCTGAGCTTGTCGAAGGGAAGGCGGGCTAGTGAAGTCAGGTTTGAGAATAAAAAAAATTACCTTCTCAGGTATTTTTCGGACCAAATATCCCCATGATGATCGTTCTGCCAGTACAGAGTGATCTCCAGTTTTAGCCAGCTATAACCGCCAGCGGAAACGCAGACCTTTGGTCGGCTGGAAATGTATAATAATAGTGAAGCAATCCGTATTTTATAGATAAACGGGGAAAACGATGATAAATGCCAGCAGCAATCCAAAGCCGAAGCGATCCGCGCGGCGGACGCGGGAAACAACTCTCGGAACACGCCTAAAAGCTTTTCTTGCGCAGCCCCGCCTCATTCTCAATGCGGCTTTGCTGCTGGTTTTTTGTGCCGCCTGGATTCGCGATTTTCTCTACTGGTTCCCCCAAGACGCTTTCGGCACCAGCCTGAATTATTGGGCTTATACGGATTGGCTGATCGATTACTCGCAAGGATTCATCCGGCGCGGGCTTTCGGGAGAGATTTGGCGCCTGGTTCCGGCCGGCATTCCGCCGCTGGCATTGGTCGCCGCGGCTTCCTGGCTGTTGATCCTGGTGGCCGCCTTCGGCTACCTGCGCTTGCTGGCGCGCGCCTGGAAAGCTTTTCATCCGCTGACTTTATTCGCTTTGTTGTTTCTTCCTTCCCTATTCTTTTTTTACCTGCATGACCACAACGCCATCGCCCGCAAGGAAATCCTCGGGTACGTCACAGTGCTGCTGCATTTGCTGGTGATCGAGAAATCCTTTCCGCTCGCCAGCGCTGCCAAGCTGCCGAATGAGCCTGTGCGGCGTTATATGCACGGATTGACACCCATCGCGGTGATTTTACTGCCGGCCATCATCCTGATCCACGAAGGCAATTTTCTGCTGTTCGTCCCGCTGCACGCTTTGCTCACCCTGACCGTCCTGCAGATGAAAGGCCCGCGCCGCTTCACAAAGGCAGCATTGTGGAGCGGGCTGTTGTATCTCCCCGCGGCGCTGGCCTTCGGCGCGGTGTACCTGTCCGGCACGCCGGAGTACGCCACGCTGCTGGGCATCTGCAAGAAGTGGCTGGCGGCCGGCGCGCTGCGAGAAAGCTCGTGTGTTTTACCGCCTGACAAGCTCAGCGGTTCGACCCTGCCCGGCTCGCTCATCCCCATGCAATGGTCACTGGCGCGCGCCGGCGAGATCACGCGCATAGTGATCGCCATCAATTGGGCCGCCTGGTTGGCGGTGCTTGCATTGTTGGGAGCATCGCTGTGGTACCTGGTACGGCAAGCGGTTTACGCCCTGCTGCGCGCGCGTTCGGGGAAAGCCTTCGATCCGCGTTCGGCCCGGCGTTATACAGGGCTATTCTTCCGCAAATATTTCCTGATCCCCTTGCTGGCCGCCCTGCCGATCTACTTCACGGCCTACGATTATGGGCGCTGGTTCACGGTCATATGCGTCAATTACGCGCTAGTGGCAGTCTCGCTGAACCTGCCCTGCCGGGAGTACGCGCTTTTCAGGGAAAGATACACTGAAGGAACTGACGAGGTTGAATCCCCGCAGCACTTGGACAGCCGCGCTGTTTTTTACGGCGTCTCGCTCGTGATTTGCATCCTGGCGTTGGTGCTGTGGCTGCCGCATTACTGTATCTTTGCCTGCGAGATCATTCAGAGCCCGCTGCAGTTCTTCTCGCATGGATTCATTGCCAATTAAGAGTGACGGTTCATCTTTTCTTTTGATTGCATAATTTAGTGGGGCGCGTTTCCACATTTACCGGGTATTTTAGGTATACGCGCCATCTTATTCCTTGTCGTTTTTGGCGGGAATACTCAAAAAGATGAGTACAGGTGGAATCAGCCCTATATTCTGTTAAAACAAAAAATGCCTTCTCATGCATTTTTCGGACCAGGTGCCCCCATGGAGATTCGAACTCCAGTTTTAGCCTTGAAAGGGCTGCGTCCTGGTCCCCTAGACGATGGGGGCATCAAGGCTGAAATTCTACCATAATTCTTAATTTTTCAAGAGGGTATTCTTGAAAAGCATAAGGCTGCATCGCGCAGGGAATCCCGAAAAGATCGACCCGGCATTTCTCAAGGTCATTGGTAAAATGATGACATCACTGACACCCAACAAAAGAGGTTACATGCTCATTGACATCACGTTGAAGATCACGCCCGCCACGATGCGCGCGGCCCATAGCCTTGAACAAAAAGCCCTGGCCGGCCACCTGGGCACGCATTTTGACGTTATGGATAAGGATTTCCCGCTGGAATTCGTGGAACGGCGCGGCGTCGTTTTCGATGTCAGCGCGCTTGGGCGTGGCGAGATCGGGTTGGGCGACATCGACGCGCACCTGATCGGCCGGGATTATTTTGTGGCTTTCTGCTCGGGATTCATCGAAGCGGTCGGGTACGGGAACAGGGTATATTTTTCAGACCACCCGCAACTCTCCAATGAATTGATTGACTTTCTGCTGGAGGCAGGCATCTCCATCATCGGGGTGGATTTCGCCGGCATCCGGCGCGGCAAGGAGCACACCGCGAAAGACCAATACTGCGCAGATAAAGGCGTGTTTGTGGTTGAAAACCTGTGCAACCTGAAAACCCTGCTGGATGGAAGGCCGTCCAGGGAATTCACCGCCAATACCTACCCGCTGAATTACACTGGCATGAGCGGTATCCCTTGCCGGGTGGTTGCCCGGCTGGAATGAATTTAATGATTTGTAAACGAATTACAAGAGATTTATAGGAATTCTCGCATTTGTTTGACGAATGTTCTATGGCGTGATAATATCAATTAATCATTTTTCTATATTATTTGTACATTAACAAGCCTAACGAAAGGATTTATTCATGAAAACAATCGTACTCATTTTTCGGTTTCTTGGACTTATTATTTTCGGAGTTGCCGGCTTTTATCTGGGAGATTTATTAACTGGAATTATTAATCAAAACCTGAACACGCTGCCCTACGCTGTGGGCGGTTCGGTCATTCTCGCCATCATCGGTTTTGTGGCGATGCCCTATGTTTCCGTATATCCAATCAACTGGCTGCGCTCATATCTCTCGAAGGTATCCGGCCCGACCCTGATATCAGCCCTGATCGGCCTGGTGGTCGGCCTGGTCATCGCGGCGCTGTTCTCCATTCCGATCGCCCTGCTGCCCAACCCCTTCAACAGCATCCTGCCCTTCGTGGCGGTGCTGGTGTTCGGCTACCTGGGCGTGGCCATTGCCGTCAGCCGCCAGGGCGACCTTCGCGACGTATTCACCCTTTCCAAGAAAGGGCAGCGTTCCTCTTCACAAGCAGCCGGCGCAAAATGGCAGACTGAAAAATCCATCCTGATCGACACCAGCGTGATCATCGACGGCCGCATCGCGGATATCGCCCACACCGGCTTCGTGCCCGGCAACCTGGTCATCCCGCGCTTCGTGCTGAACGAGCTGCAATACATCGCCGATTCCGCCGAAAGCCTGCGCCGCCAGCGCGGCCGGCGCGGCATGGAAGTGCTTTCCGAATTGCAGAAAGACCGCACCATCAACACCACCATCGCCGACATCGACGTGGAAGGCGTGCGCGAGGTGGATGAAAAACTGGTCATGCTGGCGCGCCAAATGCAGGCGCCCATCCTGACCAATGATTTCAACCTCAACCGCGTGGCCGAGCTGCAGGGTGTGAAGGTGCTCAACATCAATGAACTGGCCAACGCGGTCAAATCCATCCTTTTGCCCGGCGAGACGCTGCTGGTCAAGGTGATCCAGGAAGGCAAGGAGCTGGGCCAGGGCGTCGGCTACTTGGACGACGGCACCATGGTGGTGATCGAGGACGGCCGCGAATTCATCGGCAAGGACATCGAGGTTTCGGTCACCAAGGTGCTGCAAACCGCGGCCGGCCGCATGATCTTTTCCAAACCGGAAAGCGCCGATAATCACAAAGGCAGCTAATACCAGCGAGGAGAGAAAAGATGGGCTTGCAAGTTTACAGCACGCTTTCGCGCAAAAAAGAGGCATTCGAGACAATCGAACCCAATAAAGTGCGCATGTACGTGTGCGGACCCACCGTCTATGACAAAGCCCACGTCGGGCATGCCATGTCAGCCCTGGTGTTCGATATCATCCGCCGCTACCTGCAATACCGCGGCTACGAAGTTAAACACGTCATGAACTACACCGACGTGGACGACAAGATCATCCTGCGTGCCGAAAAACTGGGGTGCGACCCGTTCGAGCTGGCCGAGACCTACATTCAGCAATACAACCAGCATTTGAAAGACCTGAACATCCTTCCCGCGACGGTCAACCCGCGCGCCACGCGCGAAATGGACGAGATCCTGCGGCTGATCAGCGACCTGATCGCCAAAGGCTATGCCTATGAAGCCGGCGGGGATGTGTATTACCGCGTGGAGAAGAAAGCGGATTACGGCAAGCTTTCCGGGCGCAAGCTGGATGACATGCGCGCCGGCGCGCGCATCGAGGTGGATGAGCGCAAGGAAAACCCGCTGGATTTCGCCCTGTGGAAGGCTGCCAAGCAAGGCGAACCTGCCTGGGACAGCCCATGGGGCAAAGGCCGCCCAGGCTGGCACATCGAGTGCTCAGCCATGAGCGGCGCCCACCTGGGCGAGCAGATCGACATCCACGGCGGCGGCAACG
>CAZDUN010000058.1:0-12130 GCA_964508615.1 uncultured Pelolinea sp. | reverse complement strand
CCAGCTGTTTTTGCGAGGAGCGTAGCGACGAAGCAATCTCAGGCTTATTTTTCACAGTGTTTCAGGATGACATTAAAACCTCTGCCGAGATTGCTTCGGTTGGCTGCGCCAGGCTCGCAGAGACAAATTGGGTTAGGCCCGCCTCTGCGGGGTGCAGGTGAATGCCTGACCTACAACTGCGCTCGTTGCGTTCTAAAGGCCATCACAAACAGAGGGCAGGGATGAGTTGGAATTCGTTCCGAGATTCTTCCCTCGCTGCGCGAGGTCAGAATGACATCAAATGGCGGTTTTGCTCATAACTACTGAGCACAGGTGGAAAACCGTCCTGCCGATAATCACGGCGCGAACAAACGCTCGAAATCCAGCGCCAATGGCTTGCCCTTGACCACCACATCGATCAGCGCATGCATGAATGGCAGCTCACCCGGGTGCAGCAGCCCGCGCTCCTCCAGCTTCGGCAGCGCCGCGCCCAGCTGCTCGATCACCAGTGCCGATTCCAGCGTTTCACCTTTCAGCAGTTCTTTGGCTTCGGCGTAGCTTTTGCCCTCACCTAATAATTGGCCCAGCGTCACCGAGCGCCCGCCGCGGCAGGTGACGAACAGGTCGCCCGCGCCCGGCAGCCCAAAGGCAAATTCGGGCGCGGCTTTGAGCATTTTCAGAATGGTATGGATCTCGGTCGTGCCGCGCGCGAACAGCGCCGCGGCGGTGTTGTGCATGTGCGCCCCGGCCGCGTCCACCCCGCCGCTGGCATTCAGCAAACCAGCTGCCAAACCCACCCCAAGCGCGTAGGCGTTCTTCAAAGCCACCGCGATCTCCAGCGCCACAATCTCGCCGGTGGGCTGCACATGGTAATAATCCGTGCGGAAGACCTGCGCCAGCTCGCGCGCCGTTTCCAGCTCGCGCGAGCCGAACAGCACGCAGCTCTGGCGCCGCCCGGCCAGCTCGCCGGCGATGCACGGCCCGCCGATGGCCGCCAGCCGCGCCCGCTCGCGCGTTTCCGCCGGCAGTTCGGCGCGCAGCACTTCCGGCAGGATCACCAGGCTGCCATCGGCGGCGGCTTCCAGCCCTTTGGTGACCGCTATGATGGTGCTGCCGGCGCTCACATAGGGCGCCAGCGTTTGGCCGATCCAGCGCGCGCCCAGCGAGTTCACCCCGCTCACGATGAAATCGGCGCCCGCCAACGCCTGGGCGATTTCCTCGATAAAGTAAGGCGTTACCCTCTCCGGCAGTGCGCGCTTCAGGCGCGGATGGTAACGCTTTTCTTTGCAGCTGCGGATAATGTCCGCGTCCAGGTGCGTGCCGACCAGGCGGATCGCGTGCCCGTTATCGCTCAAGGGCCAGGCCACTGCCGTGCCCATCACGCCCGCGCCAACGATGGCTACATGTTTCATGGGGAGTCTCCTTGGTTATGCAGGATCTACATCCAGTCGCGCCGGCGCATCCACAAGAACATGCCCAGCGGCAGTCCGATCATGATTGCCATGGTGATAAAGAAAGGCAGCGATGCCGTCCAGCCGCGCAGGTTACCCAGCGGTTCGAAGAAGTTCATGCCGAAAAAACCGGTCAGGAAGGAAAGCGGCATGAACAGGGTGGTGATGATGGTCAGGGTCTTCATGATGTCGTTCAGGCGGTTATTGACCACCGAGAGGTAGGTATCCAGCGCGCCACTTACCAGGTCGCGCAGGTTTTCGGTGATATCCTGCACGCGCACCAGGTGATCGTACACGTCGCGGTAATACATGCGCTCCTTTTGGCCGACCACCGCGAAATCGCCGCGCGAGAGCTTGTTGAGCACCTCGCGCTGCGGCGCGACGATGCGGCGCATATTTAGAAGCGAGCGCTTGATGCCGAAGATGGCTTGCAACAGGCTGGAATTGGGCTTTTCCATGACCTGGTCTTCGATGTCTTCCACCTTTTCATCCAGCTTGTCGATCAGCTGCATGTATTCATTGGCCAGTTCATCCATGATCTGGTAGAGCAGGTAATTGACCCCGCGCTGCAGCAGGCGCGCGTCGCGCTGGCAGTTCTTCCAGACCACGTCGAGCGCGTTGATGCTTTCCGGGTGGTAGGTGACCAGGTAGTGCTTGCCCATGAAGACATCCAGTTCCAGCGACTTGTTGATATCCTCCAGCGGCTGGTCAGCGTGCACGCCTTCCAGCGCCAGGTATAGGTATTCGCCCCAGTCGTCGATTTTGGGGATGTGCGTTTCCACCAGCGCGTCGTCGATCGCCAGTTGGTGGAAATGGAAGATGTCTTCGAGCACCTGGCGGCTTTCGGGCAGTCGATCGCCGTTGAGATCCAGCCACACCAGCCCGCTGCCGTCCGCCAGCCTGCGCTCGACATCCGCCATTTCAAGCGAGGTCGAGATGGTTTGATCTTTCTCCGATAGAATGCGCATCAGCTTTCCTCCTTGAAATTTTAAGGCTATAGTTCACTAATAAATTCATCCAACAAAGCCGCGCAGCTTTCATCCTGGTACATGCGGCTGCGGTGGCGGGTCAGGAAATTCTCGGGATGGTCGAGGTCGCCAAAGCCCAGCTTGCGGTACAGCCCGTGCGCCAGGTCGGTGCCCAGCAGCCAGCGCCGGATCACGCGCATTTCGGGATGGTCGAGGAAGAAATTCATCAGCAGCACTGAAAGTCCGCGGCCGCGGTGCTTGTCGATGATGAACACGTCCGTGACCCAGGCGAAGGTGGTGTAATCGCTGACCACGCGCCCGAAACCCACCTGCGTGCCGTTCTGCTGATACACGCCGGCGCAGAATGAGTACCGCGCCAGGCGTTCCACCAGCTTCAGCGGGATGTCCCGCGACCAGTAGGAGGTGTTGGCCAGCCAATCATGGATGAAAGGCAGGTCGAGTTTGGCAGGGTCGCTGCTGACGAAATAATCGCCGGCGTGTTTTTCCTGGACGAGATTCAATGGCCTCATATCTTCCTCTTTTTCATACCGATAAAATCATCCGCTATTTTTGGGTGCTGATTCAATTATATATACGCTTTGATGGCATGGGTTGTTCACCCGCCCCAGGCGCAGGCCTGAACGTCAAAATCCAGGGCGGTGCTGCTGCGCGCACCCCCGTTGGGCGTGATTTCCAGCGCGCCGCTTAAATAGGGAATCCTGACCGCGAGCGCGGAAACGCCGCCGGCCGCGCCCAAATCGGGTTGGCCTTGCAGCAGTTCGGCCAGTCGCCGCAGCATGCAGGTGACGTAATCGGCGTTGGTCAGCGCCAGCGCGCCCGCCTGCGCCAGCCGGCGCGCCAGTTGATACGGCGCCGCGCTTTGCAGCCCTTCGGCCAGCTTTTCGATTTCGGCGGCGCCGATTTGCAAGGTGAGTGAGGCGCTGCCGCGCGTCCAGCCCAGCGTGTCCGCCTCCGCCGCGCTTTCGCTCTGCCGGAAAAACAGCCCCGTCCAGCGCGGCGAGTGGATCCAACCCAGGCTGTTCTGCACGCTGTAAACGGCGCCATCGAAAAGCAGTTGGCGGTTTTCCAGCGGCAGGGGCAGCGGGTCGGGCTTGATCTCCCAGTTGTTCTGCTGCACCACCTCGATCTGGTCCCCGCCGCCGGCGCGGTTGACGACCATGGCGTGCCCGCCGTCGGCCGTGATCAGGATGTCGCCCGGTTGGGGCGGCTGGGCGCCGGGATTGGGGAAGTACTCGAGATCGGTGTAGTTTTGATAGAGCAGGAATTGAGCGTTCTCTGGTGAGAGCAGGCCCGTCTCGACCTGGTAGGCGAGCTGGTCAGCGATCTGCACCACGCCGATCAACTGGTAAGGGTTCCAGATCGACCCCGGCCATTGATGGGGATAGCCCAGGCGCGTTTCATACAACCACAGAATGAATTCCAGGCACTGGAAGCAGCCCGCGGCGGTGCACTGATATTGAAAGGGTACGTAACCGCTGCTATCGGCAGGGCCTTGCGGTGGGTAGATCACGGCTATGCCCTGCCCGGCCAGGATTTGTTCTCCGCGCAGGACGATGTGCGTTTCCAACTGGTTAACGTTATAGCCGCGCGCGGTCAATTCCGGATCGCTTTCCTCATCACGCGGGCTGCCGGCAGTCAGGCACAAGGCGGCGGAAAGCAAAATGATGCTCAACAGGGCCCTGTTGAGAAAAGCGGTTAAAATTCGCTTGCCCGCAAATGGTTTCATCGTCCGCCGGTTCGCTTGTGAGAGTGACCCAATTATAAAGCGCGGCTGGATTGTATTAACGTCTTTTTTATACGCGCCAGTGGCTGGTGGTAAACTTACAGGGCAATTCTATGAAAAGGGATCTGAGCGAATGAGAGTAATTTATCCGTTTACCGCGATCGTTGGACAGGAGCGCATGAAACGCGCCCTGATTTTGAACGCTGTGGAGCCGCGCATTGGCGGCGTGCTGATCCGCGGGGAACGCGGCACGGCCAAATCCACGGCCGCGCGCGCCCTGGCGGCGCTGCTGCCGCAGGTGAAGGTGGTGGACGACTGCCGCTTTGCCTGCGACCCCGAGCGGCCGGAGACCTGGTGCACCGAGTGCCGCGAGCGCGTCAGCCGCGGCGAAGAACTGCCGGTCGCGCGCCGGCGCACGCCTTTCGTGGACCTGCCGGTTTCGGCCACCGAAGACCGCGTGGTGGGCACCCTCGATATCGAGTCTGCCATCCAGAAGGGCGAGCGGCGCTTCGACGCCGGCATTCTGGCGGCCGCCAACCGCGGCCTGCTGTATATCGACGAAGTCAATTTGCTGGACGACCACGTGGTGGACGTCCTGCTGGATTCGGCCGCCATGGGCATGAATATCGTGGAACGCGAAGGCATCTCCTTCACGCACCCGGCGCGCTTCATCCTGGTGGGCACCATGAACCCCGAAGAGGGTGAACTGCGCCCGCAGCTGCTGGACCGTTTCGCGCTGTCCGTTGAAATCCACGGCATCCGCACCGCTCGCGAGCGCGTGCAGATCATGGAGCGCAACCTGGCTTTCGAACAGGACGCCGAAGCCTTCCGCCAGGAATGGCTGGCGCGCGAGGAAGAACTTTCCAAGCGCATCGACCAGGCGCGCAAGCTGGTGGATGATGTGGTTTATACCCAGCGCAACCTGCTGGCGATCGCCTCGCTGACCGCTTCCCTGAACGTGGACGGCCACCGCGCTGACCTGGTCATCCTGAAGGCCTCGCGCGCGCACGCCGCGCTGGAAGGCCGCACGCAGATCAACGACCTGGATATCGCGCTGGCGGCTGAGCTGGCGCTGCCGCACCGCTTGAAGGGCGGTCCCACCCAGCAAAATGATATCGGCGCCGAGGAGATCAGCCAGAAGATTGAGCAGCTGGTTGGATCGCTCGGCGAAGACACCTATCCGGCAGATGAGCAGAAAGAGCAGAAACCGGACCCGGACTCCCCAAAAAAAGTATAAAGGGGGAAGAGACGGGCGAACTTCCCCAGCAGGAAGGTGACGTCCCGCTTTCCCCCCGCGATGTCTTCGACCAATACAATTCCAACTGGTGGGAGGGCGGCCAGCGCATCAAAACGGGCGAAGCCTTTACGCCCCGCCGACTGGATACGCCGCTCGACAAGATTGTGCGCAGCGTAGGGGGAAGGCGTTCGCGCACCAAGACCGAACTGAAACGCGGGCGCTACATCCAGGCGCGCCCGGCCAACGGCCAGACCAGCGATCTGGCCTTCGATGCCACCCTGCGCGCGGCAGCGCCTTTCCAGAAGAAACGCCAGGAAGAGGAGCAGCGCGCCCCGGTGGTCTTCCACGTGCGCAAGAGCGACTACATGCGCAAGGTGCGCGTGCGGCGCGCCGCCAACCTGATCCTGTTCGTGGTGGACGCTTCCTGGTCGATGGCGGTGGCCGAACGCATGAGCGCCACCAAGGGCGCCATCATGTCGCTGCTGACGGACGCCTACCAGCGCCGCGACCGGGTCGGTTTGATCGTTTTCCAGAAAGACCGCGCCACGCTGGTCATGCCACCGACCAACTCGGTGCAGTTGGCGCAACGCGCTTTGAGCAGCATCCCGGTGGGCGGCAAGACCCCGCTCTCGGCCGGCCTGCAGCTGGCGCATGACATCCTGGAGCGCGAGAACATGCTGCACCCGGACGTGATGCCCCTGCTGATCGTGTTGACTGACGGGGCGGGCAACGTGCCGATGGGCAATTTCGCCCCGCTGGAGGAATCGCACATGGTCGCGGACGAGATCGCCAAGGACGATATCCCCAGTATCGTGATCAACATGGAATCCGCCACTTATGATCAAGGCCTGGCGCTGGAGTTGGCCAACCATTTGAACGCGCCCTGCCTTTCGATCAGCGAGCTGAAAGCCGAACATCTGTATATGGCTGTGCGCCAGGCCAGCAATGAATTGAAGAAAGGCGAATTGTAGGGAAGGAGGCCGGGATGCTGGATAAATTAAAAAAGATGGAACGCACGCGCCTGATCCTGCTGGGCATCATCGCCGCCAGCATACCCTGCTACTGCCTGGGGCTGGCCTTGCTGAAAATTTCGGACATCACAGCCAGGGAAGGCAGCCCAACCCCCACCGAAACCCTCAGCCTGACGGTTACCGGCGTGACCGCCACCTTTACCTTGCCGGCTGCTTCGCAAAGCCCCACGCTGACACCCACCCGCACGGCTACTTTTACGCCCACCACCACCTATGCGCTCCCACCCACGCTGACGCCGACGCGCACGCTCACCCCCTCGCTCACGCCCACCGCTTCACCGCAGCCGACCGCCAGCGAGACGCCTGTGCCCACCGCGACCGAGACTGACATCCCGACGGAATTGCCCAGCCCCTCCCCGACCTCGACCGATGCATCCCCGCAGCCGACTGAATAAAAATCTCTGGTTATTCTCCTATTTCCTCGCCTGATCTTGGGATGGGGGATGGATTGTTGGTAGAATAAAGAATTGCAAAATGTTGAACCCAAAAAATGTTAGCTTCAAGCAGGTTTACCGGCTGATCATCGCAGGATTGATATTCGCTTTTGTTTCCCTGGCAGGCTGCCAGGGGTTGAACTACATCGACCAGGCGTTCGCTGAAACCAAAACGCTCGCCAATGGTACCCCAACCCCCGCGCAACTCGACCCGGAAATTACGCTTACACCCCAAGCGACTGCCACGCCGGCTCCCGAAAATATCCACCTGGTGCTTTGGGTGCCGCCGCAATTCAATCCCAATGAGGATAGCGAAGCCTCCCGGCTGCTGGCGGAACAGTTAAAATCCTTCACTGTACAGAATCCTGAGGTCAGCCTGGATGTGCGCGTGAAAGCCGCCAGCGGAGCCGGCAGCATGTTGGACACGCTGGATTTTGCCAGCCAGGTGGCGGTCGATGCGCTGCCGGACCTGGTGCTGCTGGCGCGGGGCGACCTGGAAGCAGCCGCATTGAAAGGATTGCTGCAGCCGATTGAAGAGGTGTCATCCAAGATCGACGAAAGCGACTGGTATGGTTTCGCGCAGTCCATGGGCATTGTCCAGGGTACGGCTTACGGTTTGCCTTTCGCCGCGGATGCCCTTGGCCTGGTTTACCGCAACACGGCTTTGCCGGATGTTCAGCCAAGCTGGGCGCAAGTGAACGCGCAGGTCAACCAATTGATCTTCCCCGCAGCCGAGCAGACTATCCTGACCACCCTGGCCATATACCTTTCCGCCGGAGGCGCCCTGCAAGACCCGCAGGGACAGGCCTTCATCGATGTCGAAATGCTGACACAAACACTGCAAATCTATCAGACCGGATTAAATTCGGGGTTGTTTTCCGCCGCGCTGCTTGAATTGCAGAGCGACGATCAAGCCTGGGAGACTTTTCAAAACTCGACCGCCGAGGGCATCATCACCTGGGCCAGCCGCCAGCTGCAAAACAGCGCCGATCTGAAACTGGCGCAATTGCCGGTGTTGGGAGAATCCTCTTTTACGCTGGCCAAAGGCTGGGCTTGGTGTCTGGTAGCGCAGGATCCGGTAGAAAAGAAGTATGCCAGCCTGTTGATGGAGCACCTGGTCGAGCCGGGGTTTTTAAAGAACTGGGCGTCCGTTTCTGGATACCTGCCGGTCAGGCCGTCCTCCATCACAGCCTGGGAAAACCCGGCGACGCAGGATACGCTCGCCAGTATTTTGAATACTGCCCAACTGCGCCCCAACCCCGACCAGATTTCGGCATTCAATAATGGCATCCGCACCGCTGTGCAGGAGGTCCTTTCGGGGCAAAGCCAGCCGGAAGACAGCGCGCAAAAAGCAGCGCAAAGCCTGGAGGTCGTCGAATGAGCCTGCAAGAAAAATATCTCGCGCTGCGTAAAAAAATCCGCAAGATCTTCCCGGATTGGGTGAACTTTCAAAACCTCATCTTCGTTACGGTCATTATGGCTTTCATCATCATCGTGGTGTGGAGCGAGGCCATGTCGGAGCATTTTGCTGCCGCGCGCCTGGCCAAGCTGGGCACCACACCCACGCCGGCCGTCCTGCCGGGCACTCCGACCCCGCTGCCGGTTGAATGGATCAGCAGCGCGGAGCAAACCAATGGCATCCTGGTCGGCGCGCTGATCATCTTGTTCGCCATCCTGGTGGGTACGCTGGTGATGGTGCTGAGAGAAGTCTCCAAGTAAATTCCCGTGGAAGAAACCGGTGAATGGTTGCGCTGCGCAACCATTTTTTTTATTTATACGTATATGAAGTGGTGTTCTACGAAAAAGGAGAAAGAAATGATTGATTATATAAAGAAGAACAAAATTTGGGCGATTTCGCTCAGCCTGGCTGCCCTGCTGGTTTTGGGAGTCTTCGGCAGCGTCAGCGCGGCGGAATTCCCCAGCGGGCAAACAATCCCGGCATCCCAGACCATCGATGATGATGTTTTCATCTCCGGTGAAAATGTAGTCATCGACGGTACGATCAACGGCATCCTGTTCGCTTCCGGAGCGACCGTAACGGTCAACGGCACAGTGAACGGCGACGCGGTGTTGATGGGCGAGACCGTCGTGGTCAGCAAGGGTGCTGTGATCAACGGCAACCTGTTCACTGGCGCGGCGGAGATCATTGTGGATGGCAATGTTACCGGTTCCGTCTTCGGCGGATCCTCCGCGATGAAAACGGACGCCAGCATCGGCCGCAACCTGTTCTACGGCGGCTTCAGCCTGACGACCGGCGCTGACTCCAAAGTCACGCGCGACCTGTACGCCGGCGCTTACCAGGCTGAGCTTTCAGGAACGGTGGAACGCGACCTGAAACTGGGCGCGGCTGCGCTGACCCTGAACGGCACGGTCGGACGCGATGCCGTCATCGACCTTGGTGATGTGGATGAATCCGCCCAATCGGCTGAATTCATGGGTTACAACCCCTGGATCAGCCGCTACGTGGAAAAAGTCCAGCAGCCGGGTTTGATGATTGCCGATTCAGCTGTGATTGGCGGCAAGGTGACCC
Source organism: uncultured Pelolinea sp. (assembly GCA_964508615.1). Lineage (GTDB taxonomy): Bacteria > Chloroflexota > Anaerolineae > Anaerolineales > Anaerolineaceae > Pelolinea. Next base: position 2,756 of record CAZDUN010000058.1, on the reverse strand, counting down.
TCACCAGCTCGGTGGATGAATCCAGCGAATTGGCTTCCGCCGCTGCCGGTACCGTGATCTACCAAACCCCCGTACCGTACACGGATGGAAAGCCCCAACCCATGCCCGGCGAAGTGAAGCCTTTCCAGAAGGATTTCACCAGCCGCCTGGCCTGGAGCACCGCGTTGAACGTGGTGCGCTCATTCATCCGCCTGTTCGTCCTGGGCGCATTGGCCCTCTGGCTGCTGCAGAAACCATTCAAGAAACTGGTTGCCGCGGCTTACAAAGAACCCATGAAAGCCATGGGTTGGGGCTTCGTGATCATCGCGGTGGGCGTGCTGGCCATGTTCATCGTCCCGTTGGCCTTCGTGATGGTCGGCGTCCTGGTTGGTTTCCTCAGCCTGGGCAGCTTGCTGTTCGTCTGGTTTGGGTTGATCGGCACGACGCTATGTCTGGCGGTGCTGCTGTTCTTCTTCGCAGTCTTCACCGTGAGCAAGCTGATCGCCGCATACATGCTGGGCGAATGGCTGATGAAAGTGCTCTTCAAGCAGACCGAGGAAAAGGTTTGGCTGAATCTGCTGGTGGGCGTGTTCCTGTTTGTGCTCATCCGCGCCATCCCCATCGTTGGCTGGCTGGCCGGGTTGGCCGCCACGCTGATCGGCACCGGTGCGTTCTGGCTGGTGTTGGTCAACCGCAAAGCCAAAGTCAAAGCCAAATAGCGAAATCCCTGCTGATGCAGTGAAAATAATAACAGAGCGCGCTGTCCACATGACAGCGCGCTCTGTATTCAATTCAGGTGATTGATCAGTCCCCAGCCTGGTTCCTGGCCAGGGCAGTGCGCATGCCGAAAGCGATCAAAACCAGGCCGACTATTATATTCAACCAGCGGGTGATTTCAGCGTCAATGCGGGCGTGCATCAGGCTGCCGGCGAAAGCCACCAGGGTCAGGAAAGCGAGCGTGGAAAGCACTGCCCCGGCGCCGAAAGCGCGAATTTGCGCCTGTTGCAGGTTTTCCTGCGCCAGTTTGCTGGAAAAGACCCCTGCCCAAAACAGGATGGTGAGCGGATTGGACATGGTCAGCAGCAGCATGCTGAGAAAGAAGCTGCGGCCGCTGCTTTGGATGATGCCATTCAGGCTGGGCAGCAGGCCGATCCCCAGTGCGCCCAGAATGCTGCTGAGCCCGAAAATCGCCAGCACCGCGGCGCCGAAGTATTTCAGGATCTCGCGCGACCTGGGGAAGCGCTTGAACAGCGCGCCAATGCCCAGGGTGGCAGCGCAGATGAACAGCGCGTCCACCAGTGTCACCGCGAGAACGCCGAATTCGGCCGTGCCAAAGCCGGCGCTGATGGCAGTCTGCAGCACCATCAGGCAGACCGGGCCTACCGCGATTTGCAGCAGCATCCCGAAACGGAAACCCTTGGCGAGCATCAACGCGGCACCTGGCGGTTGAGTTCTTCTTTTAAGGTGGAAAGCACGATTTGCGTGTTGGTTTTGGTCACGCCTGCGATGCTTTTCAACTGGCGGCTGAGGAAGCGCTCCAGCTCGTCTGTGCCGGTTACCAGCACCTTTAACAGGTAATCGTAATCGCCCGCCAGGTGGTGGCATTCGATCACCTGCGGAAAGGCCACGACTGCCTTGCGGAAATCCTCAATGTGCCCGGTGTTGCCCAGTGACACAAAGACCAGCGCCGTTAGATAGAATCCGCAGGCAGCCCGGTTGATCCTGACAGTGTAGCGCTCGATGATGCCGTTCTCTTCCAGCTTGCGGATTCGGTCAGAGACTGCCGGCAGAGACAGATCGACGCGCTTGCTGATCTCCGAAGAGGTCGCGCGGCTGTGTTCCTGCAAAAACTCGAGAATCTTCTTGTCGATTTGGTCCATCATGCGTTATCCTGTGTAAATAATAAAGAATTATACCATAAAGAACATAAAATATAAGCTAATATATTAAAAAACTAATAATATATAAAGTAGAATATAAAAGGGCTTTATATAATAAAGCATTGATATGGTTATTCTTCGGAAGAAGCCAAAACGTGAGCGGCAGCCTGGCTGGATCAGCCTAGATTTCCATGGCGAAGAACGGTACCAGCATTTCTTCTGTTGAGAGGCCGCCATGCCGGCCGGCCAGGCGGTTTTCCTTGTTCACCCACCACCAATAAGCGTTGTTCTTGGGAAACACCACGTATTGCCCCAGGCGTTCGACCGTGCCGGTGTACGGCGCGCAATTGCCCAGCAAACCCGCAGCCAGCACTTTCGCGGAGGGGAGCATGCGGAATTGGCCCTGCCAGTGACCGGCCAGGTAATCCCGCACAGCCCCGGCACGGCCGGGTTTGACGAACAGGAAGGGCAGGCGGCCTTCGCCGCTGGGCAGCATGACCAGGTGGCTGACCAGCGCGGGGTGGCTGCGCAGGTCGTAATCCGCGCGTATCTCGGTGGCGATCTGACCGTGATCGGCAGTCAGCAACAGCAATGTGTCCGCTTTTTTCCCGGCCTTAATTCTCAACGCAAAATCAGCCAACCGGCGTGAGAAATCATTCCATTTTTGGATCAGCTGCTCGTCGCGCGGCCCGGCCAGGTGCGAAAGCGTATCCAGTTCGCCCCAATAAATGTAGGTGTATGTTTTTTTGCCGGAGGAACTGACCTTGATATCTCTTGCCAACTGCCACAGCTCATCCAAGTTTCGATAGGGCAGCGTGGTGGTATTCCTTAAGAGCATCAGCGACAAGCCTGAACCATTGATTGGCGCGGGCTGCAGGGCAAAGGGTTGAATGCCAT
>CAZDUN010000057.1:416-12370 GCA_964508615.1 uncultured Pelolinea sp. | reverse complement strand
GGCGTTGCTCGCTGAATCCGAATGCGCGTTTGGGAGCCTGGGCGTTTTTTTCAGACCTTTCATCTCTTCCTGAATTGAAAGAGAAAACCAGCGCGCCGATGATCAGGATACTGATCAGCCACACGCCGAATGAAACCAGCAAGGGGATGGCCGTGACGAAAGTGATGGGATCCAGCACTAGCATGCTGTCTGCCGGCTGGTTGTAAATCGCCACACTGACGCCCCACCAGGTCAAACCGGCGTTCATGCTGGCAGCCACCACCCAGGCGCCCAGCAAGTACCAGCCTGCGCGGTTGCTGTCGTTTTTGGGTGTGGCCAGCAGTTTGACGATGCCAGCCAGGTCCATGCCGCAGAAGGCCAGCGCCAGGATGGTGGACCAGCGCAGCGCACCCATACCCATCTCCCCGAACATACCCCGCAGCGCAAAATCGGTGGTGCTGAAATTGAAGCATTCAAAGGCAATCAGGGCAGCCAGCATGACCAGGGTATAGGCGTTGATCGATCTCTCGCGCAGATTGGCTAGCAATTTGCCGGACATGCGGCTCAGGCGTTGAGTGGTGGTCAGGTTCATCTCATCCTCCATGATAATAGTAATTATGTTCTATTATAGAACAGGAATTCTATAGATGTCAAGCTCCACCGCTGGCGCAAAAACCCCCATCCGGTCTATGGATGGGGGTTTGTCGATTTGAAATAAGGATTGTTTTGGATTAGGGCTTAACCTGCAGGAGCAGGTCATCGAAAGTAAAATCGGCGCTGACGCCTTCCTTGGCGCTGACCACCAATTGAATGCCGTTTTCCCGCAGCAACCCACCGCTGAAACTGTTGACCAGCTCGTCATTGATATAGAAAGAAAAGTCTCCACCCTCCGCCGTGATCTCCAGCCGGTTGGATTCACCCAGGCGCAGCCCGTCGTATGGCCTTTGCGTGATCAGGGGAATCCAGTTGCCGTCCTCGTAGATCTCGAAGGCATAGGTATTGTCGTTATAAATGGAAAAGAGGAAAAAGCTGTCCTCATCCGCGCGGAAAGCCACGCCCCAACTGCAATTTTGAAAGTCGCTGTTGATCCGGCCAGTGACTGCCAGGGCGAAATCCTGCGCGGAGGCCAGGTCGAACCAGGTCAGCGCGTTGCGCTGATAACCGGCGAAACCCTTGGCTGCGTATTCCAGCGCGTACGCGCCATCTTTTATGTCGATGCTGTAGCGCGCGTAGGGGTTATCCTGGCTCTCCACCGTCCAGCCGCCGGCATTGTCGGCGAAACGCTCGCAAACCCTGACCGGCCAATCTTTGCCGCTCGCCCCGGGCAGGTCACAGGTAATACCGCCTGACGAGGATGGCGCGGGGGTGCTTTCAGGCGCGCCGCCGGCCGCGGACATGCCGTTGGCCGTGAGGGTCATCATAACGGATTCGGCCAGGCTGGGATGTGGCGTCCTGGTCGCTTCACTCGCGTTCGAGCCTCCGCAGGCGGCCAGAAAGATCAGCATCAAGCCGAGCAGGCCAAGTAAAAACCGGTTGGTATGCTTCATCATCATTTCCTTAGTATAACCCTTGGAATTATAGTTTTTTCTTATGGCGGCTGTCAAATGACCCGATCAATTATGGCGAATGCTTGTCAATCCGACAGAACCAAGCGCAGGAGGAAGCTTGACAATTAAGCCGAGATGCTCTCCCGGGGGAGCGCTCAGGACAAGCGCTCCCTTAGGATGACAACATAAAGTAATTTGTCATTGCGAGCCTTGCATGAGCAAGGCGAAGCAATCTCGATTTTAACCACAGATGGACACAGATAAACACAGTGAAGCATTTTTATGATTGATGCACACAGATAGCCTTTATCCAGTGTCATTTCGAACGAAGTGATCGCGAAGCCCTCCCTTAGGAGGGAATCTCAGTTTGATTTTTATTCATGCGTTATCTCATTACTGGCCAAGATCCTCACGGTCACTGTCTTTCGACACCCCACGCTGCGCTGAGGACAGGTGCTTAGGACAAGAGCTCCCCCAGGATGTCTGTTATTTGTCATGCTGAGCGGAAGCGAAGCATCTCGGTTAGAGTACAGGCTGTGATCCTTCGTCCTTTCGGAACTCAGGATGACATCTCATTTCTCCCAATCACTTGCCAGCCGGCGCGCCTGATGCCATAATTGGATTTATGTCAGATACCATTATCGTGCTGGATTATGGGTCGCAGTATGCCCAGTTGATCGCGCGCCGCGTGCGCGAACTGCAGGTATATTGCGAGTTGTTTCACTGGGACACCCCGCCGGAAGAGATCTTGGCCTTGCAGCCTAAAGGTTTCATCCTTTCGGGCGGGCCGAACTCGGTCTATGCCGCCGGCGCGCCCAGCCTGCCGGATTACGTGCTGGCCTCCGGCCTACCGGTGCTGGGTATTTGCTATGGCATGCAGCTGCTCACCTATGCCCTGGGTGGGAAGGTGGCTCCCGGCGGCCGGCGCGAGTACGGCCATGCGCAGGTGGCGGTGGATCTGGAAACCCCGTTCATGTCAAAGGGCGCTTACAGTGTGTGGATGTCGCACGGCGATCGCGTGGAACAGCTCCCGCCCGGTTTCAGCTTGCTGGGCGGCAGCGCCAACAGCCCCCTGGCGGTCATGGGCGACCCAAAGCGGCGCGTTTATGGCATCCAATTCCATCCTGAAGTACACCACACCCCGCGCGGCAGTGATATCCTGCACAACTTCGTGGTTTCTATTTGCGGCGCAGCCCAAAACTGGACTCCCGCGCGCATCATCGAGCAGTCAGTTGCTTCCATTCGCGCGCAGGTGGGCGGCGCGCGCGTGCTGGCGGCGGTCAGCGGCGGCGTGGATTCCAGCGTGGCAGCCGCCCTGCTGCACCGCGCAGTGGGCGGCCAATTGTGCGCGCTGTTCGTGGATAATGGCTTGCTGCGCCAGGGCGAACGCGCATCGGTTGAAGCGGCCCTGCAGCCCCAACTAAGCGGCAGCCTGCACGTGTTGGATGCTTCCGCCGATTTTCTGGTAGCGCTGCGCGGCGTGACTGAGCCGGAAGCCAAGCGGCGCGCCATCGGCGAGACCTTCATCCGCAAGTTCGAAGCTTTCGCCCGCCAGCAGGACGGCATCGCTTTCCTGATGCAGGGCACCATTTACCCCGATATCATCGAATCGCGCGCGCCGGAGCGTTCGGCCGCGCAGGTGATCAAGTCGCATCACAACGTGGGCGGTCTGCCCAAGGATATGCAGTTCGCTTTGGTCGAGCCGCTGCGCTATTTATTCAAAGATGAGGTGCGCCGCATCGGCGCGGCGCTGGCGTTACCCGATGAGCTGATCTGGCGCCAGCCCTTCCCTGGCCCAGGGCTGGCGGTGCGCTGCCTGGGCGAGGTGACGGCCGAGCGCCTGGATTCCCTGCGCGCGGCGGACGACATCTTCACCTGCGAGCTGCGCGCGGCCGGGCTGCTGGAGCAGCCGGGCGGGGGCGAAAGCGGCATCGCGCAGGCCTTCGCGGCGCTGCTGCCGGTGCACTCGGTGGGTGTGATGGGCGACCAGCGCACCTACCAGGAGACGGTCGTGCTGCGCGCGGTCAGCAGCCAGGACTTCATGACCGCCGATTGGGTGCGCCTGCCCTATGATCTGCTGGCGCGTGTTTCCAGCCGCATTGTCAACGAAGTCAAGGGCGTCAACCGTGTGGTGTATGACCTGACTTCCAAGCCGCCGGCCACCATCGAGTGGGAATAAAATCCGTTTTAGTTAATCGTAGAGTTAATGGCGTTCATCACTGCCTGGATCTCATCCGCGGCAGTGGAATCGGAATTCATGACCTTATTCCAGAGGGCAAAGAGCATGCCTTGGATGGTGATCCCGTTTTCGAAGTAAGCCTGGATGCGGGCCTCTTCGGTGGTGAGGGCTGAGCTGTGAGCGGCGATCACACCGGCCGCGGTGGTCTGCTCGGTTTTCGTAAGATCGCGGGAATAATCCACGCGGCCATCGGAAGATACGCTGACGACCGGAAGGCAGGCATCGAGGAGCTCCTGATGCAGTTTATTGGGATTAACGGCGATTGTAGCCATAGTAAAGTCCTTTCTGATAATGAATTAACCACAGATACACACTGATAAAAGCAAAAAAGCTTTTTTGTTTGATATCCACAGATGGTCATCCAGCATTACGATTGTCATTGCGAGCCTTGCGAAGCAAGGCGCGGCAATCTCGGCTTTATGACGCCTGACGCCTGCTTTAATTTCGGCCGAGATCCTTCCTCCCTTCGGTCGTCAGGATGACAATCATTTCCGTTGTCTTCGCACCCCGCCGGCTGTCGGCTGGAAGCCGCCGATGTCGGGGTATCTCCGCACTCTGCTCTTGCAGAATGCTTCGACGAGCCCTGCAATAGACCCATGCCTTACCCCATCAAAGAGCCGATGGCGCCGGAGTGGGCGATTTCGACGCTTTGCCACGTGTACGAACCGTAGTAGGTCACCGCGGGGGAAGTGTAGCCGATTTCAAGCAGCTGAAGGTAGTGAAAACCCAAGCCCGGGTAGCCATTGTAAACCGCGTGGCACTCTGACCATTCCACCACGGAATTCATTGCCCAGACCGAATTCGAAGAGGGCAGGATTACGGAATCCAGCCCGATACCCACCGTGCGGATGATGGATGAATTATTAAAAGTTCCCGCCATGAAGGACAGGTTGACCTGCACCTCGTTGACCCCGATCACGAACTGCAGCCGGTTGCTGGTGGAATTGTTCCAGGCGCGCCAGGCAATGGTCGAATAGGTCCAGGATGAAGTCGGGTCATGGCGGTACAGCCGCTGGGACACGCGGTTGTAATAATTCCAGACGAAGCGCTTCTCGGCTGTGTCGCAAGTGACGCCTGCCGCGGAGGTGCGCAGCGTGCCCAGGTAGCGGTAGTTGAGCGCGCCGGCCTTGCAGTAGATGCCGTCCTGGCGCACGATGGCGGTGGCGCGCAGCGTGTCGTTGCTCCAGGGCGTACAGGCCAGCGTGAGCACGCCGGCATTATCGTAAATCCAGATATCCAGGTTGATGTCGGCTGCCACAGCGGAGAGATCCAGGCTCAACTCGCTGAAGGTGTACAACCTCCAGCCGTAGTTCGGGACGTACAGCGCAATGCGGTTGCCGGTGTGGGGCGTGAAAAAGACCACCCCGGAGCTGGAAACGTCCACAGCCGAAACGCTCACGCCGGTGGAAAGCGTCAGGCGCCCCTCGCAGATCTGCGGCTCGACGTAGTAGAGCAGGTTTTTGAGGCTGACCGCCAGTTCGGTGCGCAGGCTGTCTTTCTCGATTTTCGCGCCATCCCAATAAAAGCGTCCGATGCGGCGCTGGTTGGCGCCCTCGGTGGAGGACGTGGACACGCTGAGCGTAAAGCTGGTGGAACCATCCGCGCGATTGGCGAAGATGTAATAGGTGTTCTCGGTGCCAGAGGGCGCGTTCTCGACGGCCAGATCGACGTTGGCGACCGCCTGCACCATGTAGCCGGCGACCATGAGCGAGACCGGTGCGCTGGCAGAGGCCGCCACGCGCACCTGGTTGGTGCTCAGGCGCTCGATGGTGAGGCGGCTCTCGTACCTTTCGAGCAGCGCGGCCAGGGAAACCGCATCGACGCCGGATTGGCCGAGAAAAAGGGCGTCAGAACGCAGGTTATTGTAATGACTTGCCAGGGTGGCGTCGCCGGCGGACACTGGGGAGCTGGATGGATAGGACATAAATCACCTCGTGAGACTATTTAAGCTGGGAGACGCCGCCCCCCTGGTTGCGCTAAGACATAAGTTGATCGAAAGATTGTGGTTTTCAAGCTTTCGATAACTTGGCTTAGCGCACACCAGGGGGAAGGACGCCGGGCGACGCCATCCCGAATATTGAACTTGATCATAGGCGCGACAAAGGGCATGTTTTTAGCGAAGATGGCCGCAGCCGCGGGTTGGAGTGCGAATCGTACCATCATGAGCAATACCATCCCGCGGCGATCTTTAAGCGGCCTTGTTCGCGTGCCTTTTGGAGCGCCGAAATAGAAACAAGCAGAAACCTTTCAGCGCGTTGTTGAGCTGCAAGCCTAAGCCTGAGCGCGGGGACGCCGAACCGCTGTTCTTTTTTTTCTGCGGTGAGGCGGGGGACGCGAAGGCAACGGCGCAGCGAAGACAGCGCGCGGATTAATTCCTGCGTTCTGCGCCCTTGGCCAAAGGAATAAGAATCTCCGGCCGCGCGGATGGTCACCACAAGTACCCTGCCGTTACTCGGCTGGAAGCCTCGAACGGCAGAGTATCTCCGCGCTCTGCTCATGCAGAGCGCTTCGACGAGCGGATTATCATAGTTTAGAAGATCTGCTCTCCGCATTTGGGGCAGACCATGTGGATGATGGTCGAGGAGGCGGTGGTGCTGCCGGATCCGGAACCATCACCGGAACCGGGATCGTCCCCGCTGCCATCATCAGCGGCCACTTCGCAGTATTCCAGCAGGGTGGCCAGTGCTTCGCCGCCGTCCTTGATCAGCTTGTAATGGCTGTCCTGGTCATTCCACAGCACGAAGTTGGACCAGCCAACCGGCAGAACGCTGTTGTTCTTGCCGTACTCGGGCTGCACCGTGCCGAACCAGGCCAGGAACAGGTCGGTCTTGGCGGCGATATTGTCCTTCAGGCCGGACTTATCCTCCAGGCCGTCCCATAAGCCCTTGTTGGTGTAGATCAACGCAGGCCGGCCCAGCTCGTTGTAGATTTGCTCGGCCTGGGCGTTGATCACGTCCACGGTCTTGCCCTGCACGTCGATCATGCCTTTGAGCTGGTAGGTGACGCCGTTCCAGGTGAGTGTCTTGTTGGTGCGATTGAAAGTTCCTTCGATCATGTTATTGTCCTTTTGTTCTATTTTTTTCCACTGATGCACACAGATCGTTGATGTCATTTCTCAATTTTTTTAACCACAGATCAACACTGATGAATACAGAAAAGCATTTTGTGTACAGATTCACACAGATGGTTTCTAAAGCCCTCACCCCTGACCCTCTCCCGGCGCTTCGACTGGCTCAGCGGCCGGCGCTTCGACTGGCTCAGCGGCCGGCCGAGATTGCCACGCCCCTGCGGGGCTCGCAAAAACACATCGAGCTTATTTCCAGATGGACGTGTCCCAGGTGAGGGCATCCTCGGCAGGGGTGTCGGCCTGCCATTTGGACCCGAAAAAGAGCTCCGAATCGATCGGCGGGTGGTAGGCGCTGATGTTGGTCAGCTTGCAGGAGATATAGCTGCCATCGATGAGGTGCAGTTCGGTGGCCGAATGGCCCAGCGGCCCGATGCCCAACCAGGTGCCCATGGGCGTGCCGATCGAGAGATTCTCCTCCTGCGCCAGGTAGTCCAGCAGCATGCTGTACATGGCTGACCTGCCCGCGCTGTGCATGGATCCGTCCGGATTCTTCAACTGGTCAGCCAGCAGGATGGTGAAGAAGATATAGATCTGGATCTCGCCTTCCTCGTCCAGTTCCCGCTGCACCGATACCGAGGATCCTTTGTTCGAAGCATCGGGGGCTAAAACAAATCCATAGGGGTCCCCGCCATTCACGTCCGGATGTACCAGGATGATATCGCAGTCTGTTCCGATGGCAGCCATTATTGAATTCCCAAGTGTTTGAGCTGCAGGTAAGTGTAGCGATAGGTCTGGCCCGGGTAGAGCGCCTTGGGCGTGACCGCCTGGGGGGTGAGGCTGGATGACCAGGTTCCATCGATGCTCTGATTGAGTTTGAGCGTCCTGAAGACCCGCCAGGAAAAGAACTGGCTCCACACGGAGTACAAGGACGAATTGAACGCCCCGGATTTCTTGTTCTGCGTCAGGGCCTTGATGGCTTCTCCGATCGAGGAGCCGCTCTCCATTTGCGACTGCTGGATTTGCCCGGTCAGGTAGCGGTTATAGGGCAGCCAACCGACGTTGAAGTTCAACGATAAAAAGTAGTGGTTATCCAGCATGATATCGAAATCGGAACCGAACACGTCCATCGAAGAGAGCGGCACGCTCTCGGCCATTTTCTTGAGGTAGCAGTTGCAGCCCAGGTGAAAGCCGGGTGTGATGCCGGCGGAGATCCAGGTGTCGTAGGTGTACACGCGGCCGGCCATGGCGTCGCAGATCGGGCAGTTCTCGCCGCGCGTCATCCACATATATTTGACTTGCAGGTCTTCCCAGTTGCCCATCTATCCCTTATCCCATTCATCCAGGTTCCAGCGCGCGTCCGGAAAGATATTGACGGCCAGCTCGGTGCGGATTTCGGCCAGGGATTGCACGAAGCGGGCGTACTGGTCGCTGCCCCACACCATCAACTGGCTCATCTCTCCGGATTTCACGCCCCAGGCTTCGTTCAGGCCGGAGGCGCGGATCATGGCGGCCTGTCCGGACGCACCGACCACGAGCAGGTCCTCGTGATCGGCGCGCACGCTGGTGGCTGCCGCGCCGTCGAGGTCCTGGATAGTCTGCCGGCCGGCGTATTTCACGTAGAGCAGCTCGCCGGCCAAGGGGATATCGGGGCCGGTGAAGTAGGCGCAGGGGACGCCAGCCTGCCAGACGATATAGAAGTCCTCGCGCTCGCGCGTGAAAGGATCTGTGAGGCTGGCGTCGTAGGGGTGCACCAGCTGCAGGACGCTGATCAGTCCGGGGCATTCGCCCAGGCTTTGAACCCGGCCGGCGGATGGCAGGGAGATCTCCCGGGTGTTGATGTCAGGGAAGGCGCGCGTGTATTCGTTGAGCACCTTGCGCAGGGCTTCATCGAGCACGTCGTTGGAGTACTTGGTGGTGGTGTCATTGAGCGAGTTGGACAGGCGGGTGCGATATGCGGCTAAGTTGGCCATGGTTTTTTCACTCTCTTTTTTTATCCACAGATAAACACGGTAAAGCTTTTTTTATGGTTGATACACACAGAGGACCAGGATATTCGGATTTTTGTTGCTCCAGCTCTTTTTCTCTTAACCACAGATGGACACTGATAAACACAGATAATCTTTTTATGGTTGATACACACAGATGGACCTGGATATCCGGATTTTTGTTGCTCCAGCTCTTTTTCTCTTAGCCACGATGGACATAGATTCACGCATGCCCTCTCCCGATCACTGAGTTCTTCGAAGTGTCGGGAGAGGGCGTTCTTACTCCTATTCTGCCGGCGGAGGATCTCCGCTCTCTGCTCCTGCAGCGGGCTGCGTGCTCTTCGCGGCTGAGGCGGACAACGCTTTCAGATCCTCATCGGTGCAGGAAAACTTGGCTCCGTTGGGCGCGATGAAGACCAGGCGGCCATCCGGATAACGAGCCCAATCCAGCGGGCTGAGATTGAAAAGCTTTTTAATCAGCTTTTCATCCACTGTCGATTTCCTCTTCGCGTCAAGGCTGGAAGCCTTGAGCGCTCGAGGATTTACGCCCTCTGCTCCTGCAGAGGGCTGCAATGATTTTTCGGCCATGGATTAACTCAACCTGGTGCCGCTGATGTTGGAACCGGCGTCTTCGATGGCCACGCCAGTGGCGTAAGCCGCGGCCGCGGCTACGATCGCCTGCAGCATCTGCCAGACTGTGATCTCGCCATACAGGCAGGAACCCACCGCCGCCAGGACGGCCAGAAAGCACGCCCAGAACTTGCGGGATTTGAAGATGGCCAAAAATTTGTTATATGTTTGTGTATTCATTCCAGAATCCTTTCTTTGCCTATTAGGAATAATCAGAATTGTTTTTTTTATTCGAATCCGATACTTATTACTTTTTTTCCAATTTGAACGGTTTTTACCCTGTGAAAATGGCTCTTTCCATATATACGCTTAACAGCAATATAGAACAAGTTTTCGGTAAGGGAAAAATCGCCAGCTCCGCCGTTTGATCAACTTTATAAAGAGTATTTTCACGTTGAACATATACCCCACCGTCTCTAGGCTGGAAGCCTCGGACGGTGTAGTATCTCCGCACGCTGCACCTGCAGCGTGCTCCGAAAAACCTACCGCATGCTTTAGATTGAATCCAGCTATCCGGAGGTATCTCTCACAGGTTTTTCCCCAATCCCCCCGGTTGGTTGCCCCGCCTGTTGATGGCTGGATGCCATCGGTGGCGGAGTATCTCTGTCCCCTGCGCTTGCAGGGGATTACGAGATGCCGGGGGGCTGGGTAGGAGAAAGGAGGAGAAAAATGTGGAAGATTGCCGGATATCCAAACAAATCCGCGCGCGCAGCCGACGAGGGCAGCGCTTCGCACGATGCTTTTCCGTGCGAAGCTGCAAGCCCGAGGAAGGCCGAAGGCAGCCGCCATAATCCCCCCTTTAGTCCCCCCTTTGAGCAGCCCCCCGTTTTTGAGTATTCCGCATTGTGGTGTGGGGGAAATTGGGAGGGAAGCCTTGGGGGGGGCGGGGGGCGCGGCGAGGGGGGAAAGGGGGGAGGGCGGCGCAAGCGCGCGGATGCCCTGCCATTTGGCGGCTTGAAGCCACCGATGGCCGAGTATCTCCGCCCGCTGCTCCTGCAGCGGTCTGCATGCTCTTCGCGTCCAGGCTGGAAGCCATGGACGCTCGAGTATCTCCGCCCGCTGCTCCTGCAGCGGTCTGCGAATAGTCTGAATCACCTAAAGACCTTTACCAGATTTACGCCACATTCGATTTATGAAGCGGGCGGAAGTCATTCACCCAACAGGCCAGGAAGTGGCGGACTTTGAGGCGGTGCTCGTCATTGGTGAAGACGGCCGGGCTGAGGTTGTCGCCGGCGATGAAGACCTCCGGCATGATGCCGAAGCGCTCGCCTACGAAAATGGCCGGCGCGATCAGCGGGTCGCAGAGCGCCGCCCAGTCATTGGCATCCGTCCACTCAGGCACCGTGATCACGTCGCCCGGCTGGCCGCGCTGCATGTTCTCGCTGTAGATGTTGGCCGCGTTTTCCAGGGTGGGATAGAGGATCTTCATGCCCGCCAGCTGCAGGGCGCGGGGCACCAGCAGGAAGCGCGGGTTGATGGCCATCTTGGGGCCGCTGCCATACACGCCGGAGGCGTTCTTGATCAGCATGGGCTGGTTATAGACCGCCGTGCAGACAGCATCCCATTCGCTGGCGCTCAAAGCGGCGGTCAGCAGGTTGGCATGCCCGCCAGCAGTCGTCACGGCGGTGTTGTTGAACAGGGCGCCGCTATCGGCCATGGTGGGGCCGACGCCGGCATTGGCCGTGAAGATGGCAGCCACCAGGGAACTGATCTTGCGCAGGCCGGCGGCGGCCAGCTCGCGCGGATAAGCGGACAGCTTGCGGCTCTCGTCGCGGTCGATCAGCTCGAGGGTGAGCGGGATGTAACCGCCGTACTTCACGAAGTCGGCCGTCTCGGGGCTGTCGCCGATCACCAGTTCGGTGTAATTGCCGCCTTCGGCCACGACCGGCAGGGATCCGACCGTGCCGACCAGCGTGCCGGTGATGGACTGCAGCGAGTTGAAGTGCTCGACGCGCACGATGCGGTTCCACCAATCGTAGCCGGCTTTACCCAGCAGTTCCCAGGTGTTGACCACGATCTTGTTCAAAGCGTTCTTCACCAGGCCGGTGAAGTCGGCGGTGGTGGCCAGCTGGACGCGCTGCGGGTCGTAGCCGCCGTGCAGGTCGTAGTCGCCGGTGAGCATGAGGTACAGCTCGCGGATGCCGGACAGCCTGGCCACGTTCAGGCCTTCCAGCTGCTTGTCGCGCGGCGCTCCCAGCAGGTCATCGGCCGCGGCTTGCAGCTTGTCGCGCGTGTCGAAGACCGAGTGGATGCGCGCGCCCTGCACCACGGACGCGCCGGTCAGCTCGCTGAGCATGGCGCGCGAGTCCTCGATCGCAGCAGTCAGCTCTTCGGCCTCGAACAGCTTGCCGGCGAATTGTTTGCGCAGGCGTTCAGAAACCGGCGCGGGCAGCTTGGCCGCGGAGATGGCGCTCTCGAGGACTTGGCCCCGCAGCTGGACGCGCAGCGCGCGGGCTTACTCGGCGTCGCCTTCCAGTTCGTCGAACTTGCCCTGCACGTCGAGCAGC
>CAZDUN010000057.1:0-402 GCA_964508615.1 uncultured Pelolinea sp. | reverse complement strand
GTTTTTCTGTTTCGGGGTTGGCCATATTGGTTGATTCCTTTCCTGATTTCTGGAACTTTTGATAGATCTGGCGGATGAACTCCCCGCCCCGCGCGGGGTTCACCACCAGGTCCACGCTGAAGACGCGCAGGATCTCCTGCACGTCTTTGCCCTTGGCTGAGAAAGAGATATCGGCGGAAAAACCGACGTCCGGGCGGGAGCTCTTTTCGAGCGTGAGGATCTGTTTGCCCATCTCAACCAAGACCGGCGCGGCCGGCCCGATCGGGCGCAGCTGCAGCTTGATGCCCTGGGACTGCTCATCCCAGGCGGGGGAATGGCACACGCCGGCCAGGTCATGCACGGAGTTGCCGAACCAGTGATGATCGATGAAGGTCTGGATGCCATCCCACAAGGGGACGGAGC
>CAZDUN010000056.1:0-12638 GCA_964508615.1 uncultured Pelolinea sp. | reverse complement strand
GAAAGGACTGCCGGTGAGAAAGGCATGTAAGGAATCTCGACGTCTACGCGGGCGCCGTCCGGGCCGATGGGGTCGATATCTTCGATGATGATGCTTTCGGTTTTATCCGGAATATCCATGATAGTCGGCACCAGATAAGTCGCCAGGCTGTCCGTCAGGACTTTTCCGTTCTTCTGGATGAAATTTTCAAGGACAGTGTAGCCGGCAGCCTGAACAATCGCGCCTTCAATCTGGCCGCGCACCTGCTGCGGGTTAATGGCTTTTCCGACATCATCCGCGCACACCACTTTTTCTATCCAAACTTTGCCGGTTTGGGTGTTGACGCTGACCTGCACGGCATCCGCGGCGTAACCATAGCAGAAATTCGGCGTACAGGCGCCCGTCTCGGGATCCAGCGGCGAAGTCGCCGGCGGCCGGTAAACGTAGCTGGCCTCTGCCGGGCGCTCTTCATTTTCCCATTTTGCCAATGCTTCTTTTGCCGCCCCCAAGACGGCATTTCCGCCCATGAAAGTCATGCGCGAGGCGGAAGCGCTGCCGGAATTATTCGTTTGAGCTGTGTCGGAAGCGACCAGTTCAATCAAATCCGCTGATACGCCGAGCGCGTCGGCCGCAATTTGCACGAATGCCGAATGCGCGCCTTGCCCCACATCCGCCCCGGCGTGTTTCAGGATCACTTTTTCAATGTGATCCTTGCCGATTAATGTGATCCCTGCCCAGCAATTCTCAGGTGAACCGTAAGAGAAGCCGACGTTTTTAAAACCGGCCGCGAAGCCGATACCGCGCACGATATGATTCTCTTTATCCGGTTCGGGTTTTTTAGGGGTTACCCAGGCTTCACCACGCTGCTCCCATCCAATAGCTTGAGCGCAAGCTTGAACAACATGCTCGATGCTGATGCCTTTGGGCAGCGGCGACCGCACCGGTGTCTCCTGCCCTTCTTTTAACGTGTTGAGCAGCCTGAATTCGACCGGATCGATGCCCAGGGCTTCCGCCAGCTTGTTCATCTGCATCTCAGCTGCGAAACAACCCTGCGGTCCGCCAAAACCCCTGAATGCCCCGTTGGGGATGGTGTTGGTAGCCACTGCCTGCGAATCGATTTTTACGTTCGGGATGTAATAAGGCCCAGCAACCATCAGGGTAGCGTTGGCCAGCACTTTATTGGAAGTGTACATATATGCGCCGCCGTCCGCAATGATATCGGCTTCCATGGCGGTCAGTTTGCCGGCTTTGGTCGCGCCCCATTTGGTATGGATCTTATATGGATGGCGTTTGTGGTGCCCGATGATGGATTCGCGCCGGCTCCAGACCGTCCTAACCGGGCGGTCGATGCCCGCTTCGCGTAATTTGAAAGCTGCCAGCGCCAGGATTATCTGAACAGACATATCCTCCCGTCCGCCGAAAGCGCCCCCGATAGCCGGGTAAATGACGCGGATTTTTTCTTCCGGCAGTTTCAGCGCGTGCGCGATTTGCTCGCGGTCCTCGTGCACCCACTGGCCGCCAACGATTACGGTTAAAAGACCTTCATCGTCATAATAGGCCATTCCCGCTTCGGGCTGCAAGTAAGCATGTTCCTGGGCGGGTGTTTCGTAGTCGCTCTCAATGATCACATCCGCTTGTTCGAAACCTTTGGCGGTATCGCCATAGCGGATCTGGAAATGGCAGAATTGATTGCCCGGGGATTCCGGATGCAGCAGAATTGCGTCCGGCTGCATGGCTTGCTCGACACTGGCTACAATCGGCAGCTCCTCATATTCAATCCGCAGCAGTTTGACGGCTTTGGCAGCGATTTCTTCGCTTTCAGCGATCACCAGCGCTACCTGGTCGCCCACGAACCGCACCCGGTCTGCGTATGGAATGCCTGAATCCGGGCCGCACAGCACCGGCTGGTCTTGCTTCATCAAACCGTATTCATTGCAAGGTACGTCTTTGGATGTGAGCACCATCAGTACCCCTGCCAGGGCTTCCGCCTGACTGGTGTCAATTTTCTTCACAATGGCGTGCGCTTTTTCAGCGAAAACGGTCTGCATGTAAACCTGAGCCGGTTTGCTGATATCGCCCGGATAAAGCGCGCGTCCGGTGACTTTATCGCGCGCGTCGATTCTTTGGATGGATTGACCGATTAACGTGTGGTTCATGGCTGCTCCGTTACATTATTCATGTTCAGCAAGAATATTGGCGGCCTTCTCAACCGCGCTGATGATGCTGTAGTAGCCAGTACAACGGCAAATATTGCCAGAAAGGCCTTGCTTGATTTCCAATTCACTGGGATGCGGCTTTTCTTCCAGCAGTTTAACCGCTGACATGACAAATCCGGGCGTGCAAAAGCCGCATTGCACAGCGCCTTCATCGATAAAAGCCTGCTGAACAGGGTGCAGGTGCTCGCCATCGCTGATGCCTTCGATGGTGGTAAGGTCGCATTGGTGCGCACGCGGTGCGGGTATCAGGCAGCTGAAAACCGGCAAGCCGTTCATATAAAGCGTGCAAGCGCCGCACTCACCTTCACCGCAACCGATTTTTGTTCCGGTCAGATTGGCTTGTTCTCTGACCAGGTTGGAGAGGATGGAATTCTGGCCTTGATCGAAATTGTAATCAACGCCATTGATGCGGGTTTTTATCGTTTCATGTTGGTCGTGCTTGAAGGTGCGCAGCGTTGGTTTGAAGAAACTCTTCTTATTTCCCCACAGCAGAACTTGCTCGCGATTGAATTCTTTCCATTGCCCGTTCCGGATTTCATCCAACGCTTTTTCTATCAAAACCGGGATTAAGTAATCGCGATATTCTTCTGAAGCCCGCACGTCTGAAATTGGTCTGCCATCACGGGCGGCCAATTTAGCCGCCTGCCGGATGACATCTGCCGTGAGTTCTTTGCCGATCAGAAATTCTTCTGCGGCTTTGGCGCGTACAATGGTTGGCGCGACAGCCCCCAAGGTGATGCGCGCTTCAGTGATGACATTGCCATTGAATGCCAAAATTGCGGCAGCATTGGAGATGGAAATTGCGTGCGTTTTCCGCAAGATGTATTTAATAAAGCTGCCTCTTTGGTTTGAAGCCATTTTTTTGAAGTGGATATCCGTTACCATCTCATCTTGCGACAAATCGATCTTGCGGACGCCTTTGTAAAAGTCAGCCAGCTTGATCTTGCGTTCACCCTTGCGTGACCGAATCGTCAAGCCGGCATCCAGCGCGATCAAAGGGGTGATGCTGTCGTTGGCTGGCGAAGCGGTGACCAGGTTGCCCATGACTGTGCCCACGTTGCGGATCTGTGGTGAGCCGATGGTTTGCACCGCCTTCAGCAGGGGTAACGCGTGGGTAAAGAGCAAGTCCGAAGCCAGGCACTGATTATGCGTCGCGGCAGGGCCGATGAAAATATTTTCACCATCCTCTTTGATAAAATCCAAACCTTCCACGCGATTGATATCGATCAATGCCCTGATTTCCGGATGAAGCCCCTTTTTCAATTCCAGCACAAGGTCAGTCCCGCCAGCGATGATTCGGGCAGCCGCCCCTTCCCGTTCCAGGATCTCCAATGCATCTTCAAGATTGCCAACGGTGTAATACCGATCCCACATGTAGAAAACCTCCTGAGAAATCAACCTTCCAACAGGCTGAGGATGGCTGGCACCAATTGCTTTTTACGGGAAACCAGGTCTTCTGCGATCCGCGTGCCATCCGAGTCCTTTGGATAGGGTAAATCATCCAGAATCAGGGGCGGATTGTCCAGCAGCAAGCGGCTGGAACCCCTGACCACATCCGTAACCATTAGAACGCTGAAAGCAAGACCTTTACTGATGCGCATCTGCTTGAGCGCTTCGTTTATGGCTGCCAGATGTTCATTTAATTCATAAATATCCGTTACTTCCACCTGGGAGATCGAGAATTCATAAACGCCCGCGGAGTAAACTTATATATCGGCTGTAACGAACTCGTTTGCCGGCCGGCTGCCCAGCCCCGTCCCGGCCGAAAGCACTTTTTCCGCGAAAGTTGTCAGCGTTTCCTCGTGCAAACGCGAATTGCTGACAAAAGCCCAGCGCGACAGCCTCTTCAACGCTTCTGAATCGCGCTTGGTGGTGGTGGGTGAAATGAGGTTGAGTGTATCGGATATGATGCCTGCCATGAGCAACCCGGCAATCTCGGGCGGCAGCGCCAGGCCTGCCTCGATCGTCCGTTCTGTTACAAGCGTTGATGTGCTCCCAACGGGTTCGACCGAAAAACGGATTGGGCTGTTGGTGGGCGGGTTCCCCAGGCGATGATGATCCAGGATTTCCAGCAGTTCCGCTTCTTCCAGTGAAGCGATGGATTGCTGGGCTTCGTTATGGTCCACCAGGATGAGTTTGATGCGGGGAGGATTCAGCAAATCGCGCTGCCGGACAATGCCCTGGTATTTCCCGTTATCGTCAACTACCCAGAACTCATTATCTTCTTCGCGCAGGGCTTTCTTCAATAAGTCGCGGATACGGGTGGATTTATTGAATTTCTCAATGGTCGTGTCAGCCGCCTGTTCGCAGGGAATATCGAGGATGTCATTGATGGTCGCGTTGATTTTTTGCGGATTGGGGCCGGCCATCTGGTTGATCAGATTGAACAGGCTGCTGCCGGTTATCATGCCAAAGGGCGTGCCGTCGCTATTGACAATCGGAGCCACGCCGCCTGTGCGGCTGGCGATTGCCCAGGCCTCCCTGATCGGTTGGTCTGGTGTGGCTGTATCGAGCCGGTGAGTGACCACTTCAAAACGGGGTGAGGCGTCGGATAAGAGATAAGGCATCTCCAGGCCTAAAAACTCAAGCACCCAGGCAGTCTGCTTGTTGATTACGCCCGAACGCGCAGCAATCACATCCGCTCCATCGCGTTCCCGCAGCAGCCAGGTATAACCGATCGCGGCGGAAATGGAATCCAGGTCAGGATTCATATGACCGATGATGTAGGTGGGTAATCTCATTTCAAACGTTTCGTGTTCCTTGTCTTTCAGCAGAAAAATCTAAAGCTGAGCGAACGTATCGATCAACAAGTGCACATCGCCGCCGACCGGGTAAAGGATCGGGCATGTGCAGCCATTTTTGACGTATTCGCTTACCTTTGCCCTTGCCTCGTCTGGCGTGCCTGAAGCGGTTACCCGCATGACCACGTCATCCGATACCAGGTGTTTGGCTTTCTGGATCTGTTCGTGCGTGGCCGGCCATCCCAAAATGGATTGGATTTCAGCCACGGTTTCCATTGAAACCCCGGACGCCTTGGCAATGTGCGGCTGCTGCGCCAGATATTGGGTCAGCAGCTCGCGGGTGGTGTCAATCGCCTTGTCGTGGTCCAGATCGACCGAGCAAACCACCAACTGGGGCCGGTCAATGTCATCCAGCGTTCGTCCGCCCTTGCGGGCGCCTGTTTCGAGCAGTTCGAGGGCTTTGTGGTTGTATTGCGGTTCGACGCAGTAATTCATCACCACGCCGTCAGCAATCTCTCCGGCCATTTCCATCATCATATCGCCGGTCGCGCCGATGAAAACCGGCACGTTGCGCGGTTCGCGCCTTCCGTGTACTACGTCCAGCTCGATCTCGTCCACGTGCACGAATTCCCCATGGTAGGTTACTCGTTCCATAGCCAGCAGGCGTTTCATGACGGTGACCGTTTCTTTCATGGCCAACAGCGGTTTGCTGCGGGTGATCCCCACGTTCTTCGCCAGAGGATCCCACCAGGCGCCAATGCCGCAAATGATGCGGTTAGGCGCCAGGTCATCCAACGTTAGGAAAGTAGAGGCCAGCAGCCCGATGTTACGCGTCCAGTTATTAATGACGCCGGATCCAACTTTGATCTTTTCCGTAACCGCGGCGTAGGCAGCCATTGGAACAATCGCGTCGCGCACAAGCCGGCTTTCAGCCTGCCAGACTGCCTCAAATCCTTTCTGCTCGGCATAGCGGACATATTCCAATCCATCTCTGAGGTCATGGGCGTCCTGCAGATATAAAGCAACTCGTTCTTTCATTTCATCCTCCAAAAATCTTTATTTATACAATGAATGCAAAATCATTCTTGGGATACTTGGATTCCTTTAATAATTCGAGATCCTCCGGTATATCCAGGTCAAATGACAGCTTATCATTATTATATATTTCAATCCGTATTTTTTTCCTTTCAGCCTGCTCGATATGCTTCCGAAATGACCACATTCCAAAGTCATAATCCAGGATGCCTACCGGGTTGATAAAGAGCGCGTTGGTGCCGTTCATGCGGCGGTCTGGCGCAATCACGATCTCTGGTGATTTGTGCGCTTTCCCCAATAATTCCCGGATGGCAGCAGGTTCGATGAAAGGCAGGTCAGCCGGCACAATCAAGATCGAAGAAACGTTAAAAGTCAAGGCCGCCATGGTGCCTTTGCGCAATGCTTTGTTGATATTGGTGTTAGGGCTTTCCTGAATGGTGCGCACGCCGTATTCTCTGCTGATGGTCAGCGCGCTTGGATCGTAGCTCACGATCAGGATTTCATCGATTTCCTTGATTTCCTTTAAACAGCGGATGGTTTTGGTCAGCAGCGTCTGATTCAATTGTTCCCGCTCTTTTTCGGAGAGGACAGACGCAAGCCTGGATTTCCCGCGGCGCAGAGGTTTTATCGGAACAATCGCCCAAAGCGACATAAGTTTATCTGTGAATATTCTTTTCTATGAATTTGATGATCTCTTCTGCCAGCCTGATACGATTGGGCAGGTCCGGCATCAGAATATCGCTTGCCTGAAAAATTATACCTGATTGCTGTATGGCTTTGCCGTAATCTTCATCCTGATTATCCAGAAATATGCAATCGAGAATATCGGCATAATGCCCCGCCACGCTCGCGGGGTTTGCTGCGATTTCAAGCTCGCTGTAAATCTTGGCCAATGGGCCTTTTACGGCTTTCCCGCCGATAATGGGGGATACGGCCAGTACGAATTTTGTCTTTAATATCTCACGCACGCCATTCAGCGCCAGGATTGGATCCAGACTGACCAGCGGATTGGAGGGGCAGAACACAATTGCGTCCGCGTTCTGCAGCGCGTTTACGACCTCTCGGCTGGGTGCCGCGGTTTCAATATCCTTGAAAATAATATGCTTGACTACTGGTTCGAAATGATACTTGACGAAATATTCCTGGAAAGACAGCCACCCCCTTTCCTGCGTTTCGACAAGGGTTGGCACGGGTTGATCGCACATGGGCAAGATTGGGTGCTTGATTCCCCAAATCTGATTAAAATGCTGCGCGCATTCAGTAAGCCTTTTGCCTTCTTGCAGCAGGCGCGTACGCTCCATGTGCGTCGCCAGGTCCTGGTCGCCCAACTGGAACCAGTGCGGACTGCCGTTAGCCTTCAGCCTGGCAAGAGTGTTGAACGTATCGCCCTGAATCCCCCACCCGGCAACCGGATTGGCCATGCCGGCCAGGGTGTACGTAACCGTGTCCAAATCAGGGCAGATATACAACCCGTAAAACACAAAATCATCACCAGTGTTGACAATAATGGTCAGGTCATCAAGCGGCATGCATTCAGAAAGCCCCTGGGCCAGTTTAGCCCCGCCCACTCCACCAGCCAATGCCGTTATTTTCATTTATCTGAAAAAATCCTTGGATTTCTGACGCAATACGTCATTTATTTTTGACTTTCGCAGCGGGTAGGGAAAACCGCGCACGTGCACGACCGGCAGGCATTCATCGGATTGCCCCATCAGCAGTGAAGCAGCCGCGGCCAGTTCATCGGCGGCTCCGACCTGCGTGATGCGCAGGGCGTACCCGAACAGATCTTTTTTACCGCGCATATCCACCAATTCCGGCACGCCCGCCGTTCCGATTGAAATGCCCACTATGCCTTGCCGCCAGGCGCGCCCGTGCGAGTCGATGATCAGCACGCCGATGTTTACGCCCATCTGGCTTTGGAAATATGTTTGTATGGAACGCGCCGAACGATCAGGGTCTTCCGGTAAGAGCAAATACCAGATACCCGTTTCGTTGCCTTTTCCCCTGACATTCGAATGGTCCACCCCGGCATTGGCGCACACGAAACCCAGTTCATGCTCCGTGATCAGGATATCTTTTTGGCAGCGAAGGACTTCACGGCTTTCCCGCAGGATGACCTCAACTAGGCGCGGGTCTTTTTCACAGATGGCTGCCAATCGCTGCGCTGCGCTGGAAGGCGCGATGTCATCCAGGTTTACGTAGCGATCTTCGGCTTTTGAGACGATCTTTTGAGTTACCACCAAGATATCCTTATCCTTGAGGGTGATGCCATTTTTTTGCAGCGCGCCATAAATAATCGGGCCGAGATCATCTCCTGGCTGGATCAAGGGCACGCCTTTCAGAGGTTTAAGAACCAGCGTCATAATAGCGGCGTCAATCGCGCGGAACGTTGGTGATCTGAATGCCGGCTGATTTCGTTCCGGCCTGCTTATTGATCCGGATCAGGATGGAAGTAAAACCTTCCGCCACGATCGAATTTTCCAGCGGCCCGGCATCCCAACCGGTCAGGCCGGCGGCTTTGACCATCTTCAAGCCCACCTGGCGGCATTCGCTATCCTTGCCGCATACCAACACGTCGCAGTTTATTTTTTCATCAGATAGCAGTAGCTCAAATGAGATGTTTTGGAAAGCGGATATCACCGCGACTGAATCGCCCAGGATCATCTGGGCTTGCAGCGCGGCGCTGCCTTCCGGCGGCACCTGCACTGTGGAGACTTTCGGAGGAACCAGCGGTACAGTTACGTCGATCAAATACTTGCCATTTAGGGCATCTTTCAGATCTTCCAGTATGGAACGGTGAAATTCATACGGCACCGTTAAAACGGCGATTTGCGCTTTTCGCACCGCTGCGCCATTTTCCATTCCACTCAGGCGTGAATTTTCTTCGCTGTTCAGCTTTTCGGACAATTCCTGCACGGCCGACTGGGCTTTTTCAGCGTTGCGTGAGCCGATGATGACCGGGTAGCCGGCCTTTACCCAGCGATATGCCAGTCCTTTGCCTTCTTTGCCAGTGCCGCCAATGACGGCGATGGTTTCCAAAAATGTTCCTTCAGCCAAATTATCCTCCATCATTAGAATGATCCGTGGTATTTCTTCCATACAAAAGTGGAAATCTTTTTTGCTTCGCTGATCACAGCGGCTTCATCCAGGATCGCGACCTTTCGATCGCGCATCAAAACTTTACCGTCAGCAATGGTCGTTGTCACCATGCCATCCTCGAACCCGAAAACAAGCTGCCAGGGAAAATTATCGACCGTCAGTTCGGTAAAGGGCTTGTAGTCCACCAAGATCAGATCAGCAGCCGCGCCGGTTTTGATGATGCCGGTTTCCAATCCATTGAACACAGCTTTCACCAGGTTACGATTATTAATGATTGCCATTTGATAGATCTTATCAGCCGGCATGCGGCGCGGGTCCTGGTTCAGCAGTTTATGCGAAAAATAGGCCGCTTTCCATTCCTCCCACATCGAATTGGAGAAACCGTCATTCCCCAGGCAGACTTTAACGCCCATATTCAGCATGGATTCGATCGGCGGCAGCCCTACCGCATTATTCATATTGGAACGCGGCTGGTGGCTCAACCAGGTTTCCCTGCGCGCCAGCAAGGAAATCTCATGCGCATCCAAATGTACGCCGTGCGCCACAATTGTGTTTGGCCCCAGGATGCCAAATTGATCCAGCCGCTCGACTACGCGCATTCCGCTTCTTTTCAGGCTGTCGTATTCATCCACGCTATGCTCGGCGGCGTGAATGTGAAAGCCAATGCCCGGCGGGCAGGCCTCTTTGGCTTTTTTCAAGGTTGCATCGTCGAGCGTCAAACTGGCATGCAAACCAAACAAAGCGGAAATCATCCTACCGTATTTTCCGCTTTGTGTTTCCTTGATGAAGCGAACATTCTCTGCGATTCCCTGGGTGGAGCGCTCTTGCCCGTCGCGGTCAGTCAATTCGTAACACAGCGATGCCCGCATGCCGGAGGACATGACGGCTTTGGCCAGAATATCCAGACTGCCGGAAATCGCGTTTGGCGAGGCGTGATGATCGATCAAGGTGGTGGTGCCATTGTGAATGGCGTTCAACAGGCAAACCATGGCGGAATAGTAATTGGCGTCTGCGTCCAGTGATTTATCCAGTTTCCACCACAATTTCTCAAGGATGGTTGGAAACGCGTCAGGCGCATCACCCGGGATGTACATACCGCGTGAAAATGCGCCATAAAAATGCGTATGCGCGCAAATCCCGGCTGGCATCAGGTATTGGCCGCCGGCATCGATCACCTCCTCGTTAATGACAGGTTTTGCTTCTGTACTGTCGCTGAAGACTGCTTCAATTTTGCCCGCTGCGTTAATCCGAACTGCTCCCCCTTCAATGATTCGATTCGGTTCTTCGAAAGTGATGATTTTCGCATTTATTATGATCATAGCCATATCCTCTTGTGTATTTCGATTTTAACATAGGAGAATTATTAAGCGCGCTTGATTGCATTACAATATAACTTCAATCAAACACAACATAATATGCTTTACAGGAGTACAAAATGGATTCAAACGTGGATAAGGCGCAAGCCTTTTCAAAAGAGCATCAACAAAGTTTTATCGAAGATCTGAAGGATATTCTCAGGATTAAATCCATTTCTTCAGATTCTGCCTATAAAGGCGAGATGATCAAATGCGCGGAATGGCTGGTGGCGCACCTTAACAAATTAGGCGTCCAGGACGCCAGGATCATTGAAACCGGCCGCAATCCAGTTGTGTATGGCAGCTTGTTCCAGGCAGATCCCGGTAAGCCGACCATACTGGTTTACGGCCACTATGACGTGCAGCCACCGGATCCGCTGAATGAGTGGACCCACGCGCCTTTCGAACCGGTTATCGAAGGCAACCTCTTGTATGCGCGCGGATCTTCGGATATGAAAGGCCAGGCGCTCATTGTTCTCAGCGCCATTCAATCCATATTGACATTCAGCAAAATGCCAGTCAACCTGAAATTCTTGTTCGAGGGTGACGAGGAAGTCGGCTCACCCAGCATTGTGCCTTTTCTGGAACAGCACAAGGAATTATTCAAGAGCGATTTCGTCCTCAATCTGGATGCCGGCATGGTCGCCAAAGACAAACCCACCATCGTTTACGGCCTGCGCGGTCTGGCGTATTTTGAGATTGCCATTACCGGCCCGGCGCATGATCTTCATTCCGGCCTGTTTGGCGGGGTCGTCTATAACCCCATTCAAGCCTTAAGCGAGCTAATCGCCGGGATGAAAGATGAAAACGGACGTATCCTTTTGCCTGGTTTCTATGATGACGTGCATCCGCTGGAGGAAAAAGAACGTGCTGCATTGAACGCCCTGGATAATCCGGATACTTACTATATCGAGCAAACCGGCGCCAAAGCACTGTACGGTGAAAAAGGATTCACCAATGTGGAGCGCATCGGCGCCCGCCCAACCCTGGATATCAACGGTATCTGGGGCGGCTATTCCGGGGAAGGACCAAAAACAGTCATTCCGGCCAGGGCTTACGCCAAGCTGTCCATGCGTTTGGTGCCCAATCAGACTCCCGCCAGGGTATTGCAGCAACTAACCCAGTATATGCAGCAGAATGCGCCCGATCAGGTCAGCTGGGACGTGAAGCAGCTGGCCAGTGACCCCGCCTGCGTAACGGATATGGATTTCTACGGCACGCGCGCACTGGTCAAATCTCTTGAAAAAGTGATGGGAAAGAGTCCGGTCTTCAAGCGTGAGGGCGGCAGTATTCCGATCGTGACCCATTTCCAGAACATCCTGGGCGTGGAAAGCGTGATGAGCGGCTTCAGTCTGCCTGAAGATCGCGTCCACAGCCCCAATGAACGGCTCGACCTGGATTTATTCGAAAAGGGCATTGAAACGGTGATCGACTTTTTCTTCAGGATCGCTGAAGAGAGCGCGGAGTAAGAATGGCTGAATCGAAAATGCCTCATTATGGCGGGCAAGCCTTGATCGAGGGCGTCCTGATGCGCGGAAGGCGCTACCTGGTCGCCGCTTTCCGCAAACCGGATGGGACCATCGCCACTGAAGAAGAAAAATTGACCGGCATTTACAAGACCAGCCTGGCGAAGATTCCATTTCTACGCGGGCTGATCATATTATGGGACTCGTTATCTTTAGGAATGAAGTACATAACGATTTCCGCCAACCATCAGTCTGAAAATGAAGAAGAGAAGATCGAGGGCGGCGGCTTGGCAGTCACGCTGCTGATTTCCATTTCCTTGGCAGTCGGTTTATTCTTTATCCTGCCTGCGTTTTTAGCTGAACTGGTTTCCGGTTTGTTGGGCATGACTGCGTTCGGCGCGAATATTGTTGAGGGATTGGTGCGACTGGGGATTTTAGTCGGTTACATCTGGGTCATCGGCCGCTCTGCTGAAATCGCCCGCGTATTCTCTTATCACGGCGCCGAGCACAAGACCATCAATGCCTACGAGGATGGAGTGGAAATCACCATCGACAACGTGATGAAATATCCGCTGGCGCACCCGCGCTGTGGCACGGCGTTTTTGCTGACCCTGGTGGTTTTATCCATCCTGGTTTTTTCCCTGTTGGGTCCTATGACTTTATGGTTGAAAATTCTATCCAGGGTCGCGTTGATTCCTTTTCTGGCCATGCTTTAATTTGAGGAAATACGGTGGATTAGCTAACACA
>CAZDUN010000055.1:4924-13004 GCA_964508615.1 uncultured Pelolinea sp. | reverse complement strand
CCCGATACCCTGCTGCTGGCGGAGGCCTTTTGGTTGATGGAAAGCTACTTCGTGCGCACGCTGGGTATGCATCGCGTCTATAACAGCGCTTTCATGAACCTGGATGAACAGACCGCTGCCAGCCAGTTTGGCAAGGGCGACAAGTACTTTGCCATCTGCACGCTGCTGGCGACCATGCCGGGACTGCCGATGTTCGGGCACGGTCAGGTGGAGGGTTTCACCGAGAAATACGGCATGGAATACAAACGCGCCTACCAGGACGAGCTGCCCGACCCGGGGCTGATCGACCGGCATGCCTGGCAGATCTTTCCGCTGTTGAAAAAGCGCTATCTCTTTTCAGAAGTGGATCATTTCTACCTGTATGACTTTTTCACGCCGGATGGGCTGGTGGACGAGAACGTATACGCCTTTTCCAACCGCAGCGGGGAGGAGCGCGCGCTGGTGCTGGTGCACAACAAATTCGGCGATACGGCCGGCTGGGTGCGCTCTTCGGCAGCTTACATGGATAAAGGCAGCGCGGAACTGCGCCAGGCGGACCTGCGCGCCGGGCTGGATTTGCCCACCGCCCGCAGCGCTTACGTGATCTTCCGCGACAGCGTCAGCGGGCTGGAATACATCCGCTCGTGCGCCGAGATTGCTCAAAAGGGGCTTTACGTTCAGTTGGACGCTTACCGCGCGCATGTCTTCCTGGACTTCCGCGTAATCGAGGATGACGACCAGCGCAACTGGGGGCGCGTGCATGATCACCTGAAAGGGCGCGGCACGCAGGATATCCAGCGCCTGCGCTGGGAGCTGCCGCTGCAGCCGGTGCTGCAGCCGCTGCGCGAGATCTTCAACCCGGGTTATTTCGCCTTCCTGTTGAAAAACATGCCGCAGACCGCCGGCGGTATGCTGCCTGAATACCTTTTAAATGAAGCTGCGCATAAGCTGGATGCGCTGGCGCAGGGCGCGCAAGCCTTGCTGCCCGAAGCGCAGCGGGCCGGCGCGGGGGATGGCCGCATCAAGGAAAAATTGCAGGCTTTGAGCATGGCGCTCTGGCTGGATCAGAACCTGGCATTGCCGGAGGAGGCTGAGGCCAGCCGGATGCTCTCGCTGGCGCGCGCTGGGTTGAACGAGGAGAACCAACTGGCATTGTTAAGCCGGGCTTTCCTGGAGGGGCTGCGCGCGGCTTTGGGGATGGACAGGCAGCGCTTCACGCGCGCGCTGGAGGATTGGCGCTTTCTGCCGGTGCTGGAGGACGCCCTGCGCGGCCTGGGCGTGAGTTCGCTCTCGCCTGGCAGGACATTGCAATCCGTGCGGCTGCTGCTGAACCTGTCCGACCGGCTGGGTGAGTGGGGCCGGCGTGGCATCGAAAGAAATATCAGCGATTTGCTGGCTGACGCGGACGCGCGCCGTTACCTGCAATTCAACATTTTTGAAGGCAAACACTGGTTCAACCGCGAGGCCTTTGAGTCCTTGTGGCTGTATCTCGCCTTGGCAGCCAGCGCGCAATTGCTGGCAGGCCGCAAACCAAGCGATAAACAGCTCGCCGCGCGCCTGGAACGGCTGGCAGCCGCGCTCAACCGGCTGCGCTCAACCGCGCAGCAGGCCAACTATGAAGAGGAAAACTGGCTGGAGGTGCTAAACCAGCCGCGCGCTCAGGCGTAATTCAATTCAAATCTGGAAAGATAACTTAGATAGGCCATATCGCCATGCAGGCCGGAGGATTGGCTCTGCGCGCGGCTGATGACCGGCAGCAGTTCCTGGCTGACATCGCGCCCGCAGGCCAGTTTGGTCAGGTAGGCGGCGTGCGAGGCGTATTTGAGCGCGTTGAGCGGTTCGATGCGGTCCAGGTCGTAATAGAACCAGGCATCGGAAGAGAACATGCGCAGGCGTTCGTGCTGGGCGGCCAGCAGGTTCTTGAGCAGGGTGGTCTCGGCTGCCGAAAGCCCGTTGCGCGAGTGGGCGTGGACGAACTCGTTGGGGTCGCGCTCTCCCAGAACCACTTGCGCATAGTCGTCACGGACGGCCCAGGGATCGGCCACCAGCCGCGGCGCCAGTTCTTCGTAAACCGCGTCCACCGCCCCGCTCAGGCGCGTGAGGAATTCGCGCAAGGGCTTCTTCCAATGCGCGTCGGGCGCGTCACCGCATACGTCGCGCCAGCGCTCGATGCCGTGGTGGCAGCTCCAGGAGGTGTTCTCGACTATCTCGGCGGTTTGCTCGAGGGGATGGTCGCGCAGCCAGGCGGCCGGGTAGGCGCGCAGGATGCCGCGTTCTTCCACCGCGCCGTCCAGTAAATGCGACAGGAACATATCGCGGTAGGGCTGATGATGGCCGTACAGCTCGCCATCCGAAGCCGCCAGGAAGAACTGGTCGCCCGCGCGCTGGATGTGGCCCATCTGCGGCAGCAGCCAGTCCTGCACGAAGCGGTCGGCGTTCTCGGTCGCGCCAGGGTTGAAGCTGATCTCGCCGGACAGGAAACTATTGTAGAAGAAAACCGCCAGGCTGCGCCCGGAGGGCAGTTCCACTTTATACGGACGGGTGATATCCAGGTCGGGGCGTTTGGCCTGCCAGGGCGCCAGGATGGTGAACTGCAGGCCTTCCTCGGCCAGTACGTCCAGCGTTTCCAGGTCCACGGCGGTTTCTGGCAGCCACATGCCCTGCGGGCGGTGGCCGAAAAGGCGCTGGTAATCGCGCAGCCCCCAGCGCACCAGGGTGGTCTTGTCACGCCGGTTGGCCAGCGGCATGATGCTATGGAAGTAGGGCTGGGCCATGCCGTTGCTGACCCCCAGGCGCGCATACACCGCGTTCTCCTGGCGCACGATCTCTTGCAGGGTATCAGGGTGGTGCTGCTCCAGCCAGTGGATCAGGGTGGCGCCCAAATTAAAGCTGATCTTTTCGAAGTTGCCGATGCGCGCGTTGGGCAGGTAGCAGGTATGGTAGATCTTTTCGGTCCAGTTGGGATAGGGTTCCGCGCCGTACTCCTGGGGGATCTCACCGGTAAAGGGGTCGACCCGCGGGGGCTGGTAGAAGTGGCCGTGCGCGCAGAAATATCGGTCAGGCATTAATAAGTATGTTCCATGGAATTATCTAAATTTATCGAACCTTGGAATTTTACACTATAAATGATTTGATTGATTTCTCTGATAATAACAAGAGGATCGATACTGTTACTCTTTATTCATTGCGATAAAAGGGATTGAATGATGCCCAATGTTAACAGAAACCCTCCCGCGATTCTGGGATAAAGGATCACTCCGTCCAGCCGGGTGTATTGCAGG
This sequence comes from uncultured Pelolinea sp., assembly GCA_964508615.1. GTDB lineage: Bacteria > Chloroflexota > Anaerolineae > Anaerolineales > Anaerolineaceae > Pelolinea. The sequence goes on along the minus strand of CAZDUN010000055.1, from coordinate 9,744 downwards.
TGTCGATATCACCCGAAAGCAAGCCGTCCTCCAACGCCGAATGCCGCTGTTCGGAGGAGCCATGCGTCCAGGTCTCGGGATAGACGTATCCCTGCGTCTGGCTTTGAATGACATCATCTCCCACGGAGGCCGCGGCATCCAGGCTCTGGGAAATTTCCTGGCTTGTCAGCGCTTCGAGGTAGCCTGTTTCTGTGGCGTGGTGCACCCAAACGCCGGCCAGGCAGTCCGCCTGAAGTTCGGTAAAGACCGACATGCTCTGAGGGCCGCTGCTTCTCATGGCGGAAGTATCTAAAACACCAAGCAGATTCTGCACGTGATGGCCATATTCGTGCGCCAGGACGTACGCCTCGGCGAACGGGCCGCCCTCAGCGCCGAAACGCGACATCAGCGTGTCAAAGAATGAAAGGTCGAGATACACCATTTGATCTTCCGGACAATAGAATGGGCCTGACGCGCCCGAGGCATAGCCGCAGCCTGACTGTGTGGATCCCGTGTAAAGCACGGTCTCAGCCGGAATGTATTGCATGTCATAGCGGGCAAATTCATCCGTCCAGAAAGCCTGGATGCTGTTGACGAATCCCACGATGCGGCAATCCGCGCGGGCATTCGCGTCTGCCCCGGTCTGGCATTCCGTCATCAAATCTGTCAATTCACTGTCATATGTTTCGGATGTGGATGGGATGACCTCATCAACATTCATACTGTCCATCAGTTCGCCGGGATCCGCTCCCAACAGCAGCGAAACCAGCAAGATGATCAAACCAATCCCGCCCCCGCCGATGGCGATGGTTCTTCCTGTACCCCGGCCGCGACGATCCTGAACCTGGGAGGGATCCAAACGTTTTTTCTCGTTAAATGGCATCCGTCAATTATCCTTGTTATGAATTTGATTATTATTTTCCAAAATCAGTACATTTAACGTATTATAGCTTGTTATGAATTGATATCCAAACCATAAAGTCGCTTATTGCACTTTTTTGTTATCCAAGAATGTTCCGAATTGATAAATGAGATTTGGTAAACGTTTATGTCTCCAAGATTAAATCGGAGAGCGGCCTGCAACGCAGGCCGCTCTCGTCAGTTGGGTAGGAGGGCGGATATATTCAGATTTAGTCTTTCAAAGTGATCTTGATCTTCGATTTTTTCTTCTTGCCAGCCTTGCTGCTCCTGACCATAGTCAGCACCAGCGGGATGCACAGCAGTACGGCCAGCGCGGCCAGGATGCCGCCGAACAGCAACCAGGAGGCTGGCTGGGCAACTTCGGGCACCAGCCCGCCGGGGTTGTAGCCGGTCTGCGAGAGGCCGCCCACGCCGCTGTAGCGGTCGGAGAGCGTCACGGTCAGCGCGCGGCGCACACCGTCGCGCAGGCTGAGGGGCGTGATGTAGCTGATCACCACCTCGCTCTGCAAGGCGCGGCGCATCTGGTCGTAGATGGCCGATAGCTCGTCCTTGTTCTCGGCGTAGCCGTAGCGCCCGCCGGCGTTCTCGGCGATCATGCGCAGGGTGCTTTCGTCGATGCCGCTATAGACATCGGCTTCCTCTTCCTCTTCAGGTATTTGGCCGAAGCCGACTGTGGAGATGGAAAGGCCGCCGAAGCCGATGCCGGCCAGCGCCTCATCGGCGGTGGCTTTGCTCTGGTTATCCATGCCATCCGTCAGTACGATGATGGCCTTGCGCCCGGAGAGCGGGTTGAGCATCTCGATGGCTTTCACCAGCGCGTCATACAGCGCCGTATCGGAGCTGGCGCTGATATCGTCGATGGCGTCTTCCAGTTCCTCGCGGTCGTCGGTGATATCCTGCGCCACGTTCACTTCAGTATTGAAGGTGATGACGCCGGCCTGGTCGCCGCTGCGCATCTGTTCCAGGTATTCGTTGGCCACGTCTTTGGCGCTTTCCAGCTTGCCGGCGTAGTTCATGCTGCCGGAGTTATCGATCAGCAGCAGGGTAGTGAGCGCGCCGACCTCGCCGCTGCCCTGGATGCTCTGGCCGCTGACGGGCTGGCCGTTCTCCAGCAGCTGCAGCTTGCCGGTGTTGATCACCTGCGGTTCGCCGGCTGCGTCCTGCACGGAAATGTAGACGTCCACCAGCGGGAAATCGGTGGTGTCGATCTGCGTGATCTGCAGCACGTAATCGCCCTGGCTTTCCACCTTGGGCGTGCTGGTCTGGCAGGCCGCTGCCAGCAGTGTGAGCGCCAGCAGGGAAATGGTCAGTAAAGGTTTCATTCTATTCATCATGGCTCACCTCTTTTCGTGATAGACCATTTCCGATTTGCCCATGCGGATGCGCGCGCCGGAGTGCAGGCGCGCGACCTCGATCTTTTTGCCGTCCACGGTAGTGCCGCTCATGCTGATATCCTTGAGGGTGAAGTAGGTGCCTTCGCCCTTCAGGATGGCATGCTGCGGCGCGATATCCGGGTCGGCCACGACAATATCGGATTTGAGCGGGCTGCTGCCGATGGCAGCGGCGGGGGCTTCTTTGCCCAGGAATTTATCCAGGATGAATTCCATGCCCAGCATCTTGCCGCTGGTCACTTCCAGCCAGACGCGCGAGAGCAGGAACACGATCAGCGCGATGAAGACGCCCACGGCCAGTCCCAGCAGCATCAAGCCGGCGGCTTTTCCCATCAGCGGGTCTGAGAACATCAGGCGCGCGCCTTCCAGCAGCACGCCGCCCAGCAGGCCGCCAATCAGGCCGCCCAGCCCGCCTTTCCATAGCTGGGCACCTCCGGTGATTCCAGTGGCCAGACCGGTCAACAAACCGAAGATGCCCCAGCCGATGGGACGCCCCCACACCTGCCCGCCAATGGAGAGAAAAACTCCCTCGGCGATTGGCAGGGCGATGGCGCCGCCCACCGCGCCCAACAGGGCGCTCAAGACAGATTTGCGCAGGCCAAACAGAAAGCTCTGCGCGGCGAATCCCTCGCCGAAGCCGATCAGCAGGCCGATCACGCCGCCCAGCAGCGCGCCCACCATCACTTCGCTCAGGAACAAATTGTCCGTGAAGGACAAGCCCAGGATGTTGCTGATCTGCCACCCGATCAAACCCCCGATGGCGCCCAGCAATCCGTAGGTATAAAAACGCATGAAACGACTCATGTCGGTAAAACCTCCTCAGTCTGTTCGTTGATTTCTTTGGCAGGCTGCAGGTTCTTCCAAAAGACCACGCTTCTCTGATTTCTGTTGGTCAGCTCATAGAAACCAAAGTAATTGCGCTGGTCCAGCGTGCCGTCCGCCTGGCGGATGAAAAAACCGCCAAAGGATTGGTGCGGTTCGATCACCAGGGCAACCTGCCATTTTTCCGGAAAAAAGTTCTGGTGCAGCCAGGCATCCCAATGGGAGAAGAACACGCCCATGCGCGGGTGGGTATGATACCAGCCCAAAAAAACCTTGCGTGGATAGTATTCCTCCAGGTGGTTGTGCAGCGCCACTTGCGTGTCACCGGTGAAGGTCAGGTGCGCCGCGCCTTGTTCCGTGTACACAGCCGGTAAAATGGTATCAACAACGATAAAGGGTTCGCCGTGTAGGGAATCACGGCAGAACTTGCCAGCCATCCAGCCGCCCACTTCGTTATCCAGGTCGCTGCCGGCGTGCGCGCACATGCGCACGTAGGCATTTTGGGTGATGAAAATGTCCAGGGGCGGCGGAATGCGCTGCATTTCCTCATCTTTCGGCTTCCAGCGGATGGCGCTGTGATACGGGATGCGGGTGCGCTGCGGCTTTATTCCGTTATGTTCGGATAATTTCACTCGCGGAGAGTTATTCAAGGCGGCAGCTCCGTAAGGGTAGATCCTTTATCCCGCGGTGATGTCAGCTGTGATCATCAGGCGGTCGTCATCCGGCACGCCGGCGCTGTTGAGGGTTTCGTCATCCTTCAGCTCGCGGCCGAGCGCTTTGCTATCCAGCCGGTAGCTCACCGGCCGTCCGTCCGGGCCGACGGTGGGCAGTTCCAGGGTGGTGGCCAGTTCGGGCACCAGTTCCTTGACGATCACATCGTCGGGTACCTCCGCGTTGCGGGTACCTCCGGAGGGTAATACAAGCGTTACGTTTTTGTCAGCCATCTTCTTTTTCCTTTCTATTTCAGTTTGATTTTTGGTTTTGCCACGGCAGCAGGTTTGCTGAACTTGATGCGTTCAGGCCGCAGCAGCTCGCGCGCATCGACCGGGAAGTATCTCGGGTTCTTGCGGCGGAACTCCCTGCACCATTTGGCGGCTTCCATATCCCACGGGAAGGGCGGTTTGGTAGGATCGTCATGGAAGTTTTTGTATTGCAGCATTTCCCCCAGCATAATCACCAGGCGGTCCAGCGAACGGCTGGCGGACCACCAGGCAGCGTCGATGCACACGCTGCCGTTGGCATGGTTGATGTTCGGATGCCAGATGGGGGTCAGCCACTTCATGCCCGGCCAGCGCTGCGGATACTGGCTGTGCAGGTAGATCTCCACCTGATGATGCTCTCCAATTTTCGGGTTGCCGATGCGGTCAACCCCCACGACGCCCTTGCACCGGTAAGTGATGATGTAGCGCTCGGGCGGCAGGCCGACGCGCTCGGATGTGGCTTTGACCTGGATCAGGTCGCTGCGCGCGTCGATTTCCTGGATCAGTTCAAAATCCTTGCGCAGGCGGCGCAGGCGCGGGTTGGAATCGACCGAGAGCCCGCCAGCGGTAATGTCGGTGGTGATCATCAACCGGTCTTCCTTGGGTATCCCGCTTTGCGCCAGGGTTTCATTTTCGCGCAGTTCGCGCCCCAATGCCTTGCTATCCATGCGGTAACCCATCGGGCGGCCGTCCGGGCCGACCGTGGGCAGTTCCAACAGCGAGGTGA
>CAZDUN010000055.1:0-4914 GCA_964508615.1 uncultured Pelolinea sp. | reverse complement strand
CGCACTTCCACATCGTCGGGCACATCCGCCCGGCGAGCGCTGCCATTGGGCAATACTAGGGTTACTGGTAAATCCGCCATCCATTCCTCCAAAATAATGATGATTTCATAGCTCGTTCCGGTGAGCCACACCGCATGCACCGGTCAGGTCCCAACAGTCCTGATGGTGCCAGGTGCCGCATTCGGGGCAGATCACTTTCCGGTCGTTCTTATTCACTTTTTCCAGGCAATATGGGCAGACGTGTTCTTCCTCGCCCATTAATTTAACGTCATTGGTTTGCGTGTTTCTCGCCTTGCGCGCGGCCGCCGGCTTGGCGGCCGCAGATTTCTTGGCGGCGGTTTTGATCACCGCGGAGGTCTGCGCGGCTTTGGAGGTTGAGCGGGCTGCGCTGACGCGCACCGGTTTAGCGGCTGTTGTTTTTCGGACGCTCTTGCTGATCTTTTTGACTTGCTTGCTCAGGTCGTGTGTTACCTGCCAGTTGGCGGGATTCACGCTGGATAAAACCGGCCCCACCCGTTCGCTCAACGAAACCTGCGCTTTGGCGGGACGGGCAGGAACCGCGGCGGGAAGCGGCGCGGGCTGTGTCTGGGCTTTGGTGGATTTCTTCCTGCGGCGCAGGAAGAACAGAGTCGGCAGCATCACCAGCAGCATCAGCGCCAACTGGGCGCCGTCGCTGGGGGAGGGCATGACGAACACAAAGCTGTTGGTCAAAAAAGCAAAGCGGTACAAGCCGGCGTAGAAATAATCGATCACCAGCAGGGCGAGCAGTTCGGTGAAAAGGGCAACCAAAAGCAAAATCAATCCCGGCAGGCGGTGAAAAAACAACCGGCAAACCAGGCTGCCGATAAAAGCCACCGCCAGGAGCAGGATGATGCGCATCCAGAACATGTCCAGTTCCGGTTTGATGGAGAGGTAGATGATCGCGCCCAGGCCGGCCGCCAGACACAGCGTCAGCAGCGCCAGCCATTTCAAAATACCGTTGATCGCTTTCATGCCTGTTTCTTATCCTTGACCTTGATGGTGACTTTTTCTTCGCTTTCACCCGCAGATCTGCTTTTAGAATCCGCGTCGTGCAGCGTGATCTTCGGCCGGCTCTTTATCACCACCTTATCGCTCAACTTGATGCGGCCGCTGAGTTTGATGGGTGTTTCGTAAGCCGGTTTTTCAAAGTGGCTGAAATGCAGGGCGTCCGGCAGGTCGGCGTTCAGTTCGTAGAAACGGTATTCGCTGGCGTTGAAAGCGCGCAGGATATGCAAGGGCGGCACGCCCAGGCTGGCCAGCGTGCGCGACAGGAAATTCTCTTCGCCGGTGATGGTGTGCGAGAGTTCCGTCTCGCGCAGCAAACCGCAAACCGGGCAGTGCGCGCGGTTGAAGCCCACTTCCGAAATGGGCTCCAGCACTTCTTCGCGCGTGCCGCATTGCGGGCAAGTCAATGAGAGCACCAATTCCTGGTCCAATTCGATCACAGCATCCGGCCCCAGGTCGCGGCGGGCGATCATGAGCAGGTCGCCCAGCGTGGTGGTATCGGCGCGCAGGGGCAGCTCGTTGATCTCGCCGTAGGTCCAGTGGCTTTCGCAATCTTCCACCGGGGTGTAAGCAGTGGTGTGCATTTCATTGGTCATGCCATTGAAATGCATCACGTAACCCGGTTGAACGGGTTTGCCGTGGATCAGTTTGAGCGCTTCCTGGGATTGGATGGAAGCGATGATGGAAGCGATGGTGGGGGTGGTGGGCACCTTGCCCAGCAGCACGTTCTCGCGCGCCAGCAGCGGGCAGGAATAGCGCAGCGCCAGGTCGCGGCGGGCTTGCTCGGTCAGGCTGCACTCGAAACAAGCGCCCTGGCCGGGCACGAACACGCGCGCCAGTCCGAAAAATTCCTGAATGGCGCCATCCACCCAGGGTTTATTGATCCAGTAAGCGAAGCGGTTGAGCGCCAAGCGCGCCTCGCGGTTATCCAGGCAGCCGATGATCACGTCCATGCGCCGGAAGACACCCAACCCGATGGCGGTGGTGACGTCGCCGTGCAGGTACTGCACGTGCACGTTGGGATTGATTTCCTTGGCGCGCGCGGCGGCCACTTCGGCCTTCTTGCGCCCGGAATCGCTTTCTCGGAACAAGATCGAACGCGACAGGTTTGCCAGTTCGATAGTGTCAAAATCCACGATGTAGATGTAGCCGATGCCCATCAACACCAGGTTCTTGATGACCTCGTTGCCCAGGGCGCCGGCGCCGACCACCATGATGTGCGCGTTTTCCACTTTTTCACGCTCCCACCAGGAAATGAACTGAAACGTTCCCAGCCGATCGGTTTTTAGATTGGGGATGATCAGCGGTTTTTCCAGGTTGGCCGGCAGGCGGCGCGGCCCTTCGGGGAATTCTTCCGGGGAGATGCGCACGCGCTCAGCCGTCGGCTGATTCTCAGCCGACTCTGCGATCTCATGCGCCAGGGGCAGGTTATGCTCGTCCAGGTCGGAGATGAACCAGCCCACGCCGTGGCGCGATTCGATCAGGTTGATCTCTTCCAGGGCTTTGAGCGCTTCACGCAGGGTGGAGCGCGAGATGCCGAACTGCTTGATCAGATCGCGTTCGGCCGGCAGCTGGAAGCCGGATTTATATGTGCCGTCGAGCACCTGCGCGGCCAGCTTGCCGGCTACAATTTCAGATAATGACTTGCGGGGAATTTCATCCACGGGTACCTCGCTTGGTATGTTGGTCAGACCACTAAACCATAGTATATGTTTATTTTAGTGGATTGTCAATAGTTTTATGAGTGGTTTGCTAAATATGAATTTGCTTTCGCCACTGGCATGCTTCTGATTCTTTATTCAGCGATAACATCCACTGTGCTAAACGCATATTTTCTTGCATAATAATATCAATGAAAATGCTGGAGGTAACTATGCGGAGATTATTCTTATTCACTAGCGTTATCCTGGTGCTATGGTTGGCCGCTTGCCAGCCGGGAACGCGCTTGGTTTTAAATGAAGAGAACAACGGTCAGACGATCAACTTGACCGCGGGAGATGAGTTCAAGCTGGAATTGCCCGGGAACATCACCACCGGTTACAACTGGACCATCGACGCGCTGGATGAATCCGCCTTGCAGCTGGTTTCAGAGGATTATGAGGAAAGCCGCAGCGATTTGCTGGGCGCGGGCGGTACCTCTGTTTTCACCTTCAAGGCGCTGCAAGCTGGCCAAACATCACTCAAGTTGATCTACAGCCGGCCATTTGAGAAAGGCGTACCGCCTGAAAAGACCTTTGAGATCACCATCGCAGTTCAATGATCGTTCCGGCTGAGATTGAACACCTACTGAAATTCTCGCTGTGCGTGAAAAAGCGATAAAATAGGTAGCACGGCGCACGGGAAAAGGAATATCGACCCGCGCAGCACAGCGCAGAGGAGATTGGAATGAGCAAGAAAGCCAAGAAACACTTCAGGGATACCAGCAAACTAGGCGGAGGGACGGCTGCCGCTATCAGCCAGAAAAGCGATGAATTCAACCCGGATTACAGCTACGTGATCAAGGACCTGAAACGCATCGGTATTTTGGCAGGTACTTTTTTTGTCATTTTAGTAATTTTGTCATTTGTTCTCTAAACCACTACCCGCTACAATGGGTAATAAAACAATCAGGAGGAACGAGATGGCTCATATGTTTGTGCCCGGCCCGGTGGACGTTGCGCCGGAAGTATTGCAAACCATGTCGAAACCCATGCTGCCGCACCGCAGCAAGGAATACGAGGCGATTCACCGCAGCGCGGCTGAAAAAGCCCAGAAGATTTTCTTTACACAATACCGCGTGTATCTAGGCACGCATTCCGGTTCCGGCATGCAAGAAGCCGGCATCCGCAACCTGGTGGAAAAAGACGTGTTGAGCTGCGTGAACGGCGCGTTTTCCAAGCGCTGGTATGATGTGGCGGTTTCCAACGGAAAGAGCGCGGATAAATTGGATATCGAGTGGGGCAAAGCCATCATGCCGGATGATCTGCGCACCGCGTTGAAGAAAAAACATTACGAAGCGGTAACCATCGTGCACAATGAGACTTCCACCGGCGTGGAAAGCCCGCTCAAGGAGCTTTGCGCGGTGGTGCGCGAGGTCAGCCCGGAGACCTTCATTCTGGTGGACGCGGTTTCCTCGCTGGCCGGCTCGAAAATCGAAATGGATGCCTGGGACATCGATTTCCTGTTGACCTCTTCGCAAAAGTGTCTGGCGCTTCCGCCGGGGCTTTCGCTGGCCGGTGTGAACGACCGCTGCCTGCAAAAAGCCGAAAAAGTAGCCAACCGCGGCTGGTATTTCGATCTGCTGCTGCTGGAAAAACACCGCCTGAAAGATTCCACCGGCATGACCCCGGTCATCCCGTTGGTTTACGCCCTCGATTTCCAACTGGATCGCATTCTGGCTGAAGGAATGGAAGCGCGTTTTGCCCGTCACGCGGCCATGTCACAGCGCGTGTATGATTGGGCGCAGGGTCACGGTATGAGCACGTTCGCGGATGCCGCTTGCCTCTCCAAGACTGTCGCGACCATCAACAACGACCGCAACCTGAGCATTTCTGACCTCAATAAATTCCTGATGGAAAAATACCAGATGCGTATTTCCAATGGATATGGCGACCTGAAGGACAAAACTTTCCGCATTGCCACCATGGGCGAGACCACCCTGCAGGACGTGGATACCCTGCTGGGCGGCATGGAAGCATTCATGGCGCTATAACCTGCGAAGAGTTACGATTGTTGAGATTGAGTAGGGCGGCATTCAAATGCCGCCTTTTTACATTTAAATCGGTTGTCTTTACGAGACTTGCGGTATCAAGGCGCAGCGATCTCTTTATTAACCACAGATACACACATATAAAGCATTATTCCAGGCCCCGCTCCCTAAGCCGGTCGAAGGGCAGGGCGAGGAATCCC
>CAZDUN010000054.1:6275-13090 GCA_964508615.1 uncultured Pelolinea sp. | reverse complement strand
AATATAAAAAACTACTGCGGGATTTTTTCTTTGAGGGATTTTTTATCGATCAGGAACTCCTGACAGACGTTCACAATTATCATAAATACGTAAAGACCTGCTTATTTTCCAATTTTTCCGACGAATTGCGCCCAATGATGAAAAGCCACTGGCAGGTAAACGGCGCGTTCGACGAGATCCTGATCTCCTGCGAGATCGGGATGATCAAGCCTCAGCCGGCGGCCTTTCAATACGCGCTCAAGCGGCTGGGCTGCCAGGCCGGCGAAACTATTTTCATTGATGACCGCGTAAGGAATGTAGAAGGAGCGCAGGCTGCCGGAATTCACGCGATCCTGTACACCGACCGCCTGGAAATGAACAATCAAATCACTAAATTTATGAATCACCGCCAGCAATAATAGAAAATAGTAGAATCTACCCATTCGAACGCATAAGGAACCTGTATTGGCAACTTTTTTTCTCATCCGACATGGTACAACCGCCTGGGTGGACCAGCAGCTTCTGCACGGCATCACCGATATCCCCTTGAACGATAACGGGCTGCGCCAGGCTGCCAGAACCGCTGAAGCGCTGAAAGGCATAAGCGCCGGCCGCCTGCTCAGCAGCCCGCTGACGCGCGCCATGCAGACCGCTGAGATCATCGGCCAGATTGTCGGTTTAACCCCCGAGCCGGTTGAAGGATTTCGTGAAATCGATTTTGGCTGGATGGAAGGGAAAAAGACCCGCGATGACACTATGGAAGATTACCCGCTCTGGTTGGAAAGGTGCGACCACTACTGGATGTCCTTCGTGCGGCTGGTCAGCGGCGAATCGCTGCAGCGGTTTCGAAGACGCATCACGCAGGAATGGGAAAAAGTACGTTCCGGGAATGGCAAAGAAAACATCATCATCGTGGCGCATTCGGGCGTGTTGGGCGTCATCCTTGAATCCTGCCTGGGGAACAGCCTGCGCGGCAATAAATCCTATTACGTCTCCTATCCTTGCAGCATCACAGAAATATCGGTTGATGAAATGGGGCGCTGCATCCCGGTGCGGTTGAATGATTACGCCCATCTAAGCGAATGGTATCCCAATGGCCATTAAAGCTGTCATCTGGGATTTCGCCGGCGTGCTGCTGCATACGGTCAAAGGTGATTTCAACAGCACCTTGGCCGATCGTCTGGACGTGCCTGTGGAAATGATCGAGCGGGTCATCAACAGCGAAGAGAACAACCGTTGGGACCGCGGGGAAATCGATGACGACGTTTTTTATTCCTTTCTGTTGCAGGAATTGAACCTTCCGCAGGAAAAGAAGAACGTCATAGCCAGTTTTGTCGTTAACGATTTTTACGTCGAGGCGGAATTGCTGGAGTATATACGTGAACTCAGGAAATCGTATGTTTCCGTGTTGTTGACCAACTTTCCGGCGCATCTGCACGATTTCATCAAAACAAATTGGATCATCACAGGCGCCTTCGACCATATCCTGGCTTCCTGCGATCTCAAGCTGCTAAAGCCCGATCCGCGCATTTACCAGCTCGCCCTGGAGAGAGCCGGCTGCCGGGCAGAGGAAGCCGTATTCATCGACGATCGCGAGGTGAATATTCAGGGAGCCGCGGCGGTCGGCATCCCCGCCCTACTCTATCGCGACACCCCGCAAGTGATCGCCGAGCTTCAAAAAATACTGAAAGGATAAAACTTATTTCCCGCAGGTATGGGTATAGGAAATCGAATAATCACCCAACTTCACTGAACCCAGTGACTTTTTCTGATACAAATTCATGGTGATGGTTCCCTCCACGTAATTAGTGAAATTGCAATTCGTGAAGGACACGCTGACCGAGAGCGGCACGCCGGCGGTCAATTCCCGTAAATAATTGTTATTATTGGCCGGTTCGCTGCAGCTCACCGCGACCTGCGGCTCCGGGTAGGTTTGCGTACCGGTGAGATCAAAATCAAAGGTGACGGTCATTGATTGACTGGCTGTCAAGGTAAGGTTGAATTGGGGATTAACTGCGGCACTTGGGCATTTTCCCAAGCCGATCTGGGTCAAGCCCGACATGCCCCAATTGACAGTCACGGGGCCGGAGGGCGTATCCTCTTCCGGTTCGGTTTCTTCTTCATCTGCCTCTTCATCCTCGTCAACTACAACGATTTTCAGCCAGAAGGCCGCGTCCGCGTCCTCGCCGCCGCCGAATGTTTTACCGCTTGAACTGCGCATGCGCCAATAGTTGTAGTAGGTACCCGGATCATCTGGCGCCACGACCGGTACGGTCACGCGCACTGATTCACCCGGATCGACATTTTCGCCGATTTCTTTATTCTTGACCGACTTCATAAAATCGCCGCCCGCGTCCACGATTTCAAACTCATCATCCCAGTCGCAGGTGCCGGCATTGGTCAACTCCCAGGTTTTGCTGCCCTCCTCTCCGGGATCCATTTGCGTGCCGTCCGGCAACGTGATATCACGCACCTTGCCGAGCAGCAAGCAGGGTTTTTCATCCGGCTGTTCATCGAAGGCCTGCTTGGAATCCTCATCATCCTCTTCCCCATCATCCGCGTCTTTCTTTGATGAAGAAGTGGAAACATTGATATCGATCCAGAAAGGCATGTTGCCCTGCTCGCCAAAACCGAACGGCCGGCCCAGTTCATCCACCAGCATATAATAAAACACATGATTCCCGCTGTCTTCGGGTGCTTCCAGATCCACCACGGCGTAGGTCACCTCGCCCGGCTGGGCGAATCCGTTGAAATCATGGTAACGGATAACGCTGTGGTCTTTAGGGGATACTTCGGCAATCTGGTACGAGGCAGTCCAGGTGCAATCACCGCCGTTGACCAATTCCCATTGCTTGTTCAGCGTCTCGCCCGGTTCAACCTTGGCGCCATCCGGCAGGGATTTATCGACCACCAGGGCGATGCGGTTGCAGGAAGCGGAATCAGCCTGGCCCAAATCGCCATGCAAAGCGTGCACGCCAGCGTAAAAAGAAGTAAAACCAGCCCCCGGCCAACAGCCGCAACCCTTTTCATCATGCCCTCCCGACAGTCGGAACCAGTTTTCTGATCCAACCATCATGATTACATTATAGGGAAAAGATGCGCGGACTTCAATATACAGGCTTACTATTTGAGTTTTGTATATTTTATTAGCTTTTCAACCTGCCAGTACGTTTTTCAAGAAAACGTTCATTTGTTCCCTGATTTTTTGAATTTCGGCCCGCTGCTTCAACATGCGGATATTTTCCTGGCGGGCGCGTTGGCGCATTTCAGTGCGCCGCAGGGCGCGCAGGATAGCTTGCGCGGCCGCGGCCGGATCGCGTGGATCGACCAGCAGCCCGTTGCGGCCGTCCTGCAGCCACTCGCGCAGCGATTCGATATCGCCTACCACCGGGAAGCAGCCGCAGGCCAGCGCCTCCAGGAAGGTATTGGGGGTGCCGTCGTGGCTGGAAAGCGAAACATAGACTTGCGAGCGCGAGAATAATTGCCATAATTGGGTTTGCTCCAAATACGGCAGCAGCAGCACATGCTCTTCCAATTTATATTCACGCACCCAGCGCTGCGCCAACGGCTGGCCTTGCATGGCCGTGCATACAAAATAAGCGTCCGGAAACTCGCGCAGCACCTGCGGCAGACAGCGGAAGAATATTTCCTGGTGCACGCTGCCAGGGCGGAATCCGCGCGGGTTGATCACCACTGGGCGGTCCTCCGGCAGGCGGTACGCTTGTTCGACGCGTAGCGTCAGCACGCGGTTGATCTCTCGCAGGTCAAGCCCGCCGCTACCCGGCATAATCGCACCTGGAACGCCCTGGCGCAAACCCCATTGCTTCGCCAGACGCAGGTCGCGTTCGGCATCCGCCAGCAGGCCATCCGCGCGGCGCAGCGCCTTGCGGGTCTGGCGCGCCATCAGCGGTGAAGTGCGCGCATGAAAGGTCAGGTCGTTGCCCCAAATGGACAGGATCAGCGGAACAGGACGCGTGGTCACGGAAGCCAGCATGCCCTCAAAGGGGATGCGCAGCGCGTGCACGACATCCGGCTGCAGCTCCGCCACAATTCGCAGAAATTCTTTTTGAAATCCGGAAAGGGTCAGCGGGGCGGCCAGCGCGCGCACACGCAGCAGAGCCGGGCGCAGGTACGCCACAGCCCGCCTGGCCAGGGTCTGCGCCCGCCCCCCCGGACCAGCCACCTGGCTGCCGGACATGGCGCTGAAAGCCAGCGGCAGGGTGAACTGGTGTTGGATGCCCAAAATTGGCTCATAGGGATAAGTGGATACGAGCGAGATGCGGCAATCCAGGCCGGAGAGCATGCGCAGCCAATCGCGCGTAATCGGGCTGCGCCCGTCAGCAACCAGCAGAATATGCATTCAATCCTCCAACACGCTGTTCACGGCGCTTACAAATACCTCGACCATCTTTTCGAGATTCACTTCTTCACTTACAATGCGGTAAGACGCGGCGCCCATCTCCCGCAGCCGGCGCGCGTCTGACAAGGCTTGCCGCAGCATGCGCGCCAGCGCTTCAGGGTCATCTTTTTGCAGCGCCCAGCCATTCTCCGGCCGCACCAGGTCTGTTTGCGTACCGTCCGCTTCGCCGACCATCACCGGCAAGCCGAAGGACATGGCCTGCTGAACCGCCAGCCCGCCCGTGCCGGGCAGCACGAACAGGTCAGCGCCCTGAAAAATCGTTTCCAGTTCGCTGCCATGCTGCGCGCCGAAGAATTTTGTATCCGGGTAAATTTCACCGGCCAGCGCTTCCAGTTCGGGGCGCTGGGGCCCATCCCCCACCACCCACAGAGCTGGCTGGATTTCGCCAGGCAGCGCTGCGCAAGCGCGGATCAGGTGGTCCACTTTCTTGCGCGCCTGCAAGCGCCCCACGAACAGGATTACCGGTTTGCCGGCCGCATATTCCGCCGGGCGTCTCACCAGCGGCTGGGCCGGCCTGGGCGCCACGGCATTGGGCGCGCAGAAAATCCGTTCAGCGGGGAAACCCAGCCGGGCGTATTCCCGCGCCCCAGCCTGGCTGTAAGTGATCAGCGCGTCGAAGCGCTGGATGAACTTCTTACGCCGCTTCAGGCGCAGTCGCGAGAATTTTCCGGCGGGGATGGGCGAGCCCAATCCCCAGCCAATCAGCTTGCCGCCGCGGCGGCGCATCCAATCGAGCGCGCTGTATGATGCCGGATAGCGTGGATTGGCTTCCATGATCAAAACGCGCGGCTGCCAATCTTTCAACCAGTCGAGAAGATTGAGCTGCCAGCAAACGTAAAACGTCTTTTTAAAAAGATGCAGGTTGCGGGCGCGGCAATAGGCGGCTTTCAGCGGCAGCGCCCCGCTATCCAGGGCTTCATCCGCGCGCGGGTCACCGGCGAAGATACTCAACCCTGCGGGGCAGGCCTCGGACAGCGCATCGAAGAACGGCACGCGGTAAGAGGGCAGCACGCGCTGCTGCAGGCCAACCTTGACGGGTATCTGTTTCATCACGGAAAAACCTCCACAGTCGAACCTGCCGCTGTCTTTTGGACTTCGATCCTGGATGGGAATGCGTCCTTCAACTCATCCAGGTGTGTGATCACCAGTATTTTCGCAAAATCCCGGCGCACCAGGTTGATGGCTTCAATCAGGCGCTGGCGGCCTTCGGCGTCCTGGCTGCCAAAGCCCTCATCGATCACCAGGGTTTGCAAGCGCGCGCCTGCCCGCCCGGCAAGCACGCGCGAGAGCGCCAGGCGGATGGCGAAATTAATGCGGAAGGCCTCGCCGCCCGAGAACAATTCATATTCGCGCTGGCCGGCGGAGTCGCTGATGAGGATATCCAGGGTTTGTTTTTTATCTTCGCGTTTTTTATCTTTGTATACGCGCTCGGTTATAAAAGTGATCGACATGCGCCCGTCACTAAGGCGATCCAGGACTTCGTTGGCTTGCATTTCGATCTCCGGCAGCGCTTGCTCGATCAGCAAAGCCGGGATGCCATCTTTGCCGAAGGCGGTTTCGAGCGCTTTCAGATCCGCGATGCGGCTCTGGATTTCGGCGGCTTGCTGCTCGATTGCGGCTTGGCGCTGGCGCTGCTTTTCCAGCACATCCAGCATTTGCTGCGCGGCGCCCACTTGCTGGCGCAGGCTGTTTTCTTCCTGGCGCAGAAGCATCAACTCCGCCTCAGCGGATTCAAGGTCAGGCAGCAGCGCCCGGCCGGACTCGACCTTCGCGGCTAGTTCAGCCCGCGTGCTTTCATTTTGCGTGATTTCCTGCACCAAGGCTGACCGGCCGGCCTGCAGCGTGCCGATCTCGCGGCGCAGCGAATCCAGCGCCGCGCGCGCCGCTTCCAGCTTGCGGAAATCGGTTTCCGTATCCCGCGCGGCGCGTTCTTCGCGCCGCAGGCGCTCATGCTCAGCGGAATTGTAGCCCAAAGCTTGCAGGGAGTCATCCGCGCGGCTCAACTGCACGCGCACCGGCGCGGAGAAATCAGCCTTTTCCAAAACAGCATTGATTTCCTGCAGGCGCGGTTCTTCAAGGCGCTGCCAGTTTTCCAGCGATTGGTGATAGGTCGCCAGCAGCTGATCCTTTTGGCCGAAGGAGCGCTGGAGCGCGGCCAGAGCGGGCTGCTGGCGGCGCAATTCCGCCTGCCTGTCTTTCAGGCGGGCTTGCTCTGCTTCATTCTCTTTTATCAGGCGCGAATTCTCGCGAAAGCGTTCACCGGCTTCCTTGCCCTGGCGGTTCAATTGCGCCAGTATATCTGCGCGATGCTCCGCGGTCAGCGATTGCCCGCATAACGGGCATTTCGATCCACCCGCGGATTCCAGCGTGGCGATATCTCTTTTCAGCTCATCCATGCTGTCTTTCAGGCGCAGGT
>CAZDUN010000054.1:0-6265 GCA_964508615.1 uncultured Pelolinea sp. | reverse complement strand
TATTTGGGGGTGTACCGGGTTATGTTTTTCCCCCAAAAAGGGGATTTTTTTCCACCCCGGGTTTAACCGGGGGGGTTTTAATTTTTATCACAAACCATCTGTCATTAACGCGCATGTTCACAGCGCGCAGCTCGGAATTCGCCGCCTGCAGCGTGGAAAGTTTTTCCTCCACCAATGGCAGGCCTTTCAGAGCGGCTTCCAGTTCATCCAGCTTACGTTTTTCCGCGCTGATTTCTATCTGCAGAGCGGCCTGCTGCCCGCGCAGCTTCTCAATCTCCTGCTGCCTGTCCAGCAGATGGCGTTGTTCCTGGCGCAGACGGGCTTCTTCAGCCTGGAGTTCGGCTTCCAAACGGGATCGGTCGGATTGCACAGCGTGGTAGCGCTCAGACAGCGCCTCCCAGCTTTCCAAATTCTCCCGCAATGTCAGCCAGGCCTGGTAGGCCTGCGTGATGACCTGTTCCCGTTGGAGCACCGCCTCGCTGGCGGATAGCTCCGCCTGGCGCAGGTTGATCTGTTCGTCAGCGTCCTGCGCGCGCCGCCGGTCGGCGTCCAGACGCGCGGTCAGCATATCCAGTTTTTCCTGGTCGGATTTCAGACGTTGGGATTCCGTTTGCAGGCGGTTGAAACTCGCTTCTTTTTCCGCGCGCAGCGCGGCGGTTTTTTCCAACGATTGGGTAAACAGCGTCAGTTTTTCCCTGCGCTCGGGTTCCTGGGTCAACTCGGCCTGGATCTCGCTCAACAGGTTCTGCTTCAAAGCCAGTTCGCCCTCCTGCGCGCGCCTTCTGCGGGCTGTCTCTTCGCGGTAAGCTTCCCAGATTTCCAGACCCAGGATGCTGCCGAGAATTTCCTTGCGCCGGCCGGGGTTCTGCTGCGTGAACAGGTCGGCCTTTCCCTGCAAGAAAAACGCGGAATTGATGAAGGTATCATAATCGAGATGCAGCGCCCCGCGGATGCGCTCTTCGGTGGCGCGCAGCCCGGATTCGGTCAGGACTTTCCAGCCTTCCCCGGCGCGCACCTGGAATTCCAATTGTGTGGCTTTGCCGTTTTCTTTATACCGTTCGACGCGATACTGGTTCGCCTCGTAATCGAATTCGAGAACCACGCGGCAGCCGCCCTTATCGGTCTTTTTTAGCGCATCGTTGATCAAGGCATCATCGTCATTGCGGCGCGCCCTGCCTAATAAAGCCCAGGTGATGGCGTCGAACAGAGAAGATTTTCCGGCGCCGTTGGCTCCGGAGATGCAAGCCACTTCCAGCCCGGCAAAATCGATGACCGTTTCCTCGCGATATGAAAGAAAACCTTGCAGGGTGAGTTTGACCGGGATCATATCAATTTCGCCAGTCCTTCGATTTCCGCCACCCCGCTTTCAGCGACCGCCTGGAAAATATCCCGCGCCAGCTCAGCCATTTTTTTTGTGTCCATCTTCTGGCCCGGGAACACTTTCCAGTACATCTCCAGCAATTCCGCCGGGGAAATAGAGGTAATGCTCTGATCCTCCGGCAAGCGCAGGCGCGCTTCCAGCAATGGCCGTTTGATAAGATGGAATTCAAAGGCGCATTCCGCGCGCTGGCGGATGCGCGGCTCATCGATCAGCGCGTCCCATTCGCGCGGGTAATAAACGATCAGGCGGAAGATGGCATCGCGAAGATTCTCTTCAGTGGGGAACTCATCCAGGATGGCTTCGTTGATGGTTTCGCTGTTCTTGACGCGCACGGAACGGTCGAAGAATTGCCTGCCGCGCAGGATGTGGTACTTCAGCGCGGCATTCCCTTTTTCCAGGTTCACAACCACAAACGTTTTTTGTTCTTTGGCTTCCCCAAAATCGACGCGTTCGATCGAGCCGGGATACACCACGGGCGGTTTTCCATCCTTGTTCAGGTCCTGGTGCGCGTGAATGTGGCCCAAAGCCACATAATCCAGGCGCGCGTCACGCACCAGCGAGCCGGGCAATATAAAATCCGCTCCCAACATGATCGAGCGTTCGCTGCTGTAAACCGCGCCCTGCACGGTGGCATGGCTGGTTAACACAGCCGGAAGCGCCGGATCGAGCTCATTCAGAAAATTCTGGATCACCAGGGTCAGGTTTTCTTCCATGCCGGCGACGATATCCTGCGAATCCCCTTTTTCATCCGCCAGGGCGGCCGCCAGGCCGGAACGGTTCAGCCAAGGGATGCCGATCACCTGCAGCGGCAGTCCGCCCAGGTCAGCCGGTTTGAGCAGGCAGGGTTTGCTGATCACGCGCACGTTGGGCACCTGCAGAGTCTCGAACTCCTGCATGGCATGCGCGCGCCCGGAAGCAGGCGAAACATCGTGATTGCCGATCACCAGCAAAGTCTGAATGCCGGCGGAGGAAAGGCGCATGATGCGCCGGCCCCATTCGCGCTGGTAGGTGGGCGCGGGCGTGCGGTCGCGGTAGGCATCGCCGGCGAAGATCACCAGGTCGACCTTTTCAGCGATGGCGCTATCCACGATGGTGTCCAGGGATTTTAGAAAATCCAGCACGCGCAGCGGCAGGCCGCTGGCAGGGTCATGCCGCCCCTGGCGCGCCAGATCGATATGTGCGTCGGCGAAATGCAGGATTTTAATCATGAGCAGAATTCATCAATGGAACAAGTGACTCTTCTATTTTATCTCGCAAACAGGAATAGGAATTCATAAAATGCTGATCCATTTTTCCGGCGATACTGGTACATCTGAAAACAGGTATACCGAGAACCGGTCGATAACCAGGTTCTTTTTTCGCCACATATACTCCCCCGCCGTCAAGTGATCCCACATTTTCGGGTTGTTTTTCACCCCAAATATGGTATATTATTTTACAGACAATTGATCCGACAAGGCAAACCCGGCGAAAACCGGGGACGCAAAGCCATGGGTCTACAGCAAACGCTAAGATCGCCAGGCCGCCGAAGATCTTTTTGCATTTAATTTGCAAAAGCAGGCTTGGCAACGTGCCAGCCTGTTTTTTATTTTCCGCAGACCCGTGGATGATGGACAATGGCGAAGATGACTGAAGATGATGAAGCGTATAGCACGGATTGTTTAGCTGGAGGTAAATCATGAAAAGAATAACCGGTGTAGCCGCGTTCGCTTTGGGGATCGCGGTTTGTATGGCGCTGCTGACTTTCCGCAGCGCTTTCGCGCAAGGGGAGACGCCCGATGCGCCGGCGAACGACATTCCCGAAACAGAGGAGAATACTGTCAGCGAGGCGGAGGACAGCCGGGCGGAAGCCGCAACCGATGGCGTTGCAGCTCCAGAAGAGGCGATCGACGAAAGCATGGAGGAAGCGCTGCCGGGTGACGAAGCGGAACCGGGCAGCTCACAAGCCGGCGACACTGAAAATCCGGCCCTGGCCGAAACCAGCGAGTTAGCAGTTGAAGAACCGCTGGCTGCCGAAAAAATCGAAGACGAGCAGGAAGCCATTGCCGAAGACCCGCTGCTGGTTGTGATCGATGAGAGCGGCACAGCTTTGGACCTGGCCAGCCAGGCAAGCGCCGAAGCGATTGACGCCAGCGATCCCTGGTGGATTTCCGGCGGAATCAAGTACGCGGTGGTCGCATCCGAATCGGCTTGTCCGGAAGGTACCACTTACGGCAGCACCTGCTGGGTGAATGAAGATCCCATCTCTTATGCCTTGCAGCAGATCGACACCGGGCTGGTACCGACTGACGGCAAGCTGTATGTGTTGGCCGGTAGTTTCGAGGAAGATGTGGTCATCAATGCCACCGGCGGGAATGGCTACCTGGTCGGGCTGAAAGGGTTGATCGGAGAAGGCTCCGGTTCGGTCACCCTGACCGGCAGCATCTCCATCAGCAACACCCCGCTCGGGTTCACATTGAGCGGCTTCACAGTCAACGGCAGCGTAACGCTGACCAATAACAGCGGCGCGCTGGTGCTGGAAGATCTATACATCAGCAACCCCACCGGGAACGGCCTGACAGTCAGCGGCCACAACGGCACGGTCAAGGTCAATAACGTGCAGTCGCGCGATAACGCCGGCGACGGCGCGCGCATCGATAACACTGCTGCAGCGGCCGGATTGGTCAATATCACCAACAGCTCGTTCGACCATAACGACGACGGACAGGAGCTGACCTGGAACGTTGGGCTATATCTCAACACCAACGGCGCGGTTACCCTGGAAGGATTCACCGCCAGCAGCAACAATGGCAACGGCGCGGAGATCAACGGCTTCAGCAGTCTGACCATTAAGAACAGCCTGTTCGACCATAATTTTGTTACGCCGTATTCCAGCTCGTATGGCTATGGCCTGATCGCGACCACCGTCAAACCAGCCAGCGTTACCATGCAGAATGTCTTTGCTTACTATAACGATAACACCGCCCTGAAAATCACCACCCCCGGCGCGGTTACCCTCAATTACGTGCGCGCCTCGCACAGCTCGATTCGCACCGGCCAGATCAGCTCCGGCGAATCGGTCAACGAAAGGCTGAACGAGGACAATAAATTCACCGGCGACCGCTGGTATTTCACCGGCAGCAACGGGCAAGCGTTGGAGATCCTGCTGGAAAGCGGCATGTTCGACACCTACCTGGAGTTGTACGACGCGGCCACCAACACCTTGCTGGCATCCAATGATAATATCGACGGCACCACCACCAATTCCAGCATCGATTACACATTGACCGCAGATGGCGAGTATTACCTCATCGTCAAAACGCTGGAAAGCAGCAGCGCTCTGGATGGCGATTACATACTGGCATTGAACGATCCGACGCATGCCAATGAAATCACGTTCGATATTCCCGGCATGCTTATTGATACCACTTCCGGCGCCGGCATCATCACCATCAACAGCGGCATGTTCCAGGATAACACCGGCAACGGTCTGGAAACCGAATCGAAGAAAAATGTCATCCTCAACAGCGTGGATGCTTCCTATAATAGCCAGAATGGCGCCGTGCTGGATACCTGCCAGTACAACCCCGCTACGGGGCTTTGCGCCGGATCCGGCCTGATAACGCTCAACAGCCCGGCCCTGGCCGGCTGGTATGGCGCCAACTACTTCCTGGGCAACAGCGGCAGCGGCCTGGTGATCGATGCCGGCTCAACCATCCTGCTCAACAACACCAGCGCCTACGACAACCTGGGCCATGGGTTGGAGATCGACGCGCCTTACTCCAGCGCAGCCTTAACCCTCAGGACCACGCTGACCAATTTCACCAACGTGTTCCGCAACAACGGCGGCTCGGGCATCTACATCAACAGCAAAGGCCGCGTCAGCATCTACACCACCCAGGCCAATCTGAATGACCTGAACGGATTTTACCTTTCGACCCCCTCGCCGATCCTCCTCACCAACGTCTCGGCTTCCGAGAATGGGCTGAACGGCATCCTGGTGGAGAATGGCGCTAACAGCGGTATGGTCACCATCACCAACAACGTCAGCGGCAGCCAGGGCGAATTCAATGACAATGCCGGCAACGGCATCGCGGTCACCACGCGTGGCAACATCTCGATCACCAACGTAACCGCCGGCAGCAACGGCGGCTCGGGGTTGGCGCTGGATACCTGCGTCAGCAGCGGCAGCGCCTGCCAGGGCAAGGGGATCATTAACATCACCACGCTCTTCAACCAGTTGAATACCTTCAACGAGAATGATGCCTACGGCATCTCAATCACCTCGGGCGGCAACGCCACGCTGATGTATGTCAGCGCCTCCGAAAATGGGGATTCGGGTATATTCGTGGATAACGCGCTCAGCAGCGCCATTATCACGATCAATAATCCCAATAAAACATTGACAGGTGAATTCTCGTACAACGGCGGAGACGGTATCAATATCTCCACGCGCGGGGATATCAACCTGAACAACCTGAACGCCAGCAGCAACACCGTATCCGGTATTGTTTTGGATAACTGCCTGCTGAGCGGCGCCGAATGCGTCGGCTTGGGCAGGGTGAACATCAGGAATCTCTATAACTTCCTCAACCAAATCAACAGCAACCACGATTACGGTCTGTATATCGAATCGGGCGGCATTGTTACACTCAACAACCTGCAGGCCAACCAGAACGGCTACAACGGCCTGTACGTGAACAACAGCCTGGAACTGGGCGTGGTTGGGGTGAATCTGACCGCTTCCAGGGGGCTGACAAACATTTTCAACAACAACGGCGCGCTTTCACAGGGCGCTTATCCCGGCATGGTGATCTATTCCTACGGCGGCATTTCACTGAATTCCCTGGAGGCATCGGATAATCTGGCTGCCGGAGCCTACCTCAAAAATAACGAAGCCACCAT
>CAZDUN010000053.1:2556-13131 GCA_964508615.1 uncultured Pelolinea sp. | reverse complement strand
CCTAAATCCTCGAATAATTCCATTAATTCTAATAAATGCGCTGATTTTTTGATCGATCTGGTTGATGAACTCGCCTACTCCAGCTTGGTTGGTATTCAGAATTTGCAGTTCGCTGCGATCGTTCTCTGCTTGATGATTGAGATATTCAATGCGCGATTCGGTTTTAAAGATTTCGGATTCATTGGCAATGATCTGCTTTTGCAGGTCATCCACCAACTTTTCAATCCGCTCTCTTTCGTTACGCCGTTCTTCCAACCTGGTATTGGCAGCGCCTAAAGCTGTCCCTGCCTGCGCTAATTCTTGCTGAATTTTCTCGCGCTCCAAGTTGAGCGCGTCCAATTCAACCTGGTGTTGGTTGAGCTCGTCGTTTAAAACAAGGATAGCCGCTTCTAGCTCCTGGCTGCGTTCGCGCAGCGAGCGTTCACGCTCATCGTGCACAGCGATATCGCGGGTGGCATCCTCCTTGATTGAGTGCAGCCGTGAAAGCTCCAGATGCCAGTTGGCCAATTGGTCGCGTTTTTCGTTCAACCCCGCCTGTATCTTGTTGACCCTGGCTTCCAATTCCTGTTTTTCACCGCGCCGAGCATCCAATTGCTGGATTTGCTTGCTGTTGAAATCCACGGCGTATTTCAGTTCCCGCTGGACGGAATGCCAGTGATAGCCATACCAATCCTTCAACAGGAGGTTCAGATCATTCTGCACCTGTTGGTATTGCTTGACCTTCTCTTTACTTTTTTCAAGGTAGCTTAGCCGTGGATGAAGCTCTTTCAGGATGTCATTCACCCGTTCCATGTTGCGCAGGGTTTTATCCAGTTTCTGCGTGGCTTCCTCGCGCCGGCCCTTGTATAAACCGATTCCGGAGGCTTCCTCGAAAAAACGCCTGCGCTCTTCAGGTTTCAGGCTGAGGGCGGTATCCACCAAACCCTGCCCGATGATGGTATAAGTACGCTCGCCCAGACCCGAGTTCGCCAACAACTCGTTGATCTCTTTCAAACGCACGCGCTGGTTGTTCAACAGATATTCGTTCTCACCGCTGCGATACGCCCGGCGCGTGATGGTAACTTCGGAAAACTCCACCGGTAGCCAGCCATCCTGGTTGTCAAAGGTAATGGAAACAGACGCCATGGAAGCGCGCGGCCGCTGCTCGGAGCCGGAAAAGATCATATCGATGGTTTTCTTGCCGCGCAGCAGGCTGTAAGCTTGTTCGCCCAGCACCCATCGTATGGAATCAGAGATATTGGATTTTCCCGATCCGTTCGGCCCAACAATGGCGGTGATTTGACCGGGAAAATTGAAATCGGTCTTGCTGGCAAAGGTTTTGTATCCGTGCAGTTCGAGTGACAGGAGTTTATTGGCCATATCAGGATTGGTTTATGCTTTCCAGTGCTTTTTGCGCAGCATTTTTCTCAGCGGATTGTTTGCTCTTTCCAATTCCATTTCCCATGATTTTGTTATTGACTTTGACCTCGATTTCAAAAATTTTGGCGTGATCGGGGCCTTTCACGCCTTTCGTCACATACTTGGGCGTCGAGTAACCATTGGCTTGCGCCCATTCCTGCAGCTGGGACTTGGGGTCTTCATTTTTATGCAGCTCGATGACCTCATTAACTGCCACCTCCAGCATGGGATTGATGAAATCCCTGACCACCTCAATTCCCTGATCCAGGAACAACGCGCCAATAAATGCCTCGAACACATCGCAGAGCAGCGTGTTGCGCAGCTTGCCGCCCGACTTTGTTTCGCCTTTTCCTAATCTTATCGTATTTTCCAGTTTTAATTGGCGGGCAAAAGCTGCCAGTTGGTTGGTCTGCACCAGTGCCGAGCGCATTTGGGTTAATTCTCCCTCCTCCATCTCGGGGAAACGGTTATACAGCCACTCGCCCACCAGGAAATCCAGGATCGCATCTCCTAAAAACTCCAGCCGTTCATTATCCTCCAGCGCTTCCGGGTGTTCATTGAGGTACGATCGGTGAGTCATCGACCTGGTCAATAACAGCATATCGTTGAATTTCAACTCCAGGCGTTTGATTAATTCATGCGGTGATTCGGTTATGGTTTCATCCATCATATCGTTTTTCGCTCGACGTTCATCAATATTTTTTTATCATAGCACCACTCTGCTATAATTGCACTTATGTCCTTACCTGCACTTTGGCATTCGTCGCTTAATTATAAAATCTCCACAGAGGTTTATGAAGGCCCTCTGGATCTCTTGCTGCAACTGATCGAACAGGCTGAACTGGATATTACAAAATTATCGCTTGCCAGGGTGACCGACCAATACCTTGCCCATTTGCAGACGCTGGTCGATCGCGATCCGGTGGAAGTATCGGCATTCCTGGTGATCGCTGCCAAGCTGGTATTTATCAAGTCCTCAATTTTACTACCTTCGAGCGAAGCTGCCGAGCAGGAGGAAGAGGAAGATGTCGGCGATCAACTCGCCCGCCAGTTGATCGAATATAAAAAATACAAAGAAATCGCTCATTGGATGAAAAACCGCGAAGGAGCCCGCTTGCAGAGCTTTTACCGGGTCGGCGCGCCCACAAAATTCCGCGAAGTGCTGGATATTTCCGGCCTTACCGCCGAAGACCTGGTGGATATCCTGATGGAAATTTACTTTAAAAATGAAAATTTCACCCCCCTCAGCGATGTAGTCACCATCACCACGCTGACCATCAAGAACAAAATCAATGAAATCATCCATTATTTTAAGGATTCACCGCGCATTAATTTTAAAACCGTATTGGGGATTCATCCCTCCAGGCTGGACCTGGTTGTAACCTTCCTGGCGCTTCTGGAGTTGATCAAGCACCATACCATTGAGGCAACCCAGGAAAAGCTATTCGGCAATATTGAATTGGCATGCGTTGGCAACCTGGATGAGGAATTCGAAACCGAGTTATAAGCATTAATCAAAAACCACAGCCTACACCTATGTCCGCAGCAGATGTAACACCCATTCGACAACAATACCTGGATATCAAGAAGAATTATCCCGGCGCGATTCTGTTCTTCCGCCTGGGCGACTTTTATGAGACTTTCGACGAGGACGCTGAAATCACCTCGCGCGAGCTGGATCTGGTTTTGACCGGCCGCAACGTCGCCAAAGGGAAAAAAGTACCCATGGCCGGCATTCCTTTTCACGCGGCTGATAATTACATCGCGCGTTTAATTGAAAAAGGCTATCACGTCGCCATCTGTGAGCAGATCGGAGAACAACCCCAAAAAGGTCTGTTCCCGCGCGAAGTTATCCGCCTGGTCACCCCCGGCACCGTGATCGAACCCGGTCTGATCAAGAATGAAAAGAATAATTACCTGGTTGCGGTTTTCACGCAGAACTTTTCCACAGGTTTGGCTTTCCTGGATATTTCCACCGGCGAGATCGGTATATCCCATTTTGAAGACCAGGATTCACACAGCCGTTTACGTGCCGAGATCTCACGCCTGCATCCCTCCGAGATATTGCTGCCTGAAACGCTCAAGCTCGACCTGCCCGGCAGCTACCACATCACGCGCTTGCCGGACTGGAAGTTTGAAACCGGCCGCGCTGAACAAATTGTCAAATCCCAATTCCGGGTCGCCTCGTTGGATGGGTTCGGCTTGAAACATCAACCGGCAGCAGTGGCGGCTTTGGGCGCCATTCTGGGTTATGTGAAAGAAAGCGATCCGCAGGCTCTGGCGCTGTTCAATGATCTAAAATCCTATTCCATCGAAGACCATATGGTGCTGGATGAAGCCACCCGCCGGAATCTGGAGCTGACCGAGACCATCCTGAAAGCCAGTGAATCCGGATCGCTGCTGGATGTGATCGATAGAACCCGCACCCCGATGGGCAAACGCATGATCCGGCGCTGGCTCAACCAGCCGCTGATCGTTGAGACGGAAATCAACGCGCGCCTGGACGCGGTAGAGTTTTTTTTCGAGAGGGGTTTGGACCGCCAGGAAATCCAGAAAGAACTGCGGGGCATCTCCGATGTGGAAAGGATCGTAAACCGGGTGCTCTCAGATCATGCTGTTCCCCGCGATCTGGTGGCTTTGCGCGACACGCTGGAAGCGCTGCCTGCCATTCTCTCCAAACTGAAAAATACTGCCGCCATTCTCGACCATGAAAAAGCGGCCTTCGATGATTGTTCACCAGAAGCCAACCTCTTAAAGCGCAGCATTGCCGATGAACCGCCAGCCACGCTGGCGCATACCGGCATCATCCGCTCCGGGTATTCAACCGAACTGGACGAACTGATCCGTTCCACGCGCGCCTCACGCGATTACATTGCCAACCTGGAAAAAGTGGAAAAAGAGCGCACAGGGATTAAATCCCTCAAAGTCGGCTTCAATAAAATTTTCGGTTATTACATCGAGGTCAGCAACAGTTATGTGAATCAGGTCCCCGGTGAATACATCCGCAAACAGACCCTGGTCAACGGCGAGCGCTTCATCACTCCCGAACTCAAGCAATACGAAACCATCGTGCTGAACGCCGAAGAGAATATCCACGCAATCGAGAGCCGCGTTTTCAGGGAAATATGCGAGGAACTGAAGAAATCTTCAAAAAAGCTGCTGGCTGTTTCGCGTTTTTTAGGCATGCTGGATGTATTGTTATCTTTCGCGCAAGTTGCTTCAGATAATCACTATATCCGCCCGCAGTTGTTTCCTGATAAACGCCTGATCCTTGCCAATGGCCGCCACCCTGTCGTGGAAAAAACCCGCCCGGATATTTCTTTCGTTCCCAACCATACAGAATTCACCAACGGCGACAATATCCAGATCATTACCGGCCCAAACATGAGCGGTAAAAGCACCTATTTACGCCAGGTGGCTCTGATCGTGCTGCTGGCTCAGATCGGATCGTTCGTACCTGCGGATTCAGCGGAAATTGGCATTGTGGACCGTATCTTCACGCGCATTGGCGCCCAGGATGAGATCCATGCCGGCCAATCCACTTTCATGGTCGAGATGATCGAAACTGCCAATATCCTGCACCATGCCACCGAAAAAAGCTTACTGATCCTGGATGAAATCGGGCGGGGCACCAGCACTTACGATGGCCTGTCGATCGCCTGGGCGGTGTTGGAATTCATTCACAATCACCCCCGTCTTAAATCCAGGACGCTGTTTGCCACGCATTACCACGAGCTGACCCAGCTGCCCGGCATCCTGCCCAATATCAAGAACTATAACGTGGCTGTCAGTGAAGTGGATAACAACGTGATTTTCTTGCACAAGATCGTTCCAGGCGGGGCTGAAAAATCCTTCGGCATCCATGTCGCCCAGATGGCCGGCATCCCTGCGCCGGTGATCGCGCGCGCCAATGAAATCCTGATCCAGTTGGAGAATCAGGCCAGGCGGTTGGAACTAAAAGACGAGGCTCGGCCGGCTCAAATGACGCTTTTCCGCGAAGACAATCCCATCCTGCAAGACCTCAAAAAGGTCGATCCCAATTCGCTCAGCCCAATCGAGGCGCTGAACAAGATCTATCAATGGAAAAATGAGTTGGACCAGGAGTGATCATTCCTGGTCTGATTTTTTACCCTTCTTGCGTCGTTTCTCGGCTTGTTCGATCTCTTCCAGCGTTTCCGGCACGACCGTTTTTACTGGAGCGAATTCTTCCACGACTGTTTCTTGCGGGAGATATTCCGGCTGCGTTTCCTCCGGTATTGTTTGGGGAACGCCAGGTTTCACGAAACGCGCCAGCAAGATCAGGACAATGCCGAAGCCCATCACCACCAATGCCGAAATGATCACCCATATGATCATCTGAAAGCCTACATCCTGCACCGCCCCTAACAGCACGGAACCGAACCCGCTGATCATGTTTTTAAGCAAAGGATTCAAGAGTATGGCGATGAATTGGTCAAAGCCAATCAGCAGGATCACCAACGCGATTAGCGTGATCCCGGATACAAAGACCAGCAGGCGGCCGCACCACTTCCACATGACCTCGCGCTGATTGCGCAGCAGTAAAGCGATCAGGATCAACAGAAGCAGTGAAACAATCGGCAGCAGCCGGATTCCCCAACGCACCAGGCTGTAGGAATTGAAATATTGATCGGTCAACTCCTGATCAGGAGAGAGTACGGCAGTCAGTTGGATCGAGGATGGCAGTTGGTTAAACATATCCTCAAACGCCATGCCCCATATCGCCGCGAATTGATCCAGATTTTTACCGGAGGGTTTGCAGAACGGCAAATCCTTCACGGTCAGATTGCCGTTGAATTGAATCGCCTCCAGCGCGTTATCCTGGCAATTGGGCAGGGTCACCAGGAATTCCTCCGCGATCTCCGGGCTGGTGGCAGCCAGCGCTGTTTTCAGATCGCTGATATTGATCTTCAAGTCAGAAGTGGGGGTTTTAAAGTTAAAGAAAGAAAACATCTGGTCGATGACGGTATCAAAAGTGGATTGCACCAACTCGACCGGGATATTCCGGGAAATAATATCAGCAATCGTATCCTTATTGGCAATCAGATCGATCTGGTTGGATTGGCTGGACAAAGCCGCCTGAAATACCAGCGTCTCGGCGATGATATCCGGCAGAGATTGGGTATATTCTTCCCGCTGAACCAGCGCAGAGTAGCTCTGTGGGTTGAACAGCTTTAATTCCACCGGCAGGGCGAAAAAGGATAACAGCAGGCTGAAAACGAAAAGAACTGAGAGGATCAGCGCAATAATTCGATTTTGAAATGGTATTTTCTTGATCATAAGGTTCCCTGATAAATGTTGGATTATGCTTTCATCATAACATATACGTACCGGCGGCGTTGATGGTTTTCTCCAGGCGCTCGGCATTTCGCGAGTAGGCAGCGCGAACCTTGGCATCCGCCAGGATTTCGGCGAAAACTCTGACCAGGGAATCATTCACCGGCGTTTCCACCCCGATCGCTTGGCCTTTTCGCACGATGGCTCCATTGAGGAAATCCACTTCGCTTTTCCCCGAACCCCTCATCTTCTCAAGATAGAACGAGGGCATCTTTTTACCGCGCCCCTTGGCTACCAAGCGCACGAACAGCGGCTTCAACAGGGCATCCGGCAGCGTCTTGATCTTCCGATCTTACTGTCAATCCCTCCAGGATCTGCTGTTTTTCTATCCTGAACAAACCAGGCCGGGAGTAAATCTCCAGGGGCGTCATATCCAATATGCCGGAGGTGGCGTTGGCGAATAGGTTGGAAATCATTTTTGACCATTTCATGGCTGCGAGATCCTTGAATTTCATAGGCCGCAGACCGGATTTTTGGAGTAAACCGAAAATTCGCTCGAATACTTCACCCGAACCGCACAATCCAATCCCGCGGTTTTTCTCTACGCGCACACTGGTTAAGTCCAGCCGGCTGACCGCGCTGACCACCGACGCGCCGATGATGTCTGCCTTCGGGAAAGCTTCGTGCAACTTACCTTCATTCTCAATACCATTTTGCAGGCACAGGAAACTGCTGAATTTCAGGCCGCTTTTTTTCAGTTGGCTGATGACCGTATCGGTGTCGAAGGCTTTAACGGCAATCAGGATGCAATCGATTTGCACCTCTTCCAATTCCCGGTATTCGGTGATTATCTCAAACCGGCTGACATGATGGACGACGCTTCGATTGATGATCGTGAGGGTTTTACCCAATAATTCCTTTTTTTGCTCCGGGCGCTCCAAATAAACGATCTCTGCCCCGACAGCGGCCAGGCTGCCCCCCACGCATATGCCAATGGCGCCAGCTCCGATACATAATATTTTCATGCGATAGCGTCCTTCTCTTTTAATGTGGAAAAAATCATTCCATCCAGCCGCGCGCCCCATTGAGGAAATCGCATCCGCGCATGGGGCGCTTGCCGGCCGGTTGCACTTCAACCAATTTTAAGTCCAGGCGGGCAGTTCCCACGCATGGAAATTTCTCAATAATACCGCGCTGCCCTGGTTCCAATTGGCTGGTCTGCAGGACCTCCGCGCTTAAAATCCGCAATGGATTTCCCTCCCATTCGAAAAACGCGACCGGCCAGGGCAGGCAGGCACGCACTTGCTTTTCGAGGAATTCGGCGCTATTTGAAAAATCCAGGCGCCCATCTTCTTTCTTGATCAGCCGTGAATAGGTGGCGTCTTTTTCGGGTTGCGCGGTTGGTTTGATTCCGCCGGCAAAATACTCAGGCAGCGTTTGAACCAGTAGATCCGCGCCCAGCCTGGATAATTTCCCAGTCAGACTGCCGGTCGTTTCCTGGCGCTCAATCGTGATTTCTCTTGACGCCAGTATGGCTCCTGTATCCACCCCTTCATCCATCAGCATGATCGTTACGCCGCTTTTTTCATCTCCATGCAAAATGGCATTGTAAATCGGCGAAGCCCCCCGCCACCTGGGCAGCAGCGAAGCATGCACATTGATGCAGCCGAATTTGGGAAATTCCAAGACAGATTTGGGCAATATCTTGCCGTAGGCAGCCACCACAATCGCATCCGGCGCCAGATCATTTAACAATACAATGAAATCATCTCCCCTGATTTTTTCGGGTTGAAAAACTGCCAATCCCATGCTTTCAGCGTAACTCTTTACCGTCGGGGATTGGATCAGCTTGCCCCGCCCGGTTGGTTGATCAGGCTGGGTGATCACTCCGCAGATGGTAAAACATCGATTCAGCTCCTCCAGAATGGTCGCAGCATAATCGGGAGAACCCATGAATGCGATTCTTTCAGGGTGGACCATTATTTTCCGCGATTCCGTGAGAATAAATAATTCAGGATGATTACCAACCCCAGACCCAATGCCAGTCCGGACCCCAAGATAATAATGATCATCAAGTAATTGGGGTATTCAACAGAAACATCCGCCCTGGAAAGTAGTTTTTTCTGCAATTCAGAAATGTAATTTGAATTGGGAGCTACAGGATTTAATAGTTTATCCAGTTTCTGCTCCAATTGTGAGTTCGAATCCAAATCAGTCATGGTTTTAAACCTTCGTCTTAATTCATTTTACGCTTCAAAATAATCACGCAAGTCCAGGAGTGTGCGGTGATACAAGCTCTTGATGGCCCCTTCACTTTTACCCATGATGTCGCCGATTTCCTTATTGGAAAGATCCTCCACATATTTAAGAATCAGTACCATCTGCCGATCGCTGGGCAGTTTGCGTACTGCTCTCATCAATGCCTCGACTTCCTGCTTCTTCTCGTACTCATCATCGGGAATATCCTGATGCGATTCGAAATCGGCATGCTCCTCGATGGGGACTTCCTTGCGCCGTTGATTGTCACGATGCCAGTTGGCTACCAGATTGTGAGCAATCCGGTATAGCCAGGCAGAAAAGGGCACGTTGGTTTTCTTGTAGCGTGTGATGTGTCTGAGGGCACGTTGAAAAACACGCGCCGTCAGATCTTCAGCATCTCCGGTATTACCGGTTCGATAATAAATATACGTATATATCTTCCGTACGTTTTCTTCGTATAGAATGCTGAACGCATCATCATCACCGCTGATTGCCCGGTCAAGAATTTGGTCTTCTGGCAGGTGAGCTGTAATCATGTTTCGATATAATTATCTATCACTGACCTTTTTGATAATATGCACTTGATTATATTCAATAAACCAGTAAACTTGTCATGATTAACACCATTACCTCATGGAGGTTCGAATGAAACACAGCGATGGATTTCTTAAAATAGAGGGATATCAGGATTTATATTACCAGGTTTGGCAGCCGGAAAAAGACATCCAGGGTGTTATCCTGTTGATTCATGGATTGGGTGAGCATGGCGGGCGCTACGGTTCCCACTTCGCCGAATTCTACACCACAGCCGGCCTGGCCGTCATCGCCCCCGATCTGCCGGGTCACGGCAAAACAACCGGTAAACGCGGTTACATTCCCGACAATAACTTATTTCTGGATATCATCGATCAATTCCTGCAGAAATCCAGGGATCGGTATCCCAGTAAACCGCTATTCATCTATGGGCACAGCCTCGGCGGCCTCCTGACGCTCTGGCATGCGCTGGATCGTCACCCGGTTATTAATGGCCTGATCGCCACCTCCCCCGGTCTCCGCACCAAAGACCCAGTGCCGGTAGTCAAGAAAACCTTGGCCAAAGTTATGAACAACCTCATGCCTTCTTTCACCATGGATAATGGCCTGGACGTGAACCAGTTATCGAGAGATCGCAGTGTGGTTGAAGCTTATGTTGCCGATCCTTTGGTGCATAAACTAATTTCCGCCAGGATGGGGATGTTGTTCCTGGTTCATGGTGATTGGGTTTTGGAACATGCTGCTGAAAATCGCGTGAAAATACTTTTAATGATCGGTTCCGACGAGGGTATTGTGAACAAAGCCGCGGTAGATCAATTCAGCAAAAATGCCCCGCTGGTTGATTATAAAGTATGGCCTGGATTGTTCCACGAAATCCACAACGAACCGCAGAAACAGCAAGTTTTCAACCACACGCTGAATTGGATCAAAGCCCATTTCAAAGCAAATTCTCCAGTTTAAGGAATTCATCCCGCTGAATCGAGTGCTTTCATCCTTGACCGGAGAATTGGCGGAGGATAAAATGAGATTGATGTTTGGTGCATCCTTCTTTCTCTTGTTGGCTCTGGATTGTCTTCTAACACAACCGAT
>CAZDUN010000053.1:0-2546 GCA_964508615.1 uncultured Pelolinea sp. | reverse complement strand
TAACCACTTGTTAGAGCACAACAAGTGGTTTTTATCTTATTAAAGGGAGTTCAACCATGCCTGGTTTTATTATCACTGATCCGCTTTCGAAAATCGACCCTGACATTGAGAAGGTCATCGCGCAGGAAGCTGCCCGCCAGAACCAAAAATTGATCTTCATCCCCAGTGAAAGCATGGCACCCGCTGCGGTTCGGGAAAGCCTCGGGTCAGTTCTGCAGAATATCTATGCAGAAGGTTTTCCGGATGAAGAAAGCCGCTTGTATTCTCAGGAAGAAATCCTGGATCTGCCGGGTCAGATCGCCCGCTTTCGCCGTTATTCCGATCCGCGATACTACAAAGGCGTCGAATTCGCCGACGTAATCGAAGAACTGGCGCGCCGGCGCTGCGCGGAATTATTTGCCGCAAATGGCGTAGCACCGGATGATATCTTTGTGAATGTCCAATCTCTCTCCGGTGCGCCGGCCAATAACGCAGTGTATCACGCCCTGATCAATCCAGGCGATACGATCTTGGGAATGAGTCTTTTTCACGGCGGTCATTTGACGCACGGATCCTCGGTCAACCGCTCCGGAAAGCTTTACCAGGTGTTTCATTACAGTGTTGACCCGCAAACTGAGCGCATCAACTACGATGAGGTCGAAAGGATTGCGCTGGAATGCAAACCCAAGATCATTATTTGCGGGTATTCTTCTTACCCCTGGGCACCGGATTATGCCCGTTTCAGGCAGATCGCGGATGCCTGCGGGGCGTATCTGATGGCGGATGTTTCACACATCGCCGGTTTGATCGCGGCGGGCGTACTGCCTTCGCCGGTCGGGCACGCGCATGTGATCACCTTCACCACGCATAAAACCCTGTGCGGCCCGCGCGGTGCCGTGATCCTTTCATTCGACGAATCACTCTCCAAGAAAATCGACAAGGCGGTCTTTCCGGGAGAACAAGGCGGTCCGCATATTCAGGTGCTGGCGGCATTGGCGACCACTTTCAAGTTGGCCGCCCAAAAACCCTTCGTTGAATTTCAGCAGCAAATCGTCAAGAACTGTAAAATCTTGAGCGATCAATTGCAAGCCAGGGGTTTCCACATTGCCTACGGTGGTACGGATACCCACCTGACCAACATCGATTGCAAATCCGTGACCGGCGCGGATGGAACCACTCTGACCGGTGATCTGGCCGCGCGTATTATGGATATCGCCGGCCTGGTGGCCAATTCCAACACCATCCCGGGTGACAAAACCACCGCGCGCGCCAGCGGCGTGCGCCTGGGTACGCCCTGGCTGACCCAGCGCGGTTTGGTGGAAAAAGACATGCTCGAGATCGCTGATATCATCGCGGACCTGTTATTTGCGATCAAACCATACAGTTATTTATCAGGATCAACGAAACAGACACGCGCCAAGCTGGATTTCAATGTGCTGGAAGAGGCCAAGCTGCGCGTCAGGAAGATCGTCGAGCGTTGTCTTTCGGATGAACGCATACCCAAAACCGCTTTCCCGCAGTTCTTTTATATAGATGATTCGCTGCAGCCGGATTCAACCGGATCAGTAAGTTTTGAGATCACCGGCGAGCACGTCGGCCAAATCCTCAACCTGGTGCTCAGTAATAACCTTGAATCGCTGGCGATCGGTGATAGCCAATCAACCAGCCTGATGATTAATGAAAGAAATATCGAAGCTGTATTGACCTGCACAGGTCAGGATAAGTATGCGATCACCCTTCCGATGGAGAATGCCGCGCTGGCGGCTGCCTGGCTGCGCGACCTCTCGGATGGTTTTATCCAATTCGACCTGGACCTGGCCAAGCGCATCCCCGGTCCGTTTGTAGTCCGGCAAATTGAAGCCGCACCCGCCGCGAAAATGCAGCAAGCTGATCTTTCTGGAGAAAAACCATATTTCATCGGCATTGCCCCGCAAAAGAAGAAAGACGCGCAATCCCTGCCGGATTTCACCTGGAAAACGCAGGAAGATGCCGCGATCAAGGTAACTCCCCTGCACCAGCGCCATATCGAATTGGGCGCCAAGATGGTGCCATTTGCCGGATGGGACATGCCGGTTTGGTATAGTTCCGTCCTTGAAGAGCATATGGCTACGCGCAAAGCTGCGGGTCTGTTCGATGTCTCTCACATGGGCGTTTATCAGGCTGAGGGCAGCCAGGCGTGTGCTTTCCTGGACAGCGTTTGTGGAAATGATATCGGCGCGCTGAAAGTCGGCGAATCCTGCTACACCCATTTCATGGATCCGCACGCGAACGTGATCGATGACCTACTGGTTTACCGCCATGCCGTCGACCAATACCTGGTGGTGGTGAATGCCGCCAATGACGATAAGGATTGGGCTTGGTTGAACGCGGTCAAGGACGGCAAAGTGAAAGTGGATTTGGAACGCCCCTGGGCACGCGCTTTCGGTTCGGTTGCGGAACTTAATAAATTGCGCTATCACAGCTTTGAAGCGGAAATGCCCTGGAATAACCCCATCATGGCCCCGATAACAGGTAAAAAAGTTTAAAAAAAGTTATTTAATTTTTTAAATTTTAATTATCATAATGGG
>CAZDUN010000052.1:8854-13164 GCA_964508615.1 uncultured Pelolinea sp. | reverse complement strand
TATAATGGTGCGCATGGAATCCGCGGCTTTCAAATTTTACATTCCGGTTGAAATTCGCTACAGCGATCTTGACCCGCAGTGGCACGTCAATAACACGCGCTACCTGGTCTATATGGAACAGGCGCGCCTGGAATACTTGAAACACCTGGGCTTGTTCGACAGCCAAAATTTCCTTGACCTGAAGATGATCATCGCCGATGTGCATGTTTCCTACCTGGCGCCCATCCTGCTGGGGCAGAACGTACGCGTGGGCACGCGCGCGGCTAAAATCGGTAACAAGAGCATCACCTTCGAATACCGCATCGAGGATGCCGGAAGCGGACTGCTGTTGGCCGCCGGCGAGGTGGTGGGCGTGACCTACGATTACCGCGCGCACGCCACAATCCCCGTGCCGGCTGAATGGCGCGCGAAGATCGGCGCTTTCGAGGGCGTGGATTTCAGCGCCTGAGCCTTTCTCACTTTAGCGGAATTACACTTTTCTATCCGCAATGACTGCTTATTAACATTGCGTATGATCATCCCGCGGACGGATGCCGCGCGGGTTAAGTTTGGTACAATCACAGCGAAACCATTATTTTAATGTCCTGATCAGGACAGGAGGTTTATTTTGTCTGGTTTGGAAAAATTCACCCAAAGCGCCCGCAAGGTTTTAAGCCTGGCGCACCTGGAAGCGGAGCGCATGCAGCAGCCCATCATCGGCTCCGAGCATGTGCTATTGGCTTTGATCCAGGAAGATACCGGCGTAGCCGGACGCGTGATGCGCGAGCTGGGTGTGGAACTGGAGCGCGCGCGCGAGATGGTGCTGCGCCTGGGGGGCATGGGCAGCGCCCGCGTGGATCACATCGATCTCTCCCCGGACGCCCAAAAAATCCTCGACCTGGCAATCGAAGAAGCCAATCAGATGGACAGCAAGTACATCTCCACCGAACACTTGCTGCTGGCGCTGGTTCAAACGGAACTGGGCCTGGCCAAGGACGTGATTGGCCGGCTGGGCATCACCCCCGCGCAAATCCGCCGGCAGGTGCGCCGCGTGTTGGACGAAAACCGCAACGCACTGGCCAGCGCGACCGCGCGGCCCGCGGCTGCTCCATCCAAAGAAAAGAAATCCGAGGGCAAAACTCCGCTGGTGGATCAGCTGGCAGTTGACCTGACCGGCTACGCCGAAGAAGGCAAGCTGGACCCGGTCATCGGGCGCGAAAAGGAAATCGAGCGCGTCATCCAGATTTTGGCGCGCCGCACCAAGAACAACCCCGCTTTGATCGGCGAGCCGGGTGTGGGCAAGACCGCTATTGTGGAAGGCCTGGCGCAGCGCATTCTCGAGGGCGACGTGCCCACCCCGCTGCTGGATAAGCGCGTGCTGCGGTTGGACGTGGGTTCGCTGGTGGCGGGCACCATGTACCGCGGCCAGTTCGAGGAACGCCTGAAGCGCGTGATCGACGAACTGAAAGCCTCGGAAGCTATCCTGTTCATCGATGAAGTTCACATGCTGGTGGGCGCCGGCGCAGCCGGTTCATCGGTGGACGCAGCCAACATCCTCAAGCCCGCGCTCTCGCGCGGCGAACTGCAGGTGATCGGCGCGACCACGCTGGATGAGTACCGCAAGAACATCGAAAGCGACGCCGCACTGGAACGGCGCTTCCAACCCATCCTGGTGGAAGAGCCCACCCAGGCGGAAGCGCTG
Organism: uncultured Pelolinea sp.; assembly: GCA_964508615.1. Lineage (GTDB taxonomy): Bacteria > Chloroflexota > Anaerolineae > Anaerolineales > Anaerolineaceae > Pelolinea. The sequence goes on along the minus strand of CAZDUN010000052.1, from coordinate 11,483 downwards.
GAGATCCTGCGCGGCGTGCGCAAGAATTACGAAGAACATCACCGCCTGGTGATCTCGGATGAGGCCTTGCAGGCCGCGGTCAATATGTCGGCGCGCTACATCACCGACCGCTTCCTGCCGGATAAAGCCATCGACCTAATCGACGAGACTTCCTCGCGCGTGCGCATGTACAAGAGCGATACGGCCAAGGTCAGCAAGCAGATCATGACCGACCTGCGCGAAGCGCGCCGCAAACTTAACGAAGCTACCGAACAGAAACAGCAGGACCAGCAGGAGATCCTGCAGGCCAGGGTCAAAGAGCTGGAAAAGAAAGTGCAGGAGGTGCGCGAGGTATGGGACCGCGATACCAGCCCGGTGGTGACACCGGACGATATCGCCGAACTGGTTTCCATCCAGACCGGCGTGCCGGTCATGCAGTTGGCGCAGGAAGAATCGTTGCGCTTGCTGAACATGGAAGACGAGATGCGCAGGAGCATCATCGGACAGGCGGAAGCCATCCAGCGCATTTCCAAAGCTGTAAGGCGCGGGCGCGCCGGCCTGAAAGACCCGCGCCGCCCAATCGGCTCGTTCATGTTCCTGGGGCCGACGGGAGTGGGCAAGTCCGAACTGACCAAAGCGCTGGCGCGCTTCCTGTTCGGCAGCGAGGAAGCCCTGATCCAACTGGATATGTCCGAATTCATGGAACGCCACTCGGTCAGCCGGTTAGTGGGCGCCCCGCCCGGATACGTCGGCTACGAAGAAGCCGGCCAGTTGACCGAAGCAATCCGCCGCCGGCCGTATTCCATCGTGGTGTTCGACGAGGTGGAAAAAGCCCACCCCGAAGCGCACAATATGCTGCTGCAGATCATGGAAGAAGGCCAGCTTTCGGATGCCAAAGGCCGTAAGGTGGATTTTCGCAACACCATTATCGTGATGACCTCCAATATCGGCGCGGATATGATCAAGCGCCAGGGCGGGCTGGGCTTTCAGTTGGAACGCGACGAAGCCGAGGATGAAAAGGTTTCGTATGAAGACATGCGCAAGAAATTGATGGATTCGCTCAAGAAAGCCTTCCGGCCGGAGTTCATCAACCGCCTGGACGGCGTGATCGTTTTCCACGCCTTGGGCAGGGATCACATACGCCAGATCGCCGCGCTGGAATTGCATAAGGTGGCCGAGCGCTTGAGCGAGCGCGAAATCAGCCTGTCCGCTACGGATGCCGCACTGGACAAGCTGGCTGAAAAAGGCTATGACCCGGATATGGGCGCGCGTCCGCTGCGGCGTGTGATCCAGCTCGAGATCGAGGATCAGCTTTCGGACGACCTGCTGGCCGGCAAGTTCAAGGATGGCGACGTCATCTGGGTGGATGTGGACGCGGAAGGCAATTTCCGCCTCACGCACGACGCGCATGAGCATCCCGAAGCTCCCGAGCCGGTGGGCATGGGCATGTAAGCAAAACCAACAGGCTGGCGAAATCGCCGGCCTGTTTTCATTGTTGGAAGATGCGATTCCACGTTAGCAGGAGATTGCTTCGCCCGCTTTCAGCGGACTCGCAAAGACACACGAAGAGTCCTGTTTTCGCGAGGAGCGAAGCGACGCGGCGATCTCGGTATAACACAAGTAAATCCGTAGCCCCACGCAAGAATGCGTGGGGCTAGTCTGCGAACGGGTGCGCAATGACCTAATTGGCGGCTTTACTCAAAACTGCTGAGTACAGGTGGAAAGCCGCCCTACGAAAAATTAGAAATTCGGCGGGTTAGAAATAATAATGTGAATTTGTTCATCCCTTTAAGATGTATCAAAAAGGGGTTACTAGATCGTGAAAGACAAGACTGAGAACCGCACTATGAATTAGAATTATCACGGACACTCCTATGAGCAAATTTCACACCCAATATGTCTGCCAGGAATGCGGAAAGGTTTCCGCCCGCGCTTTCGGGCGCTGCCCCGCCTGCGGTGCGTGGGACGCGATGGTCGAGGAAGTCGTGGCTGATTCTCCCGCGGCTGAAAAAAAAGGCCGCGCCGGCCAGGAATTCCTTTCCAAGGCAATCACCCTGGACGAGGTTAACAGCCAGGGCGAAGAGCGTTGGCCGCTGAGCATGACGGAGTTCGCGCGTGTGCTGGGCGGGGGCATGGTGCCCGGCTCGATCGTGCTGCTGGGCGGCGACCCGGGCATCGGCAAGTCCACCCTGATGCTGCAGGTGGCGGCCGAGATCGCCCAGGAAAGCCGCGTGCTGTATGCCTCCGGCGAGGAATCCGCACGCCAGATTAAGATGCGCGCGCAGCGGTTGAATGCCAATGGCCAGGCAGCGCAATTCCCCAAAAATCTCTACCTGGTGACCGAGACCAACCTGGAAGCGATCCTGTCCCATACCGGGCAAGTCAAGCCGGCCCTGCTGGTGGTGGATTCCATACAGACGGTTTACCTGGATGGGCTTTCCTCCAGCGCGGGTTCGATCGCGCAAGTGCGCGAGTGCGCCGCGCGGCTGCGCGAAGTGGCCAAATCCAGCGGCATGGCGGTCTTCCTGATCGGGCATGTCACCAAGGAAGGCATCATTGCCGGGCCGCGCGTGTTGGAACACATTGTGGATACCGTGCTGCAGCTGGAGGGCGACCGTTTTCAATCTTACCGCCTGCTGCGCTCGATGAA
>CAZDUN010000052.1:6437-8844 GCA_964508615.1 uncultured Pelolinea sp. | reverse complement strand
CAAATTGTGGTATCCTTTGAGCAGGGGGTGGGGGCCCTTTTAAAAAATTACACCAGGATGGCTCGATGAAAAACCGCTTTGGGCCGACCTCCGAGGTGGGCGTCTTCGAGATGCGCGAACAGGGCATGGCCGAGGTCGCCAATCCCTCCGAAGCATTCCTGGCGGAGCGTATGGCAGATGCGCCCGGTTCTGCCATCGCGGTGACCATGGAAGGCACGCGCCCGATTTTGGTGGAACTGCAAGGGCTGACCAGCCCGACCAACTTCGGCAACCCGCGCCGCACCACCAACGGGCTGGACCTCAACCGCCTGCTGCTGGTGACGGCTGTGCTTACCCGCCGGGTGGGTTTGAACCTGTCCAACCAGGATATTTTCCTGAACGTGGTGGGCGGCCTGACCATCGAGGAACCGGCTGCCGATCTGGCGGCGGCGGTGGCGATTGCCTCCTCGCAGCGGGATAAACCGGTGCGCGCCGACTTGGCGCTGATCGGCGAGGTGGGGCTTTCCGGCGAACTGCGCTGGGTCAGCCACATGGAGATCCGCCTGCGCGAAGCCGCCAAACTGGGATTCAAGACGGCCGTCATCCCGCGCCGTTTGAATGCCAGCCTGAGCCTGCCGGGCGGGATCGAGGTTTTGGAAGCGCGTTCGCTCGCGCAAGCGATTAAAATAGCTTTGGTTGTATAAAGCGTGAAACGAGGATGATTATGCCGAAAATGGAAGATTTGATCAAGCAAGGCGTTCCCATGCAGGTGCGCAGCAACCATGCCCTGGAGCATGCTACCCTGCATATTTTGCAGGAGAAAGGCGTGCGCGTACGACTGGGCGGAATTTCGGACGCGGGCGGGTTTTGGATCTACGGTGAAATCACCACCGATGAAATCGCAGCGGCGGCCAGCGAAGGACTGCGGCGGTTGGCTGAAGGCGAATCCGACCTGGCCGTGCACCCCAACTGCGGCACCAACATTGCCGTGGGCGCTTTATCCGCCGGCGGATTGGCCTGGCTGGCCATGAGCGGCACCAAAGGCAATGTGGGCAGGCGCCTGCGCCGGCTGCCGGTGGCGGTGCTGATGGGCATGCTCGGCTACCGGCTGGCTCAGCCGCTCGGCCCCTGGGTGCAGGAAAGAATCACAACCAACGCGGATGTGCGCGGGCTGAAGATCGTGGACGTGATACGACATGAGGTTCTCGGCTACACCGTCCACCGCGTTTCCACCCGATTGAATTCTTAGCGAACATGGTGAAAACAGCCGGGGAACCGATCCCGCAGGCGGATGTGTACGTCCTGCAGGGGGATGATGAGCTTTCCATCAAGGATGATCTGAAAGCGCTGTCAGATTGCATTCAAGCGGATGTATCCGGAGAGCCGGAGGTCGTTTACCTCGACGGCCGCGGGCTCGAGCGCGCCGCTTTCACGCAGGCGCTCAATTCCCTTTCGCTCTTCAACCCGGCGCGCCTGGTGGTGCTGGAACAGGCGTTGGACGCCCTGCGCGAAAAGGAAGACGGAACCTGGCTTGCGGATACCCTCAAGCAAATCCCGCAAAACACCATCCTGGCTCTGGTCATACCGGATGAACGGCGTTATTCCAAAGGAGAGTGGCTTTGGAATAAAGTGGGCAAAGGCCACTGGCTGCGCCGCAGCCTGACCGATTCCGGAAAAAACGTGGCATGGATCGAAAAACCGCTGCCCAGCCAACGGGATATGCCCGCCTGGATCATGGCGGAAGCCAAACGGCAGGCTGGAGAGAGCCGCGCGGACAATCCTTTCGATGGCCGCGCAGCGGCGGAACTGGCCAACCTGGTGGGCAACAACCTGTTCCAGGCGCGCCAGGAGATCGCCAAGGCGCTCAGTTATGCCGGGCCTGGTGGCAGCGTGACGCGCGAGGTGGTGCGCCTGCTGTGCAGCCAGTCGCGCGAGGAGGATATCTTCGCTATGATGGACGCGCTTGGGGCGCGCAACGCCCAACTGGCACTCAGCCTGTTGGACCGCCTGCAGCAGGACCTGCCCGCGCAGTACATCTTCAGTATGCTGGCGCGCCAGGTGCGCCTGTTGATCATGGCGCGCGAGGTGCTGGATGGAGGCGGAAATCAGGATGAACTGGCGGCGCGCGCGCGCTTGCATGGCTTTGTGGCCGGCAAGGCCATGACCCAGTGCCGGCATTTCAGCATGAAAGAGTTGGAAGAGCTTTACAGCCATCTGGACCGCATGGACGAGGAAGCCAAGACCGGCAGCGCCACGCTGGAAGTGGCCATGGAAACTCTAATCGCGGATTTGGCGCGTAAATAAGGAATATTTCTTCTATATTCCTGAGCTCCCCACTCCCCGGGTTTATCGAAGGAAAGGGGTGAAAGTATCCGGCCTGCAAGTGATAACCCTTGCTAAGTTTTGGAAAAACGCTAATTTAAGATCA
>CAZDUN010000052.1:0-6337 GCA_964508615.1 uncultured Pelolinea sp. | reverse complement strand
GCATCTGTGGATTGATTTGAGATTGCCGCGCCCGGCGCTGCCGGGCTCGCAATGACAAATAACTTGGGTTGTCATCCTGAGCCCTCGCTCCCTGAGTTTATCGAAGGGACGGGGCGAAGGATCTCGGCCTGCAAGTGATAACCCTTGCTAAGTTTTGGAAAAACGCTAATTTAAGATCATCTGTGTGAATCAATGGTTAAAGAAGGATTTGTGTGTTTAACTGTGTGCATCTGTGGATTGATTTGAGATTGCCGCGCCCGGCGCTGCCGGGCTCGCAATGATAACAAATGGCAGATTTTATTTCTCCCACGCCAAATAAGCATCGTACATCTCCGGCAGCGTTTTCCATTCCACTTTACCGGCCGCTACATAAGGCTGGATGCGCTGCAGCCATGCTTCCATTAAATCTTTATCCAGCGCTTTTCCCAGGCTCCAGCCGACGTAGTACATATTGACCTGACCGGGGTCTATGATGGCAATGGCCTGATCCAGTTCCTGGAAGAACAGGTCGATATCCGCCTGCGAAAAATCCTGGTCGCAGCCGCTATTATTCCGGGCTTCGTCAAAACATGCCAGGCCATTGCTGGCCGGCAGCATCACCAGCTTTCCGGCCGGATCGTGCTCAATCCAGTCCAGGCCGCTGTTCATGCGCCAGGGATGGATGCGTTCCTCCAGGGCTTCGGGATACACGTCGTGGCAACTGGATGGATTCGGGCAGTCGCGGTATTCCTGCGGGCGCATTTCTTCCGGCAGCGACATCACGCCGTAGGCCACCATGCCGGTGGTGAATTCATAACCGGCATCCAGCATGGCTGCCACCCAGTCGCAGTGCGATACCACACCCGAAGCATGCCGCACCGTGACCCCCAGCGACTCCAACTGCTTCTTTTTGACAAAGAGGTCTTGGTTGAATTGGCTGCAATCGTAATTCCGCTGGCCGCCGGTATCGGCATGCACACCGATGCCGTGCCCGCGCTCTTCCATTTCTTTCAGCACGTTATCGCCCCATTGAATGACGCCTTCAGTTACTTCTTTGCTTTCCCAGGTCAATTTGGCGCCGTAGGTTTCGAACAAACTGGCGTATTCCCGCATCAGGCTGACGTGCTGGTTGAAGCGTTCTTCGTTCTGCGCTTCATCTTTCCAGCCTTCCAGGTGCACCATCATACCCAGGTAGAGAACTGGCGAACCGCTTGAATCTTCAGGGTCGGTTTCTTTTTCTGAAGCGCAATCCGCCGGGCAGTTGGCGGGATTTTCCGGTCCCTCGCAAATGCCGTCTCCGCACTTATCGTTTTGGGCAGGCTCGCCTGAAGCGATGGGCGCGGCGGCCGAGGTTGCCTGGCAGGCGCAAATCGCCAGCATGGTTATCAGGAGGTAGGGAAATGTGAAAGTTCTTGATCTCATGGCATGCTCTTTATTTTAAGTATAGAGAAATTGTATAGGAAAACCCGGGTTCAGGGCCAGCTGTCAGCTGGGCAGAAGATCTTGGCCTGCCAGCGATCATCTTGCTGAGATTCGGAAAGATGCTGGTTTAAGATCATCGGTGTGTATCAATCATCAAACAGTTTTTTTTGTTTATTGGTGTGAATCTGTGGAAAAAACCCACTTAAGAAGATAAACAGAGGCATCTTCTGCTATTCCACAAGGTGAAATTCCAATCCCTAATTGGTTTTTCCCCCGTTGCGGGAGGCACGGATCACCACCACCCCCGCCATCACCAGCAGGCTGCCGATGATCTGCCAGCCGTTCAGGCGCTCGCCCAGCACGAAATAAGCGACGATGGCGGTGAAGACCGGTTCGATGGTGACAATCAGGTTGGCCACGCTGGATGGGAGATGGCGCAGGGCGACGTTGTACAGGCCGTAGCCCATTAAGGTCGGCCCGGCTGCCAGCGCGAACAGGATCAACCAGCCGGTCACGGATTCTCCCAGCCAGAACAGCTCAGCCGGTCGGGCAGCCCCGCCCGGCAGTGACTTGCCCAGCCCCAGGTTCATCAACAGCATGAAAAACGCCGCGATCAGGAAGGTGTAAAAAAGGGTGGTCCACGGGTTGAGGCCGCGCTGGGAAGCGGAACGTCCCATCAATGAATAGAAGGCATAGAAAAGACCTGAACCAATGCCGGCCGCGATACCCAATGCGTTCACCTGCCAGACAGCCGGGTCAAAACCATCCACGATCAGCGCGCAGCCGCTCAGGCTTAAAACCACCGCGATGATCTTGGGCAGGGTCAGGGATTCTTTCAGCAGCAGCCAGCCCAGCAGCGCGGTGAAGGCCGCCGAGCAATAGCAAAGCACTGTGCCGACCGCCGCGCCGTTCAGGATGACCGAGATGGTCCACAGCGCATTGAAAAGCGCCAGCACAAAGCCATAAGCGCCCAGGTAGGGCAGGTGCGGCTTTGCGCCTAGCAGCATCTGCGGCTGGAAAAAGAAAAATACGATCAGCAGGATCAGCGCCACGAAGATCTCGCGCCAGAAGGCCAAGATCAGCGCCGGGAGCTGGAAATGGATATTCAGATAGCTGATAAAAATCGAGGTCAGGGAGAGAAAAACCGCGCTGCCCAGGGCAGCCAGGTAACCGGTATTGGGATTTTCGTGAGTGTTCTGCATGATGATTCCTTGATGCTTTTAAAAGGGATGTTGAATTATAGTGCAAGAAAACGGTTATTAAAATGGGCGCAGGATAGATTGGCGTGACTAAAAATAGTTATCCCCCAATGGTGGTTTTAATCCCATAAGCCTCAACCGATTCCCTGATTTGCTCGACCTGCTCCTCGCTGTATTCGGGCAGATCCGCCAGAAGGTACGCCAGCCCCAGGCGCGCGTACTTGCCCGCGCCGTAGCGGTGGTAGGGCAGCAGGTCCACCTGGCGCACGGAGGGCAATTCGCTGATAAATTGCATGCGCGCGCGCAGCTCCTGCGGGCTGTCGTTCAAACCGGGCACCAGCACCAGGCGCGCGTGCATGGGCACGCCGCGCTCGGCCAGCAGGCGCGCGTTCATCAAGACCAGGTCATTCTCCTGGCCGGTTAACTGGCGGTGCAGATCGTGATCAAACGCTTTGATGTCATACAGCACCAGGTCGATAAAAGGCAGCACCTCCTCGAAACGGCACCAGCCCACGCCCCCGGCGGTATCCAGGGTGGTATGCACGCCCTCGGCTTTCAACTTGCGGGCGGCCTGCGCCATGAAACCGGACTGCCAGAGCGGCTCTCCGCCCGAAAAGGTCACCCCGCCGCCCGAGGTCTGGTAGAAAATGCGGTCCTTGAGTAATTCGCTGACCAATTCGCTCACGGTCACGAATTTTCCGGCCATTTCCAGCGCGCCCTGCGGGCAGGCCGCCGCGCAGACGCCGCAGCCATCGCAGCGCAGCCACTCGACGCTGATATAACCCTGCTCATCGAAAGCCAGCGCTTGATGCGGGCAGGCCTGGATGCAGGTGCCGCAGCGGGCGCATTTTTCGCGGGTGTAGAGGGGATCGGGCGCCGGGCGGATCAGCTCCGGGTTGCTGCACCACAGGCAGCCCAGCGGGCAGCCCTTGAAAAAGACCGTGTCGCGGATGCCGGGGCCGTCCTTGGTGGCGTATTTTTGAACAGTCGAGATCAGCCCCAGGTCGGGATTGTAGAGCGGCAGCATGGCCTGATTATATCCTGCGAAGGGTTCAAAGACCCTGCTGCTCGGTGCGGGCGATGATGGCATCCTGCACCTCGGGGATGAGCGAGGTGAACAGGGCGCAGTAGCCCGCCACGCGCACCATCAGGTTCTGGTGTTTTTCGGGATGCAGCCTGGCGTCGCGCAGCTCGGCCGAATCGACAATGTTGAATTGGATGTGGAAGTTGCCCAGCAGGCGGTTGGCTTCCAGGAAGGCGATGAACTTTTCCAGGTTGTCGTCGCCGCTCAGCACGCCCGGCGAGAATTTCATGTTCAACAATTGCCCGCCGGCCATGCGCTTGTTGGGCAGCTTGGAAACGGATTTTAGCACGGCGGTCGGCCCCAGTTTGTCGGCGCCCAGGCAAGGCGAAGCGCCCTCGTTGACCGGCTGGCCGGCATAGCGCCCATCCGGCGTGGCGCCCACATCCATGCCGTAGGGCACGTAGGAGGAAATATTGGAAGTGGACATGGTGTAACCGCAGCCGATCGGCCCCAAACCGGCGCGCGCGTTGCGGTAGCCCGGCAGCAGCTCCAGGTAGGATTCATACACGTCTGCCACCAGCTCATCCACGGAATCCTCGTCATTGCCGAACTTGGGCACGGCCAGCGCCAGCTTGCGGATTTTCTGGTTTTCTTCCCCTTGCCAGTTGGCATCCAGCGCGGCGCGCAGCTGATCGAAGGTGATTTTCTTTTCTTCGAAGACCAGTTGCTTGATGACCGCCAGCGCGTCGCCGATGATGGAGGTGCCGATGGTGGATTGAGAGACGAAATCGAATTCGCCGCCGCCGTTCTTGAGGGTTTTGCCGCGCTCGATGCACTTGTCCACCAGCGAGGAAGCGAAGGGATCGGCATCGAATACTTTCAGGTTGCGGTCGCAGATGTGGTCGCTTTCCACAGCCAGGTCGGTGTAGAACTTGAGGAATTTCTTCCAGGTCTCCCACACCTGCTGATAAGAATCAAAATTCACATCCCGCCCGGGCCGGCCGTTGACCGGGAGCAGCTGGATGCCGGAGGCCGGGTCAGTGCCATTGTTGAGCATGATCTCCAGGATCTTGCCGAAGTTGATATAGGTCATGCCGGTGGCGCGGTGACCCCAGCGCCCGGGGATGGCTACTTCCACGCAGCCCATCGAGGCATAGTCACGCGCGGTATCCACCGGCAGGCCGATGGAGGTCATGGCCGGGATGACCGTCTCGTCCGCGAAGAGCGAAGGCATGCCGAAGCCCTCGCGGATCAGGCGCGCGGCTTCCTTCAGCAGGGCGCGCGGCGTACCGGCCCAGTAGCGCACGGAAAGATTGGGTTCCGGCAGGCGCGTGAGGTCCATGGCGCGCAAGGCCAGGTAGCTGACTGCGTTGGTGCCGTCGCTGCCGTCGGCTTTCATGCCGCCCACCATCAGATTGGAATAGAGCGGGTAGCCCACCCCGAACTCGGTGTGATCCCAGGGCCGCACCTTGTTGAGCGAGTTCATTTTTATAAAGAACAGCGCGATTAATTCCAATGCTTGATCGTCCGTCAGACGGCCGGCAGCGATATCAGCCTGGTAGTAGGGATAGATATACTGGTCGAAACGCCCAAAGGAGAAGGAGTGGCCATTGCTCTCGATCATCATGATCAGGTGGCAGTAATACACCACCTGCAGGGCTTCGTGGAAGGATTGTGCCTTACCCTCGAAGATGCGTGCGTTGAGCGCGGCGACGCGCTCCAGCTCGGCCTTGCGGCGCGGATCGTTTTCCTTTTCCGCCAGCCGGGCGGCCAGCGCGGCGTAACGCCGGGCGAAATTGATGGCGGCTTCCAGGGCAATTTCAGACGCCTGGTAGAAGTCGCGCTGTTCCTGCGTTAGGTCATCCCGCCGCAGGTTCTCGCGCACCTGCTGCTGCAAGCCGCGGTACCCCAGCGCCAGCACTTTTTCGTGGTGCGGGATGATATGCCCGTCGCCGGACATGGAAATGCCGCCGCGGTGGATCACGTTCTGTTTCTGGGCGGCCAGGTTGGTCTCCGAAATCTCGGCATAGACCGCTTCCTGGTGGGTCTTGCCTTTCCAATAATCCTGGATGCTGCGCAATTTTTGTTTGGTGTCTTCGGTGATTTCAAAGACATCCCCGCTGCGTTTGGCGAACTGATCCAGCTCTTCGGTCACCCATTCAAAGGAATATTCAGGAAATACAGGCGCGGCGCGCACCTGCCCGGCCTGGTTGCCGACGATCAACTGGTCGTCCTCGATGAAGATGGACATATTGGCTAAAATGCGTTCGAGCGCTCTGGCGCGGCGCAGCACCATGGGCTGGCCTTCGCTTTGGCGGTAGGATTCCGTGATCAGCAGCGCGCGCTCGGGGCAGATGGCGGGCGTGACCGCCATCAAATTGGCGCGCACGCGCCCCACGCGCGGGTAACCCTGGCCGCCGTATTCGTAGAGCATGTTCTCAATCCCGGGGATCGCGGAGGACAATCGATCGGATTTCGCCAATACCATTATTTCTCCTTGGGAAGCTTTACCGACTAATTATATCCAATTTAGATAATATTTTTCTTTCACATTATAGGTTATATACTAATCTTTATGAGAAAAAATTATGTATTTTTAGATTCAAATATCTTTATTCAAAATTTTCTACTTGATAATTCTTCTTTTCAAGCTTTGTTCACAGCAACAATCCGTTCAAATTATCAATTAGTCATTTCAGAAGCAGTCCTTCTT
>CAZDUN010000051.1:2340-13260 GCA_964508615.1 uncultured Pelolinea sp. | reverse complement strand
TTAAAGCTTGACTACAATTTTGTTCCAAATCAAAAGAACAATTCTTTCTTTCTAGAACTACTTTCACAAGCAATTAATTTTAGCATAAATTTATTGAATAAAAACCAAAAATTGTAAAGGCTTACTTTCACAAAATTCTGGCGGTTTTTGACCGCCAGATTCTCAAATCCGTATGCCAATCCTGGTTTATAAGGATCAGCCGTCCCGCCCATTTAGAAAAGTGAGGGAGGTCGCTGCGGATCCGGTTCGCTTTCTGGTTTGACCTTGGCAGGCGCCTTGTAGCAGCCGCCCAGTTCATTGCCGCTGGGTTGATAGTTGAATGCGATCCAGCAGGTGCTGTCCACCAGCGCCAGGTCATTCACCGGGTAATACGCGCTGCTGCTCTGCGGCGACCCGGCCATGGGATCGCTGAAATGATCGTTGTAATCGAACATGCCCGGGTCGGCTGTACCCGCGTCGCTCCAGGCTTTCCACAGGAAGAAAGCCTTGCCAACGATATCCTTTTTAATCGAAAGCTGCATTCGGGCGGGATTCAGCGGATCGACCCGTTTCCAGGCAGCGTCGGGATCTTCCAGCATCTCAGCCGAAAAAACCATGCTTTCATACCCATCCCCGGGGTTGGAATCCGGAATGACCGCCAGCGAACCGCCCACGTCCTCGTTTTCGTCGCTCAACACCATGACATTGTCGATGTTCCATGCGCTATTCCCGTCGCCTGCCGCCCACAGCAGTAAGTCGCCGCGCCCGTCCAGGTCGGTATCCAGTTCGATGCCGTACTTGGCTGATGGATACCCCATCTGCCCGTCCACGCCCGCCAATTCCAGCGAGAAGGCGTAGAAATCGTCTTCATTGCTGATCTCGACGTTCAGCAGGTCAGCCTCGGGGTGGTAAACCATTTCTTCTTTCGTGTAAGGTCGTTCGAAGTTGCCCAACCGCAGTGAGTCGCCCATCGCGTTTTTCTTCTCCGCCAGGATGGAAGTGTCGATCTCTTCTTTCACGATTCCCCCCGCCAGGGCTTCTTTGGGAAAAACGGAATGCTGGATATCCGTCATCATGCCAGAGGCTTCGCTTTCCATCACCGCAGCGTCCGATGCGGAATCCATCTCCGCCTCCGCGCTGCTGGGAGCCTGGCCGGAATCCATCATCTGTTCAGATAGCGCGCCATCGCCGCCCGTTACAGGCACGGCCGCGCAAGCGCCCAGCAAGCTGACCAATACAATCGCGGGAATTACCAATATTTTCGTTCGGTTTTTTTGATTCATTTTTTCTCCATTCGCAACAGTTATGGTTCATATTAGCGCGTTTAGTGGAGTATGTTTATCTTATTTGTCTTTGTTAATATTTCTCTAATAAACGCGATTGCTTGTCAAAAAACCTGTTGACAATCGTCCCGGAATGATTATAATAGAACGAATATTCTATTTTGGAGGAAAATATGTCGTACGAAATCAAGCTCTTGGAATTGCCCGATCAACCCGCCCTGGCGATGCGCACGGTTACCCCGGTGGAAAAATTACCTGAATTCTTCGGTAAAGCCTTTGGCGCCATCATGGCGCGTCTGACCGCGCTGGGCGAATACCCCAGCGGCATGCCCTATGGCGCCTATTACAACATGGATATGACCGCCCTGGATGTTGAAGCCGGTTTCCCGGTTTCCAAAACCTTGCCGGATGAGGGCGACCTCAAATGCGTGCTTATCCCCGGCGGAAAGTATCTCTCCACCCTGCACCGCGGCGCCTATGACACGGTCGGCCCGGCCTATGAAGTCTTGGCGGAATGGGCCAAAGCCAACGGTTACGAACCGACCGGCCTGGCCTATGAATATTACCTGAACGACCCCAGCCAGGACCCATCCATCGTGGCCGAAACGGAAATCCGCTCTCCTTTAAAATAACGGAGCCAGATCAGTCGGTCATTGGTTCGCAAATCGATGATCGGCTGATCATATGAAAGCATATGCTGACATAAAATAGGTGTGGTGTTTGGAGATGAATTGCTTGGCAATGGAATTACTTTTACGCGATGTGAAAGATAGTGATCTTTCAATTTTCTTTAAGCAACAGTTAGGTCAAAAATCCAACTACATGGCAGCTTTCACAGCAAAAGACCCTGCCGACCAGGGAGCTTTTTGGGCACATTGGCAAAAAATCATGGCAGATGCAACAATACTTATTCAGACAATTATCTACGGTGGACAAGTAGCAGGATATGTTTTAAGTTATGAAAACGAATGTAAACCTGAAGTCAGCTATTGGCTTGGAGAGGAATATTGGGGTAAGGGCATTGCCACATGGGCGCTCACGGAGTTTTTAATGCATAAGAATATGACCCGTCCAATCTACGCCCGTGTCGCGAAAGACAATCTTGGCTCGCGCCGAGTATTGGAAAAATGCGGCTTTGAACTTTTAAACACATCTACCGGCTTTGCCAACGCGCGCGGTTGTGAAATTGAGGAACTGCTTTTAAGATTAACGGAGTAATATCAATTTCATTGGTTATTATCGCTTCTGGATTGGGCATGTGTGAAATACCTAAAATCTCATTCCACATTAATTGGGCAACATCCATTAAATATGTTCGTCTCATTGAGCAGTAAAATGAACTTAATGTTCTGATTACTACGGAGGAATGCCATGGAACCAATTTTAACAAGATGTGGTTATCGTTGTGATCTATGCCTGGCTTACCGGCCCAATGTTGAAGTGCATCCATCCAATCAACAGAAATTAAGCGACGGGTGGCATCGATACTTCGGCTTTCGGATTGCTCCGGAGAAGATTATCTGCGATGGCTGCATGTCAGAAAACCCCGAACTGATCGATCAAGCCTGTCCGGTGAGGCCCTGCGTCATTGAGAAGGGTTGGGCGAATTGCGCGCAGTGCGAACAATACGTCTGTGAAAAAATCACTGAGCGTTTGGTCGTGTATGAGGAAGTAAAAGAGCGAATTGGTGCCGAGATTCCCGCAGATGATTATCTTTGCTTCATTCAGCCTTACGAAAATAAAAAGCGCCTCGATAAGATCAGGGCGTCAAGTTAGTAACGCTTGTATCTGTGCGGGCAGAAAGTCTTTTCATGCCGTTGTCCTGCTTTTTAAGGAAAACCTGGAAAGTATGGCCATCCCCCATAGCAAGCGCCTCTCTACCCTGCAGCGCGGCGCTTATGACAGTTTCGCCCTGCTTAAAAAAACCTGGCAAATGGGGCCAAAGCCAACGGCTGCAGAATCACCAGCCTGGCCCATGAAGATTCTCTGAACGCCTCGATGGAGATCCATCCTCGCGGCCGTAACGGAAATCCGCTTTCCCTTGAAGTAAGAAAAAGCCGGCTTCCCATTCTCGGGGCAGCCGGCATTCCTTATAACGTTGTATTCTATACTCCCGGCTCCGGTTCCTCGCTGCGCTGCGGTTTGACTTTGGCCGGCGCGCGGTAACAGCAGCCGGTTTGTTCGCGGGTCGGCTGGAAGCCGTAGGCAACCCAGCAGGTGCTATCCACCAGCTCCAGCTCATTGACCGGGTAAACACTGTTGGTCTTGTCCGGCGAACCGGCTTGCGTATTACTGAATGCGTCGTTGTAGTCGAACAAGGCCGGGTCAGCCGCGCCTGCGTCCGCCCAGGCTTTCCAGAAGAAGTAATCTCTGCTGATTTCTGTTTTCAACAAAGCCAGGTGAATGATGTTGGCCGCCCCATCCGCGCTCCGCTGCCAGGCTAGTGCGCTTTTCGCCTGCTCTTCCCCCAAAAAAGCAACCGTTTCATAACCATCGCCTGAGAACGGGTCGGGGAGCACGGCAATCGCGCCGCCCACGTCGTTGTTGGCATCCTTGTACAGCGTTACGCCTTCGCTGGTCCATTCAACCGTTTCCCCGCCTTTTACCCATAGCAGCAGGTCGCCTTTTAGGTCCAGGTCAGTGTCGAATTCAATTCCGTAAAAGGCTGAAGGGTAACCGCTGTCCTCAGCCCCACCGCTTAACTCAAATGCGAAGTAATAATGGGTGGCGTCTTCCGCGATGGTTACGTTCACGATATCGGTTTCCGGGTGATAAGCCATTTCGGATTGCGTGAAAGGCCGCTCCAGGTTATCGATCCGCAGCGAATCCCCCCAGGCTGTCTTGGCCTGCGCGGTCAGCGAGCTGTCGATTTCGTCCTTGGTGATTCCTGCAGGAATGGTTTCTGCGGGTAGGTCAACCGCTTCGCTTGCTGCAATCGATTCAGCTGCTTCAATTGCCTGTGCCTCACTTGCTCGTGCGCTTGGTTGGCTTTCACTGATCGCCGCCAGCCCGCTGCCCGCAATCAGCCCGGCTGCCAGGATGGAAATTACCAGCAGCATTCCTGCTTTTCTTGGCATTGCTATGTGTCTCATTTCTACTCCTTATTCACATGCATGCCCTCCGATGGTTTCCACGGATTCAGGGAAGATTTCCGCAGATACCTATATCATTATACAGAATCTTCACACCTGGTTTGGATTCCTCATTTTTTATTTCTCAATCATAAATACCATGAGCGCGCAGGATTGCGCGCTCATGGTTCTTGGAAACGCTTTGTCAACAGGCGCGATTGTTATCCCAATCCCAAAGCCATTCCACCCTGGAAGATGATGACCGCCGCCACCCAGGCTACCACCAATTGCATGACCATTCCGAAAAGAGTCCACTTGTTGCCGAATTCCTGGCGCTGCGCGGCTACTGCGACCATGCAGGGTGTGTACAGCAGCACGAAAACCATGAAAGCCAAGCTGGACAATTTACCGTGCCCGCCGCTGATGGCATTGAAATGCTCTTCCACTGCCAGGTTCAATTCCGGCATCTCTTCTTCCGCTTCCGCCTCGAACAGGTTGATCCCTACGATCAGCGGGATGGATTTGATCGTGTCCCAGGCTGCGCCGCCGAAACTGGTGACGATATAACCAACGTCTTCAAAGAAGCTGGTGGCGGGAGCTTCTTCTTCCGCCCCGCCCTCGATCTCGAAGATTTGCGACATGGTGCTAACGATCACTTCTTTCGCCACGAAGCCGGTTACCAACGCGCCCGAGGCCTGCCAACTGTCAAAACCGGCAGGTTTGAAGACCGGCGCGATGCTGCTGCTGATCGCAGCGTAACTGCTCGCGTTGATGTCCGATTCCGCGAACTTTCCGCCATCCACCGGGATCATCATCAGCAGCCACAGTACAACGCTGGTGATCATGATGATCGAAAATGCTTTTCTCACAAATGCCGAGGTGCGCTCCCACATGTGGAACCATATATTCCTCCAGGTCGGCATGCGGTAAGGCGGCAGCTCCAGCACGAACGGCGCGGCTTCCTTGGTCTTGAACATGGTGCGGTTCAGCAGCACGCCCAGCAGCACCGCCACCACGATGCCGGTCAGGTACATCGCGAAAATGACCGTGTTGCTGTTCTGCGGGAAAAAGATTGAGGCGAACAGCACGTAAACCGGCAGGCGCGCGCCGCAGCTCATGAACGGTACCAGCAATCCGGTCAGGATGCGGTCTTTTTCGTTTTCCAATGTGCGCGTGGCATAGCAGGCTGGTACGGTGCAGCCGAACCCGACGATCATGCACATAAAACTCTTGCCGTGCAGGCCTAAAGCGTGCATGAAACGGTCCATCACGAAAGCTGCCCGCGCCATATAGCCCGAGTCCTCCAGGAGCGCCAGTGCGAAATACAACGCCAGCATCACCGGCACGAACACCATCATGCTGCCAACGCCCGCGATAATCCCGTTAATGAACAATCCTTCGACCCAGGTGCCCCCCAGACCGAGCCAGTTGATGATGCCGTTGACCCAATTGGTTAACGGGCCGCCGATCACGCCGTCCACCCAATCCATAAAAGGCCCGGCAATATCGGTCGTGATTTTGAAAACCACCCACATCATCGCCAGGAAAATCGGGATGCCCAGAAAGCGGTTGGTGACGATTTTGTCGATCTTATCGCTGGTGGATAAGCGCTCGCTGGTTGATTTCTTGACGCTTTCCAACATCAGCCCGTGGATCCAGCCATAACGTTTGTCCGCGAACAGGGTATCGGCATCTTCTCCGAAGCGGCTGCTCAGGTTGGCATAGCTCTCTGCTCTGGCCACCAGGATCTTTTTGCCTGCCTCGCTGGCTTCAAAGGCCTTGATCAGCTCCGCGTCGTTCTCCAGCAGCTTGATGGCCATCCAGCGCGTGTCCCGTTGTATATCCAGATCACCCGCGTCACGGATGGCATTTTCCAGTTTCTCGATTTCCTTTTCCAGGATATCGCCATAATTGATCTTAAAAGGTTGCTTGAGTTCCAGGTTCAAATCATTCACAGCCATGATAATTTTCCTTTAATTAATTCATTTTTTCCAGGATGGCGTCCTTCAGCTCGCTGATGCCCAGCCCTCTATTCGCGACCGTTTTCACGATATTGGCTTTGAGCGCGCCGCCCAATTTTCCGAGATCGATCTTTAGGCCGTCCGTCTCTGCCAGGTCGCTCATATTCAGCGCCACGATCAGTTTTGCGCCCAATTCCAGAATTTGCACCGCCAGGTACAAATTGCGTTCCAGGTTGGTGGAATCCAAAACCGCCACCACCACATCCGGATGCTCTTTCATGATGAAATCCCTGGCAATGATCTCCTCGATTGAAAAAGCCGAAAGGCTGTAAGTCCCCGGCAGATCGACAACCGTGATCTGTTTGCCTTTGTGCTCGAAGCTGCCTTCTTTTTTCTCAACGGTTTTTCCCGGCCAGTTACCCACATGCTGATGTGACTTGGTCAGCTCATTGAAAACTGAGGTTTTCCCGCAGTTGGGGTTGCCTGCCAGGGCGACGGTGAATTTTTCCATAATCAATTACTCCTCTATTTTGCATTTTTGCGCCAGGCGCAGGGGTTCGACAAACACATGGTGCGCCAGCCGGCGGTCAATGGCATAGCGCGTGCCTTTCAGGTCCACCAGCAGGGGGCAGCCGTAATTCGCGGAAATGATGGTTACGTCCATGCCGATATTCAATCCCAGATCCGCCATGCGCCTGCGCATCCCCCACCCGCCGCGGATGCCCGTTACGATCATCGTTTCGCCGGAAGCAGCCATGCTCAATGGCATCATCGCTAATCCTCCGCTTCGATTTCCACCAGCACCGCTTTTGCCTCGTTCTTCCGCACCGAAAGGTTATACCCCTTCAAGGTCAATTCGATCGGGTCCCCCAGCGGGGCCACCCGCAAGATTTTCACCTCGCTGCCAGGCACCAGCCCCATATCCATCATGCGCTGCTTGATCGGGCCCTTCCCTCCCACGCTCACCACTGTTCCTTTTTGCCCGATTTTCATTCTATCCAGGCTGACCTGGTTTAACTTGATTGTTTCTTTTTTTTCCATGTGTACTTTCTCCTTGATGATTGCTTCCGCTCCCGCCCGCCCCGCAGGCCGGGAAACCTCCAGCTGCCTGTTTTTTTCTGCCTTAATGATTCGGATCTCCTGGCATAACTGCAGCGCCAGGCTGACGTGTTCGCCGCTGGCTGCCAGCAGCATCATCTCGTCCGTCTTGCCCCGCACCTGCAGCATACCGCCGTTGTGAATGCCAGCCTGATTGAGGTAATCCTGGATGTTTTGCGCCAGTCCTTCCATCAAGCAATACCCTTCCTCCCCGGCGCAAAGCGTTGAAAGCGGAAGGGTCTTCAACTGCGTTTGTTTTTCTTCCCCGCGCGGGATTTCCTTGCCCTGCGGATTGACTGGCGGGTTGCCCAGGAAGTCATCCAGCCGGTCAGCCAGATCACTTGAAGTGGCATGTTCCAGTTCATCCGCCATTTCATGCGCTTGCTCAAAACTGAAACGCAGCTTTTCAACCAGGAACACTTCCCACAAGCGGTGCCGTCGCAGCACCTGCAGCGCCTCGCGGTCGCCTTCGGGCGTCAGGCTGGCGCCTTTATATGGTTGATAGTCAATCAGGTTCTGCTCCTGCATCTTGCGGCACATTTCGTTGACCGATACCGGTGAAATGCACAGCGAATCCGCCAGGAAAGAGAGCGGCACCGGATTGATCTGTTCTTCCAGGCGCTTGATCTTTACCAGGTACATCTGTACGCTGTCGGAAAGGGGCTTGGCAACCGCTTCTACCATATTAGGCTTTCCTATATTTTTTCTTTCTATATTTTTAGGTATGCCTTATTTTATGCTATATTTGTGGATTGTCAAGTATTGTCTTGCTTTGTCAAGACGGGTCTGTTAAACGTAGCGAGCGCAGCCATGGCTGCGCTCGCGTATTTCTTAAGTTGAATATATATCTTATTCCACAGGTGTAGTGTCTTGCCTAGCCGTTGGTTCGTCCTTCAGCAGTGGGATAAAAGCCAGCGAGGTCAGCGCGATGCCGGCGTTTAGCATGAAAACGGTCAGGGTCGTCAGGTGATCCAGCATATAGCCGGTCGCCACGCTGCCCAGCGCGGTGATTGCGTAGGTCGATGCCAGGAACAAGCCATTGGTCAACGAGCGGTCCTCCGGATTGTTTTTCTGCAGCATGGCCATCAGGGTCGGCATCAGCATGAATCCAAAAACGCCCATGACAGCGATCAGCAAAAGTTGCGGGATGCCCGAGGCATAAATGGCAGCGCTGAATGCCAGCGCGAAACCGAACAGTGAAATGGCGGTCACCCGTTTGACGCCGATGCGGTCATAAAGCAGCCCGCCGAAGTAATTGCCAAAAATGCCGGCTCCGAAATAGAAAGAGACTGCCAGACCTGACATCCACAGGCTGCCGCCTTTTTCCACGATATAAACCGGTAGGTACGCGTAGGCGCTGGAGCGCAGCAAAGAGTTGGTGACGGATATTCCCACAATAGGGATGAATTGCCGGATGATGCGCGCGCGGCTTTGTTTGCTCAGCCTGTGTTTAACGTGCGCTTCTCTTTCTGCGTTCACGCGCATATCGACCTTTGGCATTTTCTCCCGCAGTATATACAAAAAGATCGAGAGCGCAATTCCCGCCAGGAACAGGTACGGTATCCATTCCTGGCGCCCGTTGGTCAAAATGGCAGTGATCAGCAGCGGGCCGACCATAAATCCGGCCTGCCCGGCAATATTCCAGATCGCCAGGATGCTGCCCAATGATTGGTCGCTCGCCTGCCCGATGTCCGCCGGCCCGATGGCATGATAGAAGTAGATGCTCAAGCCGCCCGCCACCAGCACCAGGAAGAGTAAATAGAAATTCGGGATCAAGGTCAGCGAGCTCATGCACAACGCGGTGATGGCTGGCGTCAGGAACATATATTTGCGGATATCTTTTTTATCCGCGATGCGCCCGATCAGCGGCATGCTGAGCGCTGTCAACTCCAGTCCAAGGTTCAGAATTCCCGCCTGGACCTTCAACAGATTCAACTGGGTGATCAAAACCGGCAAGGTTGGCGCGAAAAACGCCAGGAAGACATCATTGGAAAAATGCGCCGCCGTATGGTAAATGGATTGCAGTAAAGCGGGGGATCTTTCGGTTGTCTGCCGTACGTTGGCTTGTATTTCTTTTCGCATGAAGCTCCAATCAATAAGAAGGAAAATAATCAACAAGCGCTTCGCAGCGCTGTCCATTTACCATTTCAGTAATGTAAAGGTCACTATCCCTTGCGACGATAAGGTTTGCACAGGATCTCGTGGATTTCAAAATCCTTAAAATCGGTGAAAGAAGCCGCGCGGACGACTACCACCGTGTCTGCCCCGCGATGCGTACCGCCAATCGCCAACACCTTCTGTCCGGTTTGGATGAATCCCTGGCTGGCAGCCATCAAGGTGATCTCGCAGGCCACTTTAAAACCCTCGCTGATCCGCCGATACGCGTCCGCGATCACCAGCGCGGTTTGGTCGCGCGTGAATGCGCTCATGGCGCCCAGCGAAGTGCCCCACAGCACGCGAATTCCCTGCGCTTCCAGGTCTTTGCAGATATCCGTGGATGGGCTTTGCGCGCCATCCAGCACCTCACCCACCACCAACAGCTTTGCCCCGCTTCCGGCAAAGATCCGTGCCGCCTGCATTGCGCTTTCTCCATAGGTGGAAGCCAACACCACCTTTTCGATATCGCCCCGTTGGTAACGCTTGAGGGCGATCTCCAGCGCAGTTGAGGTGTTTTGCTCACCTGCAGTTTGAAAGTAGGTGACCTCGGCCATTATTTTTTACTTAAGGCTCTCGTGCATGATCTGGATAAAGCGCTCGCGGTCGATGCGGATGCCCACATCCACGTTGGCGTCCTTTCCGCCAGAACCATGGAATCGCGAGCCGGTTACCGTGCAGCCGCGCGTGTGCGTGCCGGTCAGCTCGATGTCGATATGCATCGGCGCAGTTTCGACCACCGACGGTTCGATCACCGCCGCCACCGCGCAGGCATCAAAAATAATGCCGCCTTCTTTGCCAAAGTGCCTGGAATGAATATCCACAACGATATCCATCACATCCGCAGCGACAATCGCCCAGGGCGTCTGGATGGCGCGGATGCTATCCACGTCTTTCTGCATCACCTGTGCCACATCCGTCACTTCCAGGCCGACCATTTTGATCGGTATGCCCGCAGTGTAAACGATGAAAGCCGCTTCAACGTCCGCCTTGATGTTGAATTCAGCGAAAGAAGTGGCATATGCCCCGCCCATGGTGACAATGGCCGGGATACGCTCCTTCAGGCGCGGTTCGATGCGCAGCGCGAGAGCCAGGTTGGTCAAAGGCCCGATCGGCATGTAGATGGTATCCTCACCCTCTCCGCTCATGTAATAATCGATCAGGAAGTTGACCGCATGCTTTTCTTGCGGGCAAACGGTCGGCTCAGGGAAGGGCAGCTTGATGACCTGGTCGCCATCGCCGGCCAGGATCGGCCCGATGAGCGGGTGGCTGGCCCCCGTGTAAACCGGCACATGCGCCAGTTTGCCCGCGCACAACAAGCGCAGGGTATTTTCCAGCGTTTGAGATAAAGGCGCGTTGCCATGCACCGGCAGC
>CAZDUN010000051.1:0-2330 GCA_964508615.1 uncultured Pelolinea sp. | reverse complement strand
ACGGGTAATCGGAGCCGGTTTCGCCGTCTAATATGACTTTCTGTTTCATGAAATGTCCTTGTTCGCCTGTAAATATTAGGTTGGATAGTGAGCGATCGCGGTTCCCGGCAAGCGCTGGCTCAAGCGTTGCACGCGGTTTTGCACTTCCTGGCGGATCCTTTCTTTATCCAGGGTCAGCAGCTTGCGCCCTTGCATCAGCACTTTGCCGTTGCACAGCACAGTATCCACGTCCGAGGCGCGCAGACAGTAAATCAACGCCGCCAGCGGGTTGGCTTTGGGCGTGGCGTACAGGGCGTCCTGCCGCAGTAGGGTGATATCAGCCAGGAATCCCGCTTTGATCTCGCCGATCTGGCTTTCAAGGTGCATGACTTTGGCGCTGCCGCGGAAGGCGATATCCACCACCTGGTCCATCTTCATCATGGTCGGATCGGAGGTCTTGTACTTGGTGAACATCGCCAGCAGGCGCATTTGCTCCATGATGTCCAGCGTGTTGTTGCTTGCCGCGCCGTCGGTTGCCAGGCCGATCGGAATGGAGTATTCCAGGTACTTTTCAATCGGCGCCATGCCCATGCCATGCTTCATATAGGTCTTCGGCGCCTGGGCGATGCCGGTATCGGCGGCCGCCAGGATTTCAAAATCTCCTTCGCGCGGATACAGGCAATGCCCCAGGATGGTGGGTACGTCAAAAACGCCGGTTTCCTGCAGCTGTTTCACCGGGGTGATGCCGTACTGCTTCAGGCTCAATTCCACCTGGGGAGCGGTTTCCGATACGTGAATGTGGATGCCGGTGTTGATCTGCCTGGCTTTGCGCGCGCACATCGCCAGGAACTCCGGGCTGGTGGTATAGGGCGCGTGCGGACCCAGGTAGGTGGTAATACGCCCTTCGGCTTTACCCTGCCAGCGTTGGACAAATTCAACTGTCTGGTCCACCTTCTCTTCGCCCTCATGGCCGAAAACCGCCCAGGTCAGGTTGGCACGCATGCCGCTTTGCTCGACCACCTCAGCAATGCGGTCCACGTAGAAATAGTGGTCAGCCACGCAGGTCACGCCGTTCTCGATCATCTCGGCCATGCCCAGCTGCGCGCCCCAGTAAACGTCATCCTCGGTCAGGTTGGATTCCATCGGCCAGATGTAATCGTTGAACCACTCGGTGGGCGTTACATCTTCCGCCAGGTTGCGGATCAACACCATCGGCACGTGCGCATGGGTATTGATAAAACCAGGGACGGCCAATAGGCCGTCCGCTGGGATCGTCTCGGTTCCAGGTTCAACTTTCATCGAACCGGAGTTCGCGATTGCCAGGATGCGGCTGTCCTCGATCAGGATATCCTGATCCATGAGGATCTCCGCTTTTCCGCTTTCGAAACTGAGCAGATCGCAATTTCTAATAATTTTCTTTGACATTGGCAATCTTTATCTAATTGATCATTCAGACTTGTGGGCTGCCAGTGCTTCCCAATGTTCTTTTTGATATCGTTTCATGCGCTCCAGCGCCGCTTGACGCTGCTGGATGGCATATACCGCCAACGCAACCACGGTTGTGACGTATGGAATGGTTTGCACCAATTGTGAAGGGATATTCAGCGAACCCAATTGGTTGGATACTGCGTCTGCGAAACCGAATAAAAGGGATGCCAGCAAGACACCTAAAGGTTTACGAGCGCCCAGGTGCACAGCCGCAATGCCAATCCAACCTCTGCCTGCCGCCATTTCTTTTTGGAAAAACTGCAAGTATGCCATGGACAGGTTCATACCGCCCAACGCAGCAAACACACCGCTGATCGCCAGGGCGATCATGCGGGATGTCTTCACGTTGATTCCCAGAGTGGTCGCCGCTTCAGGATTTTCGCCGACAGCCCGCAGATGAGTGCCAAAGCGCGTTCTGTAAAGAAAAATGTAAACCAGGAACACCGATAGAAAAGCCAGGTATGTGAAAACAGGGTGGCCGCTGATAACCTCTCCCAGGAAGGGGATATCTTTAATTATTGGGATATCCCAGTTGGGGACTGACAGGCTTTTTACAGTTGAGGAGTTTCCCTTGTCACCAGTCAGAATGTAGAGCAAGAATACCGTTCCACCTGAAGCCATTAAGTTGATGGCCAGACCACCGATGAAAAGGTTGGTCTTAAAGTAAATATGAAACAATCCCAATAGCAGCGCCATCAAAACACCCGCAATAATACCAGCCAGGATTGCCAGCCAGACATTGCCGGTATATGCCGAAACCATAACGCCGGTGAAAGCACCCACATTCATGATGCCTTCCAACGCCATATTGGGAACGCCGGTAACAGTCGCGATCAACCCACCCATAGCCGGGAAAATAATCG
>CAZDUN010000050.1:0-13381 GCA_964508615.1 uncultured Pelolinea sp. | reverse complement strand
CCAAACCAGCCTGGCAGACCGGCTTCTGCCGATGCTGGTGCTGATGACACTCATGCTGGGCGGAGTGATGGTGCCGGCGCTTTCCATGATTGGCGAAAAGCAAAACCGTACTTTGCAAGCATTGAGTGTAACCCCGGCCAGTCTGTCAGAGATCTTCGCCGCCAAGACGCTTCTCGGCTTGCTGGTGGGCGCCGGAACTGCGTTGATCACCCTGGCTTTGAACCGGGCTTTCGGAAGTAACTCGCTCCAATTGGTATTCGTGCTGCTGTTGGGCGCGTTGACCGCTGGCTTGTTTGGGACGCTGTTGGGGGCGTTGTTGAAAGATTTAAATACCCTGCTGGCGGTATTGAAAGCGGGAGGATTATTGCTGCTGGCTCCTGGCATTCTGGAGATGATCCCGAAAGCGCCGGATTGGATCGCAAAAATTTTCCCCACATATTACATTATTAACCCGGTGCTGCAGATCGTGGAACGCGGCGCAACGCTGGGCGAGATCAGCGTCGATCTGGTGACGCTGCTGGCGTTGGCCGGCGCGTTGATCTACGCCCTGGCGCGCGTGATCGAAAACCAGAAAAATAAATTGGCGTTGTTGTAGTATTTGGAATTAGCTGCCCCATTTTATAATCGACACGAGCATTAACGCCTGTCTTTTTCTGGTCAAGCATTGGCAGCTTTCACTGAGCTCTTACCCAGAATCTGATAAATGGTATTGAGTCAGGGCGGCAGATGCAAGCCTTTTCACTTTTTTCCCCTATAATTGAATCAAAATCTGAAACAGGTGAAAAATGGCCAGACAATATCACATCCAACTCGATGAAGGCGAGTGCGCACCTTACGTGCTGCTGCCGGGCGATCCCGGGCGGGTGGAGGCCATTGCGGCGGTGTGGGACTCGGCCGAAAAAATGGCTGCCAACCGCGAGTACGTCAGCTATCGCGGAGTTTATAAAGGCATGCCGATCTCCTGCACCAGCACCGGCATTGGCGGAGCTTCCACCGCCATCGCCATGGAGGAACTGGCGCGCATGGGCGCGCGTGTTTTCCTGCGCGTGGGAACTTGCGGGGCTTTCCAGAAACAGGTGAAAGACGGCGACCTGGTCATCTTCGACAGCGCCGCGCGTTACGACGGTACCTCGCGTGCCTACGCCCCGCTGGAATTCCCGGCCGTGGCGGATTTTTCCGTGCTGCAAGCCTGCGTGCAGGCTGCCGGCAGCCTGGGTGTGCGCTACCATGTGGGCTGTACGCGTTCGCATGACGGTCTGTACGCCCGCCATCCCGAGCCGGAAGCTTCTTACAACGGCTATTGGCAATCGGATTGGAAAGAGCATTACCGCGACCTGGAGCGCATGCGCATCCTGGCTTCAGAGATGGAAGCCGGCGTTGTGCTCACACTGGCGCGCCTGTGGGGATTGCGCGCCGGCGGTATGGCCGTTTCGGTCATCAACATGCTGCATGCCGAAGAAGCCAAAAATGATTATGATCCCGGCAAGGACTTCGACGCCTCCGCGGATACCGTGCTGACCCTGGCGCGCGTGGGCAGCGACAGCCTGCGCATCCTTTACGCGCAGGATCAGGGCAGGTAGGAAGCACCTTTTCTGTTTTGTAGCAGAGATCTTGGTAAATGAAGCAACGCGCCCTTTCTAGAACCTGGCTAAAGGTCTTTTTGTTCCTGGCGGTGTTGGGAGGTCTGACCCAGCTTTTCAGCATCATCGCGCGCCAACGCAGCCATGAAAAGAACGGCAACTACTGGCCGTATTTCTTTGAAGAATTACCCGAAAACTCCGTGGATGTGATTTACATGGGCAGCTCCCATTCCAATTCAACTTTCATCCCCGAGATCATCGACGATATCCTGAATATCCGCTCCATCCACGTGAACACTTCCGGCGAGAGCATTTACCAAACCGCCCTGGAATACGAAGAGGTGTTACGCCATCAGGATCCCAAGGCGGTGGTCATCGAGACGTATCCAATTTATGACGGACTTTCACAGCAGGAATTGAAACCCTGGAATTACTCTTTCTTTTTTGCTGTGCCCTCACCACTGCGGCGCATGACTTACGCCCACCGTTTCCTTTCAATGGAAAACCTGGTTTACTTTTATCTACCCTATACCATTTTCCATGCCAACTGGAAGGAACCCGCGGATGTGGCAGAGCGCGTGATCGCAGCGGCTGTTTCCGCCGCGGATGGAACGGATGCGCTGGAATTGCCCCACCAGGGTTATTTCAACTACATGGAATCCCTGCTGCCGATTGGGTGGGGGGGAGAGCCTAAGCCAGCGCCGGAAACATGCGGCATACCTGATCTCCCCCAACGGTTGGAAAAAACAGCTGAGATCATTGCGCTCGATCTGGAAAACCCGGAGGAACTGCTGTTTGTCGAAGCGCCGCAATTGGTCAATGATTTTGCGGCCTGTCGGGAAGAGGTCATGCGGGGCGTTCAGGCGCTGGGCGGCGAATACCTGACCCTGCTGGAGGATCAAGGTCGCGCGCGCCTGTGGTTCGGTGACCATGAGCACATGACCCAATTCGGCGCGCTGATCGCCTCGGTAGAGTTGGCTGAACGATTGGCCGAGCGGCTCGATATGAAGGTGGATGCCGAAGCGCTGGCTTTTTATCGCAGCTATTTTTTCCGGGATTACACGATCAGCCGCGACAGCGGCCAGGTCAGCGTGCAGTTGATCCCTTACGATGAAGAAAGCGCTTCGAACCTGTATTTTACCTGGAGCCTGTTTCAGGGCGAGCAGCAGCTTGATCAGGCGGAGGGTATCAACCAAAGCCAGATGACATTCAGGTTGCCTGAACCTGAGGGCGTTTACACGCTGCAGGTCAACATCTACAACCTGGACGGCAGCTATAGCCTGCGCGGCATTTTCAACGTCCCGCAGGATCAAGGCAAAGGGAGTTCCGAATGAGCGTGCGCGGGGCTGAGCGATGACCTTTAACCACTTCGCCTTCTACGGTTTTCTGGCCTTCGTGCTGCTGGTACATTATCTACTGCCTGCGCGCGGGCGTTGGGCCTGGCTGCTGGCTTGCAGCTATGTTTTCTACGCGTTCTTGGACGTGCGCTTTGTTGCGGTGCTGCTGGGCGGTACGCTGATCGCTTATGTCTGTGGACGGTTGATCAAGTCCAGCGCGGACGAGCGGGACAGGCATGGTTGGATGTTGGCCGGCGCAGGCGTCAGCCTGGCGCTGTTGTTTGGTTTTCGATATATTTCTTTCTTCAATGGCATTCTCGGTTCTGTTGCGGCGGCACTCGGACTGCGATGGACGCTGCCTGCGCCGGCATGGTTCTATCCGCTGGGCATTTCTTTCTTCACCTTGCAAGCGCTCAGCTACATTTGGGATGTGTTCGATGGGCGGGTGGAAGCAGAACATCATTTTGGACATTTCGCCCTATACATGGCTTTCTTTCCCAAGCTGCTGAGCGGCCCGTTGGAACGGCCTGCGCCATTTCTTCAACAAATACGCCAACCGCAGGCTTTCCCGTACGCGAAACTGGATGAGAGCCTGCTGCGCATCGGCGCGGGCCTGCTCAAGAAGCTGGTCATTGCCGATCGGCTGGCGGCAGTGGCGGACGCAGTCTTCGCCGCCCCAGCGGATTTCCCGGCGCCCAAGCTGCTGGCCGGCGTGCTGGCCTTCGCTTTCCAGGTTTACATCGATTTCTCCGCCTACACCGACATCGCCCTGGGAAGCGCCGCGCTGCTGGGTTTCGAGCTGAGCGAAAACTTCGAGCGGCCGTATTTTTCAGCTTCCGTGACCGAATTTTGGAGGCGCTGGCACATCACTTTCAGCAGCTGGCTGCGCGACTATGTATTTCTGCCGTTGGAAACCAGGGATCGGCGCAAGAAACCGCGCGCTTTATGGTTGAGCCTGCACATCCTCATCACCTTCCTGGCCAGCGGGCTGTGGCATGGCGCCAACTGGACCTTCATCGCCTGGGGTGGGCTGCACGGCCTTTACCAGGCGGTTGAACAGCTCACGAGCAAAACGCGCCAGCGCCTGGAGAAGCACCTGCCGCGCGCTATCTTCGTCATCGGCACCTTTATTTTGATCAGTATCGCCTGGGTTTTTTTCCGTGCCGATTCGCTGGCGGCGGCCGGGCAGGTACTGAGCGGCATTTTCACCTGGCGCGGCGGCACGCAAGCCGGGGCTTGGAGCTTGCTGGATGAAAGCCTGGGCCTGGACGCGCCGGACTTCATCCTGATGGCGGCTGCCCTGGCGATCTTCTTTATCGTGGAGTGGTGGCAGGCGGGCAAAGTCCTGCTGACTGCTTTCAAGCGCCTGCCGCTCGGCCTGCGCTGGTTGCTGTATTACGGCTTGTTCTTCGCCATCACCATTTTTGGCTTTTACGGCGAGGTGAGCGGCGCTGATTTTGTGTATCTTAAATTTTAGGTATATTGCCTTCTTAATAAATAGTATTACATGCCATACTGACGATGATTAGGTCTGTGGAGAGGTGAAAATAATTTAGGTAATTTTTTCAACTTTTTCAGCCCCAATCGAACATGCAAAGCGTTTAAGCCCGCGCGTATAAGCTTCCTTGAATTCCTTATCCGCCTGAAATCCCTCTTCCAGCCACAAGCCGTTGATAAATAGCGTACGCGCCTGCCGATCCAGGCGCATATCCACGCGCGCCGCCAGCCGGTCGCCAAATAGCACCGGCATGGTGTAAGGCCCGTAGCGGCGGGCATGGGCAGGCTTGTAGATTTCCCAGGTGTAGTCGAACCCGAAAATCTTCTTGGCGCGCCCGCGCGCGCTGACGAATTCCAGCGGTGACAAGAAAACCACTTCTTCTGCAGCAGTCGTAGCCAGCGGCTGCCAATCCACCGGGACGCGCCCGGCAGCCAATTCTTCCAACAGCGGCCTGCGCGCGGCGGGGTAGTAGAGTGTCTCGCCGCTGTCTTCCCGCTGTACGCAGGCAATCTGCCCGTTATCCAGCAACTGCGCCAGCCTGGCCTGGATGGCCGCGCCATCGCGCGGGAGTTCGGTGGCGTTTTTCCAGATTTGGTTGAAATAGCGTTCGTTCACCAGGCCATATTGGGCGATGGCTTTCATGATGAAAAAATCAACCGCTTCCTGCTCGCAAGCCGGATTCAGATACTGCGCGGGGATCAACCGCTCGCTGAAATCATAAATGCGGTCGCGTCCCCGGCGGCCCTGGATGGTCAGTTCGCCAATGATCCACAGGCAGTACATGGCGTAGCCAGTGTCCTTGGACGAGCGGTAACGGTCCACGCGCTCGCCGGCCATGTCGCGCGTGCCCAGCGGTCCGCGTTCACGTATCTCAGCGCGTACCCGTTCCAGCAAAGCCTGGTTGGCGGCCATATATTCCGACCAGTGGGGACTGACCCTGCGCCGCTTCATCTTGACCATCCAGCAGGGGAATTCCTCCACTGGATAGATAAAGAGCTCGCCGCCATAATCGAAGAAGCGGCGGTCTTGGTATAGCAACTCCTGCAGGTAAACTGGCTGGTAATCAGCCACGCGTCCCCACAGCGCGATATCGTGGCTGTGCGTCACCACCGCCACCGGGTCCACCTGCACGGCTTCCGCCGCGCGCATAGCCTCGACCGCGCCGGTTTTGCCGCTCCAGCGCCGCCCCGGCCATAAGCCCTGGCAGCCCAGAATGAAGCGGCGGTAAGTGGTGGGAGAGATGCTGTCCATATGGGCTCTTTTAGACCTGAATGTGGGATGGATGCCTGGATTATATACGCTACGATCAGGGATTTTCCGGAAGTATGGGTGATTATGGGAGGGTTTTTCTAAATGCGTACCTGTATGATGCATTCATCATCGCCGCCGATAAACCGCCGATAAATAGCCGATAAATTGCCGATAAATGAACCGCTCAGGCAGCCCTGCCTGAGGGCTTGATCCATTCCTCACGCAACAGCGCGTACCATTCCTCATCCACCCATTCGCCCTTCAGCCACAGGCTTTGCTTGAAACGCCCTTCAAAGCGGAACCCCAGCCGGCCGATGGATTGGATGGCGGCGGTATTGCGCGGATCGATGTTGGCGAACACACGCTGTACTTTCAACGTTCCAAACAGGGCAGCCAGCAGCCAATCACCAGCCTCGCGCGCGTAACCCCGTTTTTTGTTAGCGCGCGCCTGTTTCAGGCAGAGCTCGGCCTGGCGGCCATCTTCCGAAAGGCGGAAGGCGCAGTCGCCAATCAATCGCCTGTCCTCCTTCAACTCCAACGCGACCTGGTACCACTGCCCGGGTTGGCCGGGAATTTTGGCCTGCATCTCGGCGATGAAATCGCGCGCCTGTTCCAGCGAATAGGGCGCCTGCCAACCCTGGTAGCGCGCAATCTCCGGATCGGAACGGTAAGCGCTGAACGTGGGCGCATCTTTGCTTTCAAAAGGCCGCAGGATCAGTCGCTCTGTTGCGGCGGGCAGGTTGATGCGCATATCAGAATTAGCCATGCCGGGATTATACCCGCGCAGCCTCCCTTGAATGAAAGAATCCGGCCTTGCGACCGGATTCCCTAGATGAAAAAAGTAAGATTACTTTCCGAATCTTACTCTTTCAATAAATTTTATACCACAATCGTTAGCGCAATATCAGAGAATTTTATTTCTTGTCGCGGTCAAAATGTGGAATTTCTTCCGGCAGATCCAGGCAGATCTCAACCAGGCCGGAGAATTTCCCGTCGATGGAATACGGCGCCTGATAAACCAGTTTTTTCTTGCCGTTCTTGGTGATGGAATACACGTTGAATGACCCAGTTTCATAAAGTTTACGTACTTTTTCCTGCGTGCGCTCGGGATGGCAGGCGATGGCGTTGCGGCCCATCACTGCGTAGCCGCCGTCGCCCTTGAACATCTCGGCGGACGCGTCATTCATTTCAATCACGGTCCCCTTGGCGTCCGTGACCGTGATCGCGCCGGGGAATACTTTGTACCATTCGTGTTTATCCATGTTTCTCTCCAGTATCTATAATATAAATAAGGCATTATTATAGCTGATGATGATCATGCCGGCTGGAGGAGTGGTAAGGTGATTTTCGGCAAAAAAACCACTGACCATTATCCGTGGTTTATGGTTTAATATAAGTCAGTTTCGCGCGCAATCGTTATACATCTTATTAAAGGCAAGCATGTGTTGTCTCTGATATTTATTTAAGGAGTAGTAAATGGATAACGAAAAGCGCAAGAAATTATCTCTTGATAGTCGCATGGTGTTCTACCCGCCCGAACCGGGCTCCATGTCGGTCAGCGACCCGATCTACATGGCCAGCAATTTCCAATACACGCAGGAAATCTATCAACGCATTCTCGATGGCGAACGCAAGGCAGTCAACATCTATTCGCGCTGCGGCAACCCCAGCGAATATAAATTCGAAGAGCAGATGATCTACATCGAAAACGGCGAGAGCTGCCTGGCCACCGCCTCCGGTATGGCTGCCATCGCCATCACGCTGTTCGGGCTGCTGAAAAGCGGCGATCATATTGTCTCGGATTGGACCACTTACAGCACCACACATGAATTCCTCGATCACCGTTTCACCGATTTCGGCGTCGAAACCACTTTCGTGGATTCATCCAACATTGAAATGGTGCAGGGTGCCATCCGCCCGAATACCCGGGTGATTTACTTCGAAGCCATCGCCAACCCGACCATGAAGATTTCCGATATCGAAGCTATCGTCAGACTGGCGCACGAACGGGGAATCCTGGTCATTTGCGATAACACTTTTGCCAGCCCGTACGTCTTCCGGCCGCTGGATTGGGGCGTGGATATCGTGGTGGAAAGCGCCACCAAGTTCATCGGCGGGCATAATGATGCCCTGGGTGGTGTGATTGTACTGAAATCGGAGCTGCTGCCGGCTGATACGCTCGAAAAGATCCGCTGGTCAACCCTCACCAAGCTGGGCGGGGCGCTTTCGCCCTTCAATGCCTGGCTGCTGCTGCGTGGCATCCAGACTTTGCACGTGCGCCTAGAACGCCAATGCAGCAATGCCATGATTCTGGCGGAATATCTCGAAAAGCATTCCAAGGTGCAGCGCGTGTGGTATCCCGGCTTGCCCTCTCATCCGCAGCACGAGATTGCGAAAAAATTGATGCCAAAGTTCGGCGCCATGCTTTGCTTCGAGATTGGGGATGAACCAGCCGCTGTGCGCGTACTGGACGCGCTCGAGTTGTGCACCTTTGGCGCCAGCCTGGGCGGAGTGCGCACCACCACGCAGGTGCCTGCCACCATGGCCTTCCTGGATGTGCCGCCGGAACAGAAAGCGCTAATGAACATTCATGATGGCATGATCCGCATTTCCGCCGGTTTGGAAGACCCGCAGGACCTGATCACTGATTTTGAGCAGGCATTGCAGAAGATATAACTGATTGGCCAGGATCTGGATGGAAAAGGGTAAATGCATGATGAGATTGTATGACATTTATCCTTTTTTCCTTAAAAAATGTTGAAAAACGCTCAAATTCCTGCTAATATCAATGTAACGATTGCGCAAACGTATTTCTCGGAGGGCACCAATTTCTACAATTAAAGAAGTTGCTGAAAAAGCGGGCGTATCCGTTTCGACAGTCAGCCATGTGATCAATAACACGCGCTTCGTCAGCGATGAATTGAGAACCAAGGTGATGTCTGTGATGGAATGCCTGGATTATCAGCCCAACCGGATCGCGCGCAGCCTGCGCAAAAAGCAAACCAGCTCACTGGGTTTGATCGTGGCGGATATCACCAATCCCTTTTATTCTGAAATAGCCTGGAGCGTTGAATACCTGAGTTATCTGCAGAAGTACAGCATGATGCTGTGCAACTCTGATGGCGATCCTGAGAAGGAGCTATTCTACGTCAACCAGCTTTCCCAATGGCAGGTGGATGGCATCATCCTGGTTTCTTCGTCAATCATGCCATTAAAGATGATACCAATGGGCCTGGGCAGCGTGCCCATCATCTTGATCGATCACGACTGCCCCGGTTATGATTTTGATACCGTTATCATCGATGATTTCTATGCCGGCAAATTGGCCACCGAACACCTGATCCAGCTCGGCCATCAACGCGTCGCCATCATCACCGGGTCGAAAGATATCATCCCCAGCTATAAACGCGAGATTGGTTATGAAGCCGCCCTGAAAGAGAATGGCATCGAGATTGATCCAGCGCTGATCGTGCGCGGGGACTTCAATATTATCAGCGGCGTCAATTGCGCCAACCGCCTGTTGGAGATGGAGAACCGCCCAACCGCCATCTTCGCCTGCAATGACTTGATGGCGATGGGCGTGCTGCAATCAGCCTACAATCATGGGTTGAAGATCCCGGATGACCTGTCAGTGGTCGGTTTTGACGATATCTACTGGTCCAAGTACACCACGCCGCCCCTGACCACCATCAAGCTGCCCATCCATCAGATGGCGGAAGAGGCTGTGAATTGTTTTCTTGAGCGCATGGAAAATCCGGCCAGGGCTTGCCGGACGATAACCCTGGAAGTGCAGCTGGAAAAACGCGGTTCAACGGGTTTGCTGAAGAAAAATGTGTTTTGAGCATGATTATTTCGATTTTGTAATGATTTGGTCTTATGATTCATAAATTTAAAGGAGGTGGTCGCAGCGAAAAAAGGATAAAATTGTTTTTTGTTTAGCGTTAGTAGAAAATACAAACAAATTCTCGAGGAGAAAAAATGAAAGCAAAAAAAATTACCATTTTGAGCCTTTTATTGGTAGGTGCTTTATTGGTCGCCTGCGGTGGCGCTGCTGCTGAGCCCGCCCCAGCCGAAGAAGCTGCCCCGGCAGAAGAAACCGCCCCAGCCGAAGAAGCTGCCACTGCTCTGCCCGTTCCCGCCGAAACCAAGGTTATCCATGTTGTAAACGGAACCCTGGGCGATAAATCCTTCACTGATTCCGCTCACCGCGGTCTGACCAAGGCAGCCGAAGAATTCGGTTTCGAACTGGTCACCAGCGAAGCCGGCGTAGATCCCGCCAAATGGGAACCTGCTTTCCAGGATGCCGTTCAGGATCCTGATTCCGACGTGATCCTGATCGCCTCCAGCGATCTGCTGCCTGTTATGCTCGAAGCTGCTCCCGAATATCCTGAGAAAACCTTCATCATCTTCGACAATCCTGTCGATTTCACTGCCGGCGATTACAAAAACGTCTATGCAGTGCAATACAAGCAAAATGAAGGTTCATATCTGGCCGGTTTGTATGCCGGTTTGATGAGCGAATCCGGTATGGTCGGCGCGCTTGGTGGCATGGATATCCCGGTCATCAACGACTTCATGGTTGGTTACAAACAAGGCGCTATGGATGCCGGTATCCCCGAAGCTAACGTTCTTGTTCAATATGCCAGCGGTTGGAGCGATCCTGCCAAGGGTAAAGAACTTGCCCTTACCATGTACCAGCAGGGCGCGGACGTGGTCTTCCAGGTTGCCGGCGGCACCGGTGAAGGTGTCTTCTACGCAGCGCAGGAAGCTGGCAAATGGGCAATTGGCGTCGATTCCGATCAATATGCGATCGAGAAAGAAACCAATCCTGAATTGGCCAAAGTTATCTTGACCTCCATGTTGAAAAATGTGGATAACTCCCTGTACCGCGCAATGACCATGTACTTTGATGGGACGCTTCCCGTTGGCTCCAATGAAAACCTTGGTATTGCCGAAGGCGGCGTTGGTCTGGCCTACAATGAATATTATGAATCCATGACCCCCCAGGAAGTCAAGGACAAGATCGCCGAAGCACAGGAAAAAGTTCTGGCTGGCGAAATTGTAATCGCCACCGTTTTCTAAGATCGAATTTAGTAAAGGGCAGGGATTTTTCCCTGCCCTTCGTTATATCCTGGTATCGGAGAACTTACATGAAGCCAATAGTTGAGATGAAAAATATCGTAAAAATTTACGATAATGGCGTGGTCGCTAATAATGGCGTGAACTTTACAGTAAATAAAGGCGAGATCCATGCCCTGGTTGGAGAAAACGGCGCAGGCAAATCCACCTTAATGAAGATTTTATACGGTATTGAACAGCCAACCGAAGGTGAGATTATCATTGATGGAAAAAGCGTTTCATTTAAATCCTCAATGGATGCGATTGACCATAAAATCGGAATGGTCCACCAGAACTTTATGTTAGTTCCTTCATTTACTGTTGCCGCAAATGTAGTCCTGGGAAATGAGCCAATTAAAAATGGATTTATTGATAAGGACCAGGTACTTAATGTAACCAAGGAATTATCAGACCAATTTGGTCTTTTTGTTCAACCAGATGCAATTGTCGATAGCGTAAATGTTGGGCAGCGTCAACGCGTAGAAATATTAAAAACGCTTTACCGAAAAGCCGAAATTTTGATTTTGGATGAACCCACTGCGGTATTGACCCCGCAGGAAACCCAGGATCTTTTTAAAGCCATTCGCAGGTTGGTACATCAGGGAAAGACTGTTATTTTCATTACTCACAAACTGCGTGAAGTAAAAGAAATCTCGGACCGCGTAACAGTGATGCGGCATGGAAAGATGATTGGCACCGTGGATACCAAGGACGTTACCCGCGAACAAATGGCCAACATGATGGTTGGCCGCGAAGTATTCCTGAACATTTCCAAACCGACCATGAAACGCGCCGAAAAACGTATGGAAATTCAGAATATTTCTTTTATATCTGAAACCGGCCGTCCTGTTCTAAGAGATGTCAGTTTTAACCTTTATGCCGGAGAAATTTTGGGAATTGCCGGCGTGGAAGGCAATGGCCAAACTGAACTGGTTGAAGTATTGACCGGTTTAAAAAGATCCGCGGGAGGTCAGGCTGTTGTGAAGGGTAAAAATATTCTGGATCGAACCCCCCGCGAGGTTCGCCAGAAAGGCGTATCCCATATTCCTGAAGACCGGTTGACCAACGGTGTTGCGCTTAAAGAGTCCATCGAAGAGAACCTGATCGTCGATCGCTATTTTAGCAAGCCATATAAAAAAGGGATGATGCTTGATTACCGCCTGATTGAAAATAAAGGAAAAGACTTGATCAGACAGTTTGGCATCCTCACGCCGAATGGAAAGTTGCCGGTTGAATCACTTTCCGGCGGTAACATGCAAAAAGTAATTGTTGCCCGGGAGTTATCCTCAAATCCCTATGTGTTGATCGCTTCCCAGCCAACCCGCGGCATTGACGTGGGCGCGACGGAATTTATTCGCGAGGAGTTGGTCAGGCTTCGTACAGAAGGCTGCGCTGTCTTGCTTGTATCTGCGGACCTGAGCGAAGTCATGAGCCTTTCGGACCGGATTGTGACGTTGTATGAAGGAAAGATCACAGGCGTTTTTCCGGATGCCGCCAAAGTCAGTGAAGATGAATTGGGTTTGTTTATGCTGGGCATCAAGCATCAAACTAACGAAGAGATGGAGAAATTCCTATGAAATCTTTCTTTGAATCAAAGGGTTTCCGTGAATTATTACGCATTGTGTTAGCCGTGTCCATCGGCCTGGCACTGGGATTCATCATTACATTATTCGTTTCAGAAGATCCCGTGGTAGCATATAAGTCATTCTTATTAGGCCCGCTTTCACGACTGAACCGTATTGGTGACTGGTTGGAGGAATCGCTGACGCTGATCCTTTTAGGCTTGGTGATTTGCATCGTTTTCGGCGCCAGCCAATGGTATATCGGTGTGGAAGGGCAAATGGTGCTGGGCGCGATGGCGGCCGGCTGCGTGGCATTGTATGTCCCCCTACCGCCTTTTCCTCGAATCTTGTTAGCTTTTCTGGCGGCAATGGTGGTTGGCGCTCTGTGGGGGCTTATCCCTGCGCTGCTGAAGGCATACTACAACGCCAATGAACTGGTAACATCCCTGATGATGAACTCCGTCGCATTGAAGGTATTTGAATACATTCTAAAAACCTTCATCATGACCCCCAAATCCCGTTCGATCAGCTCGGAATTCATTGATAAACCATTCCGTTTGCCAACCTTCATACCGGATTGGCCGTTTCTGCAAAATATTCGTGAGCTTTGGGAGAAACAAACCAGTGTCACCATCATGGTTTATATTGTGATTGCTGCGGTGATCGTTGTTTACTATTTACTGTTCAAGACACCATTCGGTTACGAATTGCGCACGGTTGGTTTGAATACCAAATTTGCCCATTACGGCGGGATCAATGTAAAACGCACCATCATCATGTCGATCCTGGTCAGTGGTATCGTGGCTGGCCTGGCTGGCGCTCACCTTACCCTGGCGATCCACAACAAGATCATCTCCAATATGACCTCGGGACTTGGTTTTGAAGGGATCAATATTGCCATTCTGGCGGGCAACAATCCGCTGGGAGTTCCGATTGCCGGTCTTTTATATGGCTATTTGCGAGCCGGTTCGGACGTGATGGAACGCAGCTCAGATGTGTCCAGAGAGTTGGTGTTTGTCATTCAAGCGATGGTGT
>CAZDUN010000049.1:0-13915 GCA_964508615.1 uncultured Pelolinea sp. | reverse complement strand
AATTATCGCGCGAATATCTACGCGTTAAAATCGTTGGGGGTTACCCGCATCGTCAGCGTGTCAGCCTGTGGATCGCTGCGCGAGGATTATTCTCCCGGCCATATTGTCATCCCCAGCCAGTTGGTTGACCTGACCCATAAGCGTGAACGAACTTTCTTCGGCAACGGAATCGTGGCGCATATCGGCGCAGCCGATCCTTATTGTGAGCATCTTTCCAATCTGGCCTACACAGCCCTGTTGGACAGCGGAGCGACGATTCACAGAGGGGGAACCTATGTCACCATCGAGGGACCGCGTTTCTCTACCAAAGCGGAATCCAACCTGTATCGTGAGTGGGGCATGTCCGTAATTGGCATGACGGCTTGTCCCGAAGCCATCCTGGCGCGCGAAGCGGAGATGTGCTATACCACCATCGCGCACGTAACGGATTTCGACGTCTGGCACGTGAGCGAGGAACCGGTTACCGTGGAAATGGTGGTGCGCGTGCTGCAGAAAAATACGCAAATCGCCCAGGAGTCCATCCAGCGCTTGGTGGAAAAGCTGCCTGAAGAAAATATCTGCGACTGCCAGAATATTCTTAACAACGCCATAATGACCCAGCCTGACAAGATCACCCCGGAAGCCAGAGCCCGGCTGGGTATTCTGATCGATAAATATCTCTAAAGTGTTCATTTTTCCCGCCACAAAAAACCGCAACAGCGTGCTGCAAAGTCGTTTGTTCATGCTGGCCAGTGTTTGCCTCTTCCTGTTGGCCTTGATTCTTACCCTCTCACCCGCGGTCAGGTACCGCTCCTGGGATGTGGATTATCGCTGGTCGCATTGGGCGGCGTATCTGATTTGGTTATCCGGCGCCAGCCTGATCCAGCGCGTCACCAGCCGCCGTTTGGAGAACTGGGACGCCTTGATCCTGCCGGCAGCCTTCCTGCTGGTTGGCTGGGGCATGCTCAGTATTTGGCGCCTGAGCATCCTTTTTGGTATCCGCCAGACGCTCTGGTATATGCTCAGCATATTGGCGGCAGTGCTTTTTTTCCGCACGCAAGATGCGTTGGATATTTTTAAAAA
This sequence comes from uncultured Pelolinea sp., assembly GCA_964508615.1. Taxonomy (GTDB): domain Bacteria; phylum Chloroflexota; class Anaerolineae; order Anaerolineales; family Anaerolineaceae; genus Pelolinea. The sequence continues at coordinate 12,853 of CAZDUN010000049.1, read as the reverse complement.
GCACAAATACCTCATTCTGATCGCCGGCTTGGTGCTGGCAGTGCTGACTTTCTTCTTCGGAACCTATCCTGGCGGTGAAGGCCCTAATCTATGGCTGGGATTTCGCGGAATTTACTTTCAGCCTTCCGAGCCGCTGAAATTGATCCTGATCCTCTATCTAGCCGCTTTCTTTGCAGACAGGTATTTCCTGAACCCCAAAATATTGCAGACCATTCTACCGACCTTGATCCTGTTCCTTTCCGCGCTTTTTATCCTGGTCGGACAGCGCGATATGGGCACCTCCCTGATCTTCATTGTTATTTATATCGGTATGTTGTATTCCATTTTCGGCAAGAAACGCATCCTTGGAATCGGCTTATTGATTATCGCCATGGCCGCCGTGGTCGGTTACTTTTTCATTGACCTCATCCGCATCCGGTTCCAGGCCTGGACGCAGCCCTGGCTGGATCCCCAATCCGGTTCTTACCAGATCATTCAAGCGATCATTGCGATCGCTGCCGGCGGCGTTTTAGGCAGCGGTATTGGCATTGGCTACCCCAACCTGGTGCCCATCCCGCATTCCGACTTCATTTACGCCTCGATTGTGGAGGAAACCGGCCTGGTGGGTTCGATTGCCCTGATTGGCCTGTTCGCGCTGTTGATGTTCCGCAGCATTCACGCGGCCATCAAAACCAGCCAGAAATTCCTGCGTTTCCTGGCTTCCGGAATTGGCATCTACCTCACCTTTCAGACTTTTCTGATCGTCGGTGGCAATATCCGCCTGCTGCCGATTACGGGCGTTACTTTGCCTCTGGTGTCGTATGGGGGGTCATCGTTGGTTACCTCGCTATTGGCGATCTTTATCCTGGTAAAAATCAGCGACTCCAGAATGGAACTCTCGCCTGCTCCGCAGGCGCTGCTCCCGTACCGCAATATCGCTCTGCTGTGTTCGATCGGATTACTCCTCCTGGCGGGTGTAACCGGTTGGTGGGCTTTGGTGCGATCCAACGATTTACAGCTGCGAGCGGATAACAGCCGCAACTTGATCGCTTCACGTTATGTGGAAAGAGGCTCGCTCCTGTTCCGTGACGGGCAAGAAATCACCTCCAGCAGCGGTTCAGTTGGGAGTTATGCGTACCTGCTGAATTATCCCTCGTTAAGCAACACCATTGGTATTTATGACTACACCTATGGCGTGACCAACCTGGAAGCAGCCCTGGATGATTATCTAAGCGGCCAAAAGGGTTATCCTGCTTCTGATCTGTGGTTCAATTATTTATTATATGACCAGCCTCTCCCCGGCCGGGATGTGCGATTGACCCTGGATTTGCAAACCCAGCTCATTCTGGATGATATGCTCGCAGGCAGCGCCGGGGCTGCGGTTGTGATGAATGCCGCAACCGGGGAGGTGCTCGCGCTCTCAAGCACGCCTTATTTCGATGCCAATCTGCTGAAACAGAATCTGGAAAGCTGGAAGAATGATCCCGCCGCGCCCCTGCTCAACCGCGTGACGCAGGGGGCTTACCCGCTGGGCGAATTGCTGACTGCTTTCCTGATCGCCGAAGATGAAACGACGCTGCAATTGGATTATTCTGAGAACACAAGTAACAATACTGTCCAATGCGCGTTTGGCGATGGTCAGCCGCAATTATGGTCTGAAGCAGTTGCCAGCGGCTGCCGTGGCGCTTTGCGTCTGGCAGCCGCCGGCAAAGATGGCCAATGGATCAGCAATCTCGTCGCGAAATATGGTTTATCCGCCTCCTTTGATATCGGTTTGCCTCAGAACGCAGCCCAGGTGGTGGATGCAACCAGCATCTGGCAGAATATATTATTCGGCAATGATCGCCTGCGGGTCAGCCCGCTGCAATTGGCATATGCTGTCAGTCCTTTCTCAAATGAAGGACGCCAATCAGATCCATACCTGCTTTCCGCTGTGAACACGCAGTCGGATGCATGGGTCTCGACCGGGCAGGCTGATGCCGTTCAGGTTATCAGCGCGCAAACCGCGCAAGATATTTCCCGTTTGCTGGCGTCGACCGAGATCAACGGCTGGGAGATTACAGCGCGCACGCAAGACGAAAAGGGCAGCTATGCCTGGTATGTGGCAGGCACATCGTCAGATTGGACCGGTACGCCGCTGGTGCTGGTGATTGTGCGTGAGGATGGCAACGCCGAAAGCCTGCGCGTGGTTGGCAGGCAGATTTTTACAAAAATTGTGAATAGCGGTTAGCTATTCCGCTTTGATCAACCGCAGGAATTTTCTTTTTCCTACTTGCAAAACGCCTTCGCCCAAATCCGCGCCCCATTCGGTGACGGTTTCTTCATTCAGTTTGACGCCATTTTGCTCAATCAGGCTGCGGCCTTCGCTGCGGCTTTTTACCAGGCCGGAGGCCACCAGAACATCCAGACATTTTAAACTGCCCTTCAGTATGTAACTATCCATCTCATCGGGGATGGATTTCTGCTGGAATTTGACGATAAAATCCTGCTGGGCAGCTTGAGCTTTTTCCTCGCCATAAAACGCGCTCGTCACCTCGGCCGCCAGTTGCATTTTTGCATCGCGCGGATGCAGGCTGCCGGCATCCAGCGCCTTTTCCATTTCCGCCACTTTCTCGGGCGGCCAGCGCGTTACCAACTTGAAATAAACCGGCATGCTTCGGTCGGGAATGCTCATCAACTTGCCATACATATCTTCCGGCGTGGTGTTGATCGGGACGTGATTGCCCATGGACTTGCTCATTTTCTCGGTGCCGTCTGTGCCCGGCAGGATGCCCAAACAGATGGCGATATTCGGCAGAGCGCCCAGCGCGCTCATCACCTTGCGCGCGGCGGTTACAATATTGAAGAATTGGTCGGTGCCCCCCACCTGCACGTCTGTCCGCAGGCTATAGGCGTCGTATCCCTGCATTACCGCGTACAGGGTTTCATGCAGGTATACCGCGTCGCCGCGCTCCCAGCGCAGTTTGAATTTTTCACGGCTGAGGAACTGCTGTACGGTAAAATTCTGCGCCAGCTTGATGATCTCGGCAAAATTTAATTTGGAAAGCCATTCCGAGTTGTATCGGATGACCGTCTTTTTCGGATCAAGGATGCGGAAAGCCTGCTCCGCGTAGGTCTGCGCATTGGCTTTGATGATCTCTGTGGTTAAAACCGGCCGCGAAACGTCTTTATCGGAGGGATCACCGATCAGGGCAGTGTAATCGCCGATCAGGAAAGTCACTTCGTGCCCGAATTCCTGGAATTGCTGCAGCTTGCGCATGGTAACCGTATGTCCCAGATGCAGGTCGGCCTTGGTCGGATCGTAGCCGCAGTACACTTTCAGGGGACGCTGTTCCTTTTCCGCCATGACCAACCGCTCGCGTAGTTCGGTCTCCATGACCTTCTTGACCTCTTCGTCGCCGTACTCGGTTCCCTGCATGAGGATCGCAACCTGGTCTTCGATTCGCACAACTGCCTCCAAATGATTGAAATATTTGCAAATTATACCAGCCCGCCAAATTCGATATTTAGAAATCAAAAAAATGTCTCGTGCTATAATCAGCGCAGGTTTTTGCCATGGAAAGCGTCCTTGTCCTTAACGCGAATTTTGAACCGTTGAATGTCTGCAATATGCGCAAGGCGGTCTGCTTAATGGTTATGGATAAAGCCCAATTGGTGATGAATGGCAGGGGGGAGATTCATACGATCGATAGAATCTTCCCGCGCCCATCCGTCATACGGCTGCAAAGCATGATCCACCGTCCCAGGCCGAAAGTCAAGCTGACCCGCCGCGAAATATTCAGGCGTGATGGTTACACCTGCCAGTATTGCGGTACAACTTCCGGCGTATTGACGATCGATCATGTCATTCCCCGGCATCTGGATGGCCCCCATTGTTGGGATAATGTGGTCACTGCCTGTTCCTATTGTAACCATAAAAAAGGCGGGCGCACCCTGGAACAATCTGGCATGGCCTTATTGAAGCTGCCTGAAGAACCGCCCGCCTCCGCGATCTACATCTACCACCACTATCTTTCCGATAATACGGAATGGGTGGAATTCCTGACCGGCTGGTGATAGAGAACGCGCCCTGAAAATTATCAAGGCGCGTTTTTCTCCTAAAGAGGGGTTTAATATTCGGAAATTATTAAATCTCGTCACTCACCCAAACTCAATCCTGGAATTGTTCGTGGAATATCAGTTTGCTTCTGATTGGTTATTCAGCGCTGGGAGGTTCCTTAGTTTTTTCCCCAATCGTTTCCGCATCCGGAGCTGCCTTTTTCGCGCGCAGATGGTTATAGATCAACATCCAGGTGCCGAAGACCGCCACGCAGGCCATGATGATCTGGTTAATGTTGATGCTGCCAACATACGAAGCATCCAGGCGTATAAATTCCAGCAGGAAACGTCCGACCGGATAGACAATCAAATAAATGAATAACAAATCTCCCGGAATCAGCTTTTCCTCCCTGGAGCGGCTCAAGAAAAGCAACAGGAAGAAGTTGAACAGGTTCCAAATGGATTCATACAGAAACATGGGGTGGAAGGTGGAAAAATTCTCATAACCCGCCAGCCGGTGCGCGGGATCGATGGTGATGGCCCAGGGCAGGTTGGAAGGTGGACCGTATAGTTCCTGGTTGAAGAAATTACCCCAGCGGCCAATGGCTTGCGCCAGCGCCACGCCCGGGATGATGATATCCGCCCAGGTCAGGAAATTCAAACCTTTGCGTTTCGTATAAACCAACAGGGCGATGATCCCGCCCAGCACGGCGCCGGGGATGCCCAAACCGCCATTGCGCGTGTTTAATATTTCCAGCGGATGAGAAAAATAATACTCCGGACCGACACCCATGGATTGCGAAGGTGTGAAAACGTGCCATAGCCGCGCGCCCACAATACCCAGGATCAATAGCCAGGGCACCATATCCCATACATACTCACTATCCAAACCACGCCGTTTCGATTCCTTCACAGCGATCCAAACCGCGGCTAAAACTCCCAGCATAACGATGATGCCGTAGAAGTAAATCTTTAACGGGCCGATTGTAAATCCGTCAGGCATTTTATGATTCCTTTCCTTTACTGAAAAAAGTATTGAGTAATTCTAATGCAATTCTTTCCAGGCGAACCAGACTCGCTGGATAACGGTCACATAGGTCAGAATGGCCAGGATCCATAAACCGATCAGCGGCTGGCCGAACAACAGGCTGAGGCAGGTGACCAGATAGCGTTCCACGCGGGTCAGGATGCCGATCTTTGGATCGCAGCCCAACGACTGCGCTCTGGCGCGCACGTAGGAAACCAGCAGGCTGCCCGTCAGGGCAGCGAAAACCAGCGCGCAGCCGGTCAGGTTATTTTGATTGAAAAAATAAATCAACAGCCCGAACAGGATCGCCATCTCGGAAACGCGGTCAGATAACGAATCCAGTAATGCCCCAAACGGTTTCTGTTCGCCCTGCAGGCGGGCCAGGGTGCCATCCAGAGCATCCAGCGGGCCGGCGGCCAGCGCGATCCAACCTCCCGTGTACAGATCACCCCGCGCGATAAAATACCCCGCCAGGCCGTTGCCCGCCATGCCCAGGATGGTGACCGCGTCGGCGGTCAATCCGATTTTTAATAGAATTTTTCCAATCTGGTTGAGCAAATTTTTAAAAATAATGCGTAGTCTGTCCGTGAATGTCATTTTGCTGTAATGTTCAAATTCAGAATGTTTTAGTATTCGTCCTGACTCTCATCGGGGTCATCCCCGGAAAGCACTTCTCTTTCCTTGCCGCCGGTCTCCGCCGGGCCTACAATTCCGCGTTCCTCCAGTTCATCCATCAGCCGCGCCGCGCGCGGAAAGCCGATGCGCAGTTTGCGCTGCAACCAGGAAGTGGAAGCATGCCCCTCCTGCCGGACGAGTTTGATGGCTTGTTCGATCAAGTTATCCGATCCGCCGCTAACGCTGGGTACTAGGTTTTCCCAGGGCGTGGATTCTTCCTCCAGCAGCTCAACCTCTTGTACAGTACTTTGCCAGTAATTAATGATGGCGTCGATTTCGCGGTCATCCACCAGAACAGCCTGCGCGCGCTTCAAGCCGGCTGTTTCGGGATCGAGAAACAGCAAATCGCCTTTTCCCATGAGGGTCTCCGCGCCGTTGGTGTCCAGGATCACCCTGGAATCCACGGACGAAGCCATCATGAAAGAGATGCGTGCCGGGAAATTGGCTTTGATCAGGCCGGTGATGATATCCGTGCTCGGCCGCTGGGTAGCCACAACCAGGTGTATGCCCGTCGCGCGCGCCATTTGCGCCAAACGCACCACATAGCTCTCGGTCTGATCCGGCGCGGAGAGCATCAGGTCAGCCAATTCATCGATAAATATCACAATCTTGGGCAGATGCTCGCCGCCGCGTCGTTCCATTTTGGCGTTATAGGCGTCCAGATCTCGCGCGTTGGCCGCTTCCAGTTTGCGGTAGCGGTCATCCATCTCCTTGATTCCCCAAGCCAGTACGCCCAGCATGCGTTCCAACTGGGTTTCAACCTTACCCAACAGGTGCGGGAGACCGTTAAAGCGCAGCAGTTCAACCATTTTTGGGTCAAGAATGGCTATGCGCAAATCGTCCGGGGAGTTGTTCATCGCCAGGCAGGCGATCAGTGATGTGATACAGACTGATTTGCCCGAGCCGGTTGTGCCGGCCACCAGCATGTGCGGCATGCGCGCCAGGTCGGCGGTTACGGGTGCGCCTGAGACATTCAAGCCCAGCGCGAGTTTCAGCGGGGCCGGTTTGGTTCTGAATTCGTTGCTGTTAAGCACAGCCTTCAGCCTCACCAGATTGCTGCTGGTGTTTGGAATTTCAATACCCACAAAGGACGTGCCCGGGATGGGTGCTTCGATCCTCAGGCGATCGACTGAAAGCGCCAGGGTCAGGTCGCGGTTCAGCTGCGAGATCTGCGAGACGCGCACTTTCTTGCGCACCACATCGCCTTCCTCATTTACTTTTTCCACATACCCGGGTTCGACTGCATATTGGATAATGGTCGGGCCTACCCTGTAGCCGGCCACCCGCGCTGGCACACCGAACTCCTCCAGGGTTTTCTCGATCTGGATGGCCTTGGCGTGGATGAAAGATTCATCAGAGGTGGCGCTTTGCGCATCCAGCAGTAAATCGAGCGGAGGCAGTTTCAGCTGCCGATGCTGAATCGGTGCCGCGGCCGGCTGCAAGGAACTGTCTTTTTCTCCTTCCAATCCACCGCTTTCCAGCTCGGAATCGTCTTCTGGAAAACTCGCCGGTTCGGCCGCGGGTGAAGCAGCGGAAAGGATCTCGCTGAAATAACGGTCGATTTTCCGGCCAAGCGGTTTCATGAATCCCAGCCCATCCATTGTTGAAGATAACCAAATCAGGAACAGCAAAACAATCGCAACGATGCGGCCCGAAAAACTCTGGAATATTCGCGCCAGTCCCCAACCGATGATGCCGCCATCCAGACCAAGATGGGCGCGGTCAACGGAAAAGCCGAAAAGGCCTGAAAGCAAAGCCAGCAGTGAGAAGAGCGAGATCTCGAGCGCGATAATCCTGCGCATGTTCAATTTGGGAAATTGCTCGATGCGCCGCAGCAGAATTAACAAGCCCACGTAGGCGACGAAGGCGATCAGGATGTAACTGCCCCACCCGAACCCGCCGGCGACCCAATTCGTCCACGCTTTGGAAATCGTCCCGGTGGATAGTCCCAGTAAGCTCAGAGCGGTGATCACCGCCAGACAAATCAGAAGAACGCCGAACAAGTCCTGTCCAAATCGCCGGACTGTTTGAATCAGGATTGCTTTTATCCCGTTCCTGGCTGGCTGTGACTTTTTTGAAGTAACCATAATTTCAATTTATCGCGACCAAAGCCAATCCCAGGCGATGTTTCACCGAATCGATGTGCAGGATCTCTACGGTCACTTGTTGATCCACTTCCAAAATCTTGTTCAAGTCTCTAATATTATCATCCATTTTAAAGGTTGAAATGTGGATCAGTCCTTCCACGCCCTCCTGCATGTGTGCGAACGCGCCGTATGGAAGGATCTTCGAAATCCTGACCATCACCCGGTCTCCCGGTTTATATTTATTTTCAATGTCGAGCCAGGGATTCGGCTCCAGGCGTTTCAAGCTCAACGCCACGTGCATTTCACGCTCATCCACAGTGAGGATCAGAACGGAGATCACTTCATCCAGTTTCACAAAGTCGGATGGGTTGCGTACCCTGCCCCAGGAAAGCTCGGATATATGGATCAGCCCTTCGATTCCGCCGAGATCCACGAAAATCCCAAAATTGGTGATGTTGGTAACCCGTCCGGTTACAATCTGATTGGCTTTCAGTTGGCTGATCAACTCTCTACGCTGCCCATTTTCGGTCAAGGCGGCTCTCTCTGAAAGAACTACCTTATTCAATGCAGGCGTGCACTCAATCACTTTCACCCTGGTCCGGCTGCCAACCCGGCTTTGAAGGTGTTCAATAATTGCGTCGGATGAGTGCGAAATATCCAATTGCATAATATGCGAAATCGGAATGAATCCCTGGACATATGGGCCTTTGGCCAATAAACCACCCTTGTTATAGCTATAGATCATAACGTCAATGATTTCATCATTGTCGTAAGTTTTTTTAATATATCCCCAGTCGTTTTCTGTTCCCTGTGGATGCCCATGAGGTCCATGTAATTCCTGGCTGCCGGTTTGCCTGGCAGGCTCATCGGAAAGTATGAAATCCCACCAACCATTATCGAACTGCGTGCTGTCGGTTTGTTGACTGCGCTCTTCTTTTTCGTTTTGCATCCCCACACTCCTGACAAAAAATGAAAATAAATTTAACTTCCTGTTATGATACTCTTTTCCATCTCAATGATTTGTTGTGAAACCGCGCTGATGGCAACGCGTTGTTTCCGGTATAAATCCGCTTCCGAAAGGGATAATTTCCTGGCAATTTCTTTCACTTTCCAACCCGATAAGTACTTCAGATCCAGGAGATTGAACAGGATCCATTCATTGGTGAACTGCCGGTCGCCCTCTGGTTTTAACTGGTTGATGGCTGTTCGTAAAACCTCACGCAGCGCATTAACCGGGGTTTCATTTTCAGCAGTCGCTTTTTGCTCGACGATCTTTAGCTGTAAAATCGGACTCTGGGTAATTTTTGGCCCTCCCCACAGATGATCCAGGGCATCTTTCACCCATTGGTCGAAATCACTGAATTCGATCACGGGATTCTCACTGATGATCCTTTTTTGGTCATAACGCGAAGTAGCCAGCAGATCCTGAATGATGGATACCTGCGGTGTAAGCATCTCCAGCGAAACGAACAGGTTCTCCTGGATTTTCCGGTCATGCAACGCCAAAGCTGTCCGCGAGACCAATCGACTTACGGAGCGCTTTTTATCCTCATCCAGGCGCGACACATCCATTTCATCCACAGCGATAACGCCCAGCAACTCTTCAGCCTGCTCACCCGCCTGATGGTTGATCGGAATAAGGAAATTATCTGCGCCCATCTTCATGAGTATGTCATTTTTCTCAGCTTGATGCTCCTGGATAAAACCAAGGATATTCTCTTTTTCAGACAAGTAATCCTTTTTCATTTTTCCAGTAGCAATATCCATTCCGTTAGGGCTTCCGCCATTTCTGATCAGCAGGCAAGCACCCGGCACCTGCAGGAGATCGCACAATGTAGCCAGGATCAATTCCATGAATTGCCGAATATCATTGCTGGTGAGCAACTTATCTTCCAGTGAACGGATTTTTTCAAGCTCCTCTTTATCGCTTCCATAGAAAAGGATTTTTTCCCAAACTCGCGCAAAAAGCGTGATGGAATACTCGAATAGTACGATCACTGCCACCATCCCCAGAACCAGCATGGCGGATACGTCGATATTCATTTGCCTGCCCAGGCGCGTGATAATGGTGGTGACCCCCAACGTCAGGCTAGCCGTCACCGGCCCGCGCATCACCCAGCGGAACAATCTGCTTTTGACTACACGGTCCGCCCATGGAAACCCGAAAAAAGAGACGGCATAGGTCATGGAAATCAGTGTCACGAACACAATGGCGTTCGAAAGGATGGAAAGCGTCCAAAAGGTAAAGGTTGCCGCGGCCGCAAAACCTGAGCCATACAACAGGTACGGAAAAGAACCAAACGCGGGCCCGAGCGCGCTGGTGATCAGGTACAGCATTCTGCGCCGGCTGGTCTTGGTGATTGTGCGTTTATACGCCCGGATGTAGTTGTACCAGGACATGAGCATGGTGACTGTGAAAAAGATCGCGAAGAGGTCAATCAGGAGCGTGCGCTCCAGATGGGGAGCGGGCGGTTGGTCCATGATCACATTGCCAACCAGCAGGTTGGTCAGCAATAAAACGCTGAACGTTCCACTGATAATCAGGCAAAAAATACCCGCCAACCGCCTGCGTCCGCGGCTGGGCTTGCCGGTCATTGCCAATAAGGCGTCGGAAAAATGAAAATAGGCTGTCGGAAGGAAGATCAATCCAAGCCAATGGATTTTTAGAATGGCGCGCAACGGTTCGACTTCCGTGGTTACTGTGATGAACGCGTCCGCGCCAAAAATGACCACAATGCAGAATAACAGCACAGTGAAAGATACCGTCACGCGGTCATGCAGCCGAAATGTTACGGCATAAATGAACAATGAGAAAGAGATGATCGCAACGCCAGCGGTCAGGACATCACTGATCGCTCTTAGTAAGGTTGCAATTCCCGACAGATAATCCATTTCTCCCTGATTTGACTACTTGATATACCTTGAAAAGAACAAGGCAATATCATTGTTATTAAAATAATGATCATTGAATCCAGCGTAATCAAAACCGCACTTTTTGGCCAGGCAGATGGCGGGGTAATTTTTGGAAGACATCTCCATCGTCATGCGGATGAATCTTCTTTGCGAGCCCCAATCCGTAACCGCCTGGATCAGTGAAGTCCCAACAGCCTTGCGGCGCCATAGCTCATCCACTACTAGGTCTTTTATCCAAATCAATTCCGGCATAAAAGCAGCCATGATCGCGATATAACCAACCGGCACATTCGCGATGCAAGCCACGAATACGCCTGAATAATGCTTCCAGCGATCCAGCAGCGTGTCGGGTGACTTGGGATAGGTCAGGCGCATTTCTCTTGGAAGATGGTTTTCGATAAAAGATGTGACGATTTTACCTTCATCCAGGTTTTGGGCCATCTGCCAAACGCGCTCGGTTTTAACCGAGTGATCGAACTTCGCCAACAACTCGATATCGGGTGTAACTGCCTGTCGTACCAGTATTTCTGCCATATGCTTATTGAGGTATCACCTTGACATCAATCACGCAAGGCTGTAGCAGGTTGTTTTGATTGTCCGAAACCACCAACCGCAGTGAATAATTACCCGGGTTTAGCTGCTCGGTATTCCAGCGCCCGCCAAAAGCTTCCTTGACGATTGCGCGGTTGCCGGCCGAAATGGGCGTCCACAGGTCGTCGCCTTGCATTTGGTATTCATATTTGTAGAAACCCAGGTTGGGGATATTAACGGTCCCTTTTAATTCCACCGAACCGCTGACCTCATCCCCGGATTTCGGCTGCACCCATTCCAGCTGCCCAGGAATGCAACCGGTTAAGGCGATCGCAGTCTGCGTTTGCATGAATGTTTCCGGGGTCAGCGTTGTCGCGGCCTGGTCCATGGGCTGTGGTGTGGCCAATGGGTCGATGGTGGGCGTAGCAATGCGCGCGATTCCGGGGAATTTCACCGCTGCCACGGAAACCAGCACGAAGTTGGAAACTCCCAAAAGAACCACCAATGCAATGATCGTGATGGACAGGCGCAGGTTCTTCTGCGCGAATTCCCGTTCCAGGCCAAATTGGGCTTTGCCGAGCGCGAAAAGAGCATCGATCAGGCGTTTGAGGTATATCAATACCACCACGCCCAGGATGATATAAATCCCCACTTCATAATTCGCAAGGAATCGTAATAATTCTTCCATGATTCAATTGATGCTAAACGCCAAATCCCGCTTCAGCGTCGTTCACGATAATTTCCGCAGCACACCCCGCACAATCGCTTCCAATTTCGGAACCAGCACTTTACCGGCTTCCAGCACCTCTTCGTGCGTAGTGACATTCGAACCATCCAAATTGGCTTTGTTGCTGATGCCGGAAATTCCCAAAACCTTGATGCCGCCATGATGCGCCACGATCACTTCGGGAACAGTGGACATACCTACAGCATCCACCCCGATGGTGCGCAGGAAACGCAAATCTGCCGGTGTTTCAAATGAAGGTCCGGACAGACAGATATATACGCCTTCGTGAGGCTGGATGTTCTTTTCGGCAGCCGCTTCTTTGGCCATTTTTAATAATTCGGGATTGTATGCCTGGCTCATATCCGGAAAACGCTCACCCAGTTCGTCAATGTTCGGTCCGCGCAGCGGATTCAGGCCGCACATGCCCACCAGGGATATATGATCCTTGATCAGCATTAACTCTCCCGGTAGATAATCCGGATGCACGGCCCCGGCGGCATTGGTGACGATTAAATATTCGATCCCCATCCGGATCATCACACGGATCGGGAAGCCAACCACATGCATGGGATAGCCTTCATAATAATGCGCCCTACCCTGCATGATCATCACTGGTTGGGATTCAAGCTCGCCGATCACCAACCGACCTTTGTGCCCCATGATGGTGGAACGCGGCCAATTGGGAATCTCGCCGTAATCGATAATATCCGCCGGTTTAACGGATTCGGCCAAATCACCCAGTCCTGATCCCAGGATCATTGCGACGCGCGGATTTCGGTTTGTCTTGCTGCGGATGACGTTTACAGCCTGGTCGATCATTTCAAGCGTGATAAATTCAGACATGCGCTCTCCTATTCATTGACTGCCACTAACTGA
>CAZDUN010000048.1:0-13974 GCA_964508615.1 uncultured Pelolinea sp. | reverse complement strand
CCGCCTCCAGCGCCTTTTGCAGAATTTCGGGCGCGACTTTGCGCCCGGTCCACCATTCAAAAGAAAGCGCGGCTTGCTCCAGCAGCATGCCCAGGCCGGTCTGCGCCGGCAGCCCGGCGGCGCGCGCCTGGCGCGCCAGGGCAGTTTCAGGCGGTTGGTACACCAGGTCATAGACAGCCGCATGGGGCGGCAGGGGCAGCCCGGCCGGCCACGGCGAAAATTCCACTTGCGGCGGCATGCCCAGCGGGGTGGTATTGACGACCAACGCGATTCCATCCAGGCATGGGGCCAGCGCTTGCGCGTCCAGGTTCACGGTGGAAATATGAGCATCCTCAACGCCCAAGCTATGCGCCAACGCCTCGGCTTGCGCCAGCCGGCGCGCTGCCAGCGTGATCTCCCAGCTGTCGTTTGCCAAGGCGTAAACCACCGCGCGCGCCGCGCCGCCGGCTCCCAACACCAGCGCCCTGCGCTGCGCAAGCTGCGTCAGGTCAGTCGCGGCCAGGAAGCGTTTTAGATTGGCGAGAAAGCCGGGCGCGTCAGTGTTCGCGCCAATCAACCGATTATCCCGCATGAAGATAGTGTTGATCGCTCCAATACACCGCGCTTCCGGAGTGAGATCCTCCAGTAAGGACAGCACAGTCTCTTTGTGCGGGATGGTAACATTCAAGCCGGCCAGCTCACCGGAACGCACGCGCTCCAATAAATCCGCCAGCCCGCGCAGGTCTCCCGCCTGGACCGGATAGAGCCGGTAATCGCCCGCCAAACCGCAGGCATCCAGCGCCACGCGTTGGATGCGTGGAGAAAGACTGTGATTGAGGGGAAAACCGGTCAGGCCCAGCGCGATCACCGCAAATCCTCCAGCACGCGGAAGAAATCCGGAAAGGTTTTTGAAACGCAGGCGGGATTCTCGATGGAAATCCCCGGCACGCGCAAACCGATCAAGGAGAAAGCCATGGCCATGCGATGATCGTTGTAAGTGCGGATCAGGGCTGGTTGGAACTGCGCGCAGGGCTGGATGGTCAGACCATCCGCGTGTTCCTCGACTTGCACGCCGATGCGGCGCAGCTCGGCGCAGGCAGCGGCCACGCGGTCGGTTTCCTTGAAGCGGGCTGAAGCGATGCCGCGGATGCGCGTGGGGCTTTGCGCGAAAGGCGCCAGGGCAGCCAGCGTTTGAGCAGTATCCGGGATATCGCTCATATCCACATCCAAACCCTGCAAACCGGCGGCAGCGCTCACTTCGATCATCCCGTCCTTTTCAGCGACAGTACAACCCATGCGGGTCAACAGATCCAAAAAACGCAGGTCGCCCTGGCTGGAGCGGCGGCTGAGATGGCGCACGCGCACGCGCCCGCCGCAAATAGCCGGCACCGCAAAGAAATAAGCGGCGGCGGTGGCATCTGGTTCGATGCGCACTTCCTGGCGGGCCTGGTAACGCGCAGGGCGCAGGCTGAAACTGCGCTCATCCCGGCGTTCAACCTGTACGCCGAAATCAGCCATCATTGCCAGGGTCATCTCCACGTAGGGCCTGGACGCCAGTTCAGTGGTCAGCGCGATCTCGACCGGTCCAGCGGCATACGGCGCGACCATCAGCAGCGCTGAAAGGAACTGCGAAGAGATATTGCCGGCAATCTCCGCGCGGCCGCCGGGCAAACCGGCTGCCATGATCTTGAGCGGCAGGGAGGCGGGCGGGTTCTGTCCGTCAACGCCAGTCACCTGCGCGCCCAGTTGGCGCAAGGCAGCCGCCAGGTCGCCGATGGGGCGCTCGCGCATGCGCGCGTCGCCATCCAGGCTAAATTCTCCCTCCGCCAGCGTCAACAGGGCTGTCAGAAAGCGCGCGGCGGTGCCGGCGTTGCCCACGTACAACCGCGCGCTCCTGGAAGGGATGCGCCCGCCCTGACCGCAAACGGTCATGCAGGATTTTTGCGGCTCGAGATTGACGCAAAAACCCAGGTTCTGCAGCGCGTTGGCGAAATAAATGGTATCGTCCGAAAAAAGCGCGTTGGTCAGCGTGCTAAAGCCGTCCGCCAGCGCGGCGATCAGCAAAGCACGGTTGGTTAGCGATTTGGAGCCTGCCACGCGCACAACAGCGTCCGGCTCCTTTTTTAGGGGAAGGATGAGCAACTCTTGGGAAGGTATTTCAGGATTAATAAGCTTCATTGGATCACTTCGATGTAACGTGCTTGCGCTGTATCGAGCAGGGATTTCAACACAGCGGGGTTTGGGTTTTGCAGGGCAGTTTTCAGTTCAAGCAGGGCTGCTTCAAATTGGTCTATCTCATTCAGCAGGTGATCACGATTGGTTTGCAGCACGCCCGCCATCATGCTGGAGGGCGTGCCGGCCAGGCGCGCCGTGGAGCGCAAGCCCGACCCAACCAGCTCGGAAGCCAGGCCACGCGGCAAGCCCAGGCACAGCGCCGAAGCCAACAGAAAAGGCAGGTGGCTGGTGGCGGCCAGGGCGCGGTCGTGCGCTTCCGCGTCCAGCCAAAATGGGCGCGCTCCGATACACTCGATCAACTGCCGCGCCGCGCTGCGGGCGCGCGCCCCAGTGCGCTCAAGGGACGTGAACACGAAGGCAGCGTTTTTAAAAAGAGATCGCTCGGCGTTTTCGAGCGACAGCTTTTCCTTGCCGCAGATGGCATGCCCGCCCAGCGGGTCGAAGCGCTCGGGCAGTTTCTGCATGGCGGACAGGATCGCGCGTTTGGTGGAGCCCAGGTCCAGAACGACGCATTCCCCCGGGATGAATTGCGGCAGGCACGCCAGCCAGGTGATGATATCGGGAACGGGGCAAGCCAGGATGACCAGCTGCGCGCCGGGCAGCATCTTGGCCGGGTCGCTGCCGGCGGTCTCCACCAGACGCTTGCGCCGCGCCAGCTCGAGCGTGCGCGCGTCGTTATCCAACGCCCGCAAACGCCGGCAGCGGCCTTTCAGGTTCAATGCCAGGGAACCGCCCATCAAGCCCAATCCGATGATCACGACATCCGCCTCGCGCAGCTCAAAGCCAGGTTCATCCATGCGCCCCTCCAATCAATGGGAGGGACGATTTGGGCGGTACCAGGCGCCGGTCGACCGCTTCAGCCACCGCTTTAACCTGCCGCATCATGCGGGTGAAGTTTTCAGGCGTGAGCGACTGGCGCCCATCTGAAAGCGCATGCTCGGGATCGTTGTGGACTTCCACAATCAGGCCATCCGCGCCGGCAGCCACAGCCGCGCGGGCGACCGCCGGAACATAAGCGGCATGACCGGTTGCGTGACTGGGATCCAGCAGCACCGGCAGGTGCGTGCGGTTTTTAAGCACCGGGATGGCATTGATGTCAGTGGTGTTGCGCGTGGCAGTCTCGAACGTGCGGATGCCGCGTTCACACAAGATCACGCGCGGATTGCCGCCCGCCAGGATGTACTCAGCCGCCATCAATAAATCCTCGATGGTGGCGCTTAAGCCGCGCTTGAGCAGCACCGGCACGCGCGTCTCGCCCACGCAGCGCAGCAGGCTGTAATTTTGCATGTTGCGCGCGCCGATCTGCAGCATATCCACGTATTTCAGCATCAAAGGCACCTGCGACTCAGCCATCACCTCCGCCACAATCGGCAGGCCGGTCAATTGCCGGGCTTCCGCCAGGTATTCCAGGCCGGCCTCGCCCAAACCCTGAAAAGCGTAGGGCGATTGACGCGGTTTATACACACCGCCGCGCAGCGCGTTGGCGCCGGCCGCTTTGACCGCCTGGGCAATCGCGATCACCTGCTCGCGCGATTCAACCGAGCACGGCCCCGCAATGACCGGGATTTCCGTCCCGCCAATGGTGAAACCACAGAACGGAAAAACCGAATCCTGCGGATGAAAGCGGCGCGAGGCCAGTTCATACGGTTCGCTGATGTACTGCACGTCCTGGACGCAGGGCAGCGTTTCGAAATCCGCCGGCGTCAGGCCGCGGTTCTCGCCCACCACGCCGATGATAGCGCCTTCACGGCTGACGTTGGCGTGGGCAGCCATGCTGTTGGCCTGCACGGTCTGGATGACGGTGTCGATCTGTTCGCGGGTGGCACCCGGCTGCATGATGATCATCATTTGATTGCTCCTTCAGGCTTTCTGTGTGGTTTCCGGCAGCGCCCAATCCGGCCGCAAGGCCTGCGCGCCGCGTAAATAAACATGCTGGATCGATCCCTGCTCCAGGTCGGTATTCCAGTGCACCAGCAGGCGGACGCATAGCGGCAGGCTGCCGGGCACGGGAATTTCGCGCGTGCAGATCATCGGCACCTGGCTCCAGCCGAAGCGGCGGGCGGCCTGGGCGGGAAAAGCCGAGCGGATATCCTCGGTGACTGTGAAAATGGCGCTGGCGATATCCTCCGGCTGCAAAGCGGGATTGGCCATTGAAATAGCCTCCAGCAGTTCAATCACAGCCGCGAGCACATTCTCGCTGCTGTCTGCTTCTATCGTGATCGCTCCTCTGATTCCGCGCATGGCATTCTCCCAAACAAAAAGAGCGGGCCGATTGGCTCGCTCTCTCGTTTTACAGGTATTTTCTATTCTACCTATCGTTTAAGCGCCACCAACGGCGTCCGGGTGCGGGAGCCGTAATAAAAATAGTAGCTAAAAAAGAAACGATAGGACTTGTTCATATTGGGCGCAATTCTATATCAACCTGTTACATCTGTCAATGGTTTTGCAGTAATTTGTCAGTAAAGCGCGGGTAGCAGCCTAAAACGCGCAGCATCAGGGCAAACCCGCCCAATTCCGCCAGCGCGTCAGCCACAGCCGGATCGCCCAGAGCGCCGGCGAAATCAATGTAGAACAGGTAATCCCAGGTTTTTCCAACCAGCGGGCGCGACTCGATCTTGGTCAGGTCAATGCCGCGCGCGGCAAAGGCGCTCAAAGCTTTATACAATCCGCCGGGCTCGTTTTTGACTGTGAAGACGATGGAAGTCTTGGCCTCGCCCTCAAAAGGTAGCGCCTGGGGCGCAATCACCAGAAAACGAGTGTAATTTTCAGGGTTATCCTCGATGTCGGCTTTCAGGATGCGCATGGCGTATAGCTCGGCGGCGCGCCGCGAGGCGATGGCCGCGCAAGCCCGGTCGCCGCTGCTTTTTAGCAGTTTAACGCTACCGGCCGTGTCATAGGCTGCCTCAGGCTTCAGGCCCAACCCGCGCAGGAAAGCGGCGCACTGCCCCAACGCTTGCGGGTGGCTGATCACCCGCTGGATGCCGGAGAGTTCAGCGTCCGGGAAACCGATCAGGCAATGGCGCACGCGCAGGGAATATTCAGCGACAATGTGCAGGTCGTAGCGCAGCAAGAGGTCGTAGTTCTGGTGAATGCTGCCGGCCAGCGAATTTTCGATGGGGATCAGGCCGCGCTGACAGGCGCCGCCAGCGACCGCGGCAAAGACATCCTCGAAGGTCTCGCAGGGCTGCATATCCACCGCACCGAAACAGGCCAGACCCGCTTCTTCGCTGTAAGCGCCCGCTTCGCCCTGGAAAGCAACCTTCATGCAGCCTCCATTTTTGCCGCCCAATCCAGGATGGCGTGGAAACCTGCGTCGATATCCGCTTCGGCGGCGGCAATGGTCATGCGCACGAAACCCTCGCCCTGCGCGCCGAAAGCCGCGCCCGGCACCAAACCCACGCCGGCATCCGTCAACAGGCGTTCGCAAATTTCCAGGGAGGGCACACGCAGCGCGCGCATATCCAGGAAAAAGTAGAAAGCGCCCTGGGGTGGGTTCACCCGCACGGGGGATTCGCCGTATTCCTGATAAATGCGCAATACCAGCTCGCGCCGGCGGGCGTAAGCCGCGCGCATGTCCGCCGCGGCCACCTGTATGCCCACGTCGCTCAAGGCGAAAGCCGCCGCCTGCTGGATGAAGGGCGCTACGCAGGTGATCGAGTTTTGGCTGGCGCGCAGGGCGTTATCGATCAAGGCCCGCGGGGCGGCCAGGTAACCGACGCGCCAGCCGGTCATGGCGTAGGTCTTGGAAAGGCTGTTCACCACCATCACGTGTTTTTTATACTGGGGGAAGGCGCTCACGGAAAGCGGCCGGCGTCCAAAGTAGATATTCTCATATACCTCATCGCTGATCACCCACAGGTCATGCTCAGCGGCAAAGGCCAGCAGTTCTTCCAGGTAATCCCGCTCAGGAACCGCGCCGGTCGGGTTGGCGGGATAATTGATCACCAGCGCACAAGTGCGCGGGGTCAGCGCGCTTTCCCAGGCGCTCATCAGCGGCAGAAACCCATTCTCCGGCAAGGCCGGCACATCGATCACTACCCCGCGCAACTGCCGCACCAGGTTGGCGTGCGTGCCCCAGCTCGGGTCGGGAATGAGCACCTCGTCGCCCGGGTTGAGGATGGATTGCATGGCCAGGTAATAGGCGTGAATGCCGCCATGCGTCACCTGGATCTCGCTTTGCGGGTCGTACGGCCAATCCGAAAGCCCGGCGATATCCGCCAGGCGCGCGGCGATCGCCCGGCGCAATTCGGGCAGCCCGCGGCTGGGGGCATAGTGCGTGCGGCCGGAGCGCAAAGCTCGTTCGGCAGCTTCAATAATCGCGGGCGGGGTATCAAAATCAGGGTCGCCCACGTGCAGCGCAAGCACGCGCTGCCCGGCAGCTTTAAGTGCCAGGACGCGGTCGGAAACAGCCACGGTGGGCGATTGATGGATTTGCTCAAACTGGCGATTCAGCTTCATTTGGAAAACAAAGATACCACAAAAAACACGCGCGGGAGAGAAGTTTTATTCCAAAAAAAGCAATACTCGCAAGACGGATATCGGATTTCTTCAAGCATTAAAAATAACTTGTAATCCAATACCCATTTCAGCATAAAGATTGTATGTTAAGATTGATGCAGCAGGAAAGCCTTCTATACCCAAAAAACAAATTGAATGAGAGACAGGTAAACCGATGTCCAAATTTACCTCAAATCAAAAACGCATTTTCATGCTTCTGATCATCCTGGCCATTCTGGATTTTCTGCTGATGATCCCGCCCAACGCGGCCGCCTCGGAAAATCTGGCCATGGTGCGCATGTTCGAGCCGGACGAAGCCGCCCAGCTCACACCCCTGTTGAACATGCTCGCCCCGGCCGAGGGGCCAGTGCAAGCATTCAAGAATTTCTTTCTTTACAAGTATTACTTCTATGGTTTCCCATTCTTTGCCGCCTCCGCGCTGAGCATCCTTCCGCTCAAACTGGCGGGAAGTTTGGCTGAAACTGGCACGCTGATGCTGGTGCTGCGCCAGGTCATCAGCGTGCTGCCCATGCTGATCGCCCTGCTGCTGGTGGTGTACCTGCAGGACGGTTTCCGCACCTACCGCTCGCTGGTACTGTTTGTGTTTCTATTGAGCGTACCGGCCGTGCTGGCCAACCATTTCTGGTGGCACGTGGATAGCCTGGTGTTCCTGATGGTTGTGCTGGTGATCTACTTCCTGGTAAAAGACGACCTGCGCTTCGGCAGGCACTTCCTGCTGGCGGCTGCGCTGACCGGCTGCGCCACCGCCACCAAGCTGATCGGGTTATATTTTTTCCTGGCGATCGCCAGCCTGCTGCTGATCGGTTTGATCCAGAAGAAAATCACGTTTAATAAACTGCTGAGCTCCGCGCTACTCTTCTTGGGCATCATGGGGCTGGCGTATCTCGTTTCCAATCCTTTCCTGGCATCCTATTGGGCGCGCGAGGAATACAAGCTGATCTTCAATAAACAAATGGACATGCTCTCGCAGGGTTACGGCGTGGTTTATGAGAAGGGATTGGCGGCTGCCTGGCCGGTGCTGCGCCAACACTTCGGCGAGTGGTTTTTCCTGTTAGCCGCCCTGGCTTCCGCGGTGTGGGGGCTTTTCAAAGCGCCCAGGCGGCTGCTGCATGTCATTATCCTGACCTGGCTGCTGCCCCTCAGCATATCAGTGATCTGGTTCACGCATTTCAAATATCAATATTGGCTGCCGGCCGCCCTGCCGTTGTTCTCCTGCCTGGCGGTTTTCTTGCCTGAAAAGGTAGAGTTCAAAAGCCTGAATAAAAACTCCATTGCGCTCCTTTTGGTCACAGCCATACTCCTGCTGCAATTTGGGTTGAACATCCGCACCGATACCTATGCCTATGCGCAGCGCGTCAAGCGCGCCAAAGATAACGCCGAGATTGCATTTTACGACCAGGCGCTGGCAGCGCTGGCTGAATTGCCCGAGCAGCCATTGAAGGTTTATTACGATTACCGCCTGTACATGCCCGAGAGGGAACAGTGGACGCTGGAAACCAGCTACGACCTGCTTTCATATAATTACGTGCAGCAACATGATTACGACGTGCTGCTGCTTTGGCAGCAGCGTATCGCCGATTACCTTGACCCTTCCGCGGCCGGCATCGACGCGCAGCAATTCGTCAATAGCCAGGTTTTTTATATGGATGCTGATCAGGGCGAATTGCAGGGGTATCAACTGCTCTACCGCGACGAGGCTGGGCTGGTATTTGTCAGAGAGGGGCTTTCCAGTACGAGTTTCTAGTCTTTTTCATTTATTCATTCTTTCCATCTAAATCCGCCGCAGAGGCGGGTTTAATATTTAATTTACATAATTTCCTTGACAGATCAGCCATTAATGCTATACTGGGGTATAGTATTACTTCAGAGGTGATCAATTCTATGCCATTGTATGAATACCAATGCCAGGACTGCCGGGAATCTTTCGAGAAGATCGTGCGCTTCTCGGAAGCCGACCTGCTACCGCCCTGTCCAAATTGCGGCAGCAAAGACACGCGCAAGAAGATCAGCGCGGCGGCTTCTTTGGGCGGCGCTTCCGGCGGCAGTTCTGGCGGGAGCTGCGGTTCAGGCGGCGGGTTCACCTGAGCCGGATGAAAGCGCATTGACCGGGTGTCAATGCACAAGGAAAATCTGACATGAAAATTCGAAACAATGAGAGCAAGGAAAAATTGATCCAGCGCCTGCGGCGCATTGAGGGCCAGGTGCGCGGAGTGCAAGCCATGCTAAACGAGGAACGCGATTGCCGTGAGATCATGCAGCAGCTCACCGCCATCCATTCCGCCGTGCAGGCCACCAGCCGCGCTTTCTTCCAGGATTACGCCGCGGTGTGCCTGTCCGAGATGGATGATGAGTTGTCCAGTGGGAAAAACGGTACTGCGCAAGCCAAACGTGAAAAAATCCTGCAGGAGATGATCACTTTGCTGGACAAGACCCCCTGACCGGAAAGAAATGATGTTAACGAACGAAACGCAAGATAACAACTATGATGTGATCGTGATTGGCGGAGGCCCGGCCGGCGCAACCGCCGCGCTCTACACCGCGCGCGCAGGCCTGCAAACCCTGGTGCTGGATAAGGGCCTGACCGCCGGCGCGCTGGGCATTACCAGCCGCATCGAGAATTACCCAGGCGTCAACGGCGGGACCAGCGGCGCGGAACTGCTGGAGCGCATGCGCGCCCAGGCGTGTTCTTTTGGGGCGATCATTGTTACCGATAAAGTCATCGGCGCTGATCTGAGCGGCGAGGAAAAAACCGTCTTCAGCAACAATGGCGCTTATTCCGCGCGCGCGGTGGTCATCGCCAGCGGCGCCATGGGGCGCGGCACACTGGTCAAAGGCGAAGCGGAAATGCTGGGCAAGGGCGTCTCTTACTGCGCGACCTGTGACGCAGCATTCTTCAAGGAACAGGAGGTGGCCGTGGCCGGCAGCAGCGACGAAGCCATCGAGGAAGCCTTATACCTGACCAGGTTTGCCAGCCGGGTGCATTTCCTCTGCCCGGGCGCGGAGTTGAAAGCGCCGGCGGTGCTAGTTGACGAACTGGAAAACCATCCCAGGATAACGCTCTATCGCGACGCCCACCTGCGCGAGATTATCGGGCGGGAGCAGGTGGAAGCATTGCGCTTCGATCAGAAAGACAACCCCTCGCAAACGATAGCCATCAAGGGCGTCTTTGTATATTTGCAGGGCGGCCGCCCGATCACCGATTTCCTGCAAGGCCAGTTGGAAGTCAACGATGGCGGGTGTCTGGCGGTGGATCATGAATACCGCACAACCGTCCCAAACGTGTTCGCGGTAGGGGATGTGCTCTGTAAGCACGTCAAGCAGGTAGTAGTCGCGGCGGGAGAAGGCGCAACCGCCGGCATGGCGGTGGAAAAAGCCCTGCGCGGCCGCCAGAAAATATTAGTCGATTGGGCGAAATCATCTTAATCAACTTAAAAATAAAGAGAATGGAGAATTAAAAATGAATCAACCTGTACATGTAACTGACGCGGAATTTGAAGAGGTCGTGCTGAAATCCAAGCTGCCGGTGATCGTGGATTTTTGGGCGCCATGGTGCGGCCCCTGCCGCATGGTGGCTCCCGTCCTGGACAGGATCGCCAAGGACATGGGTGACAAAGTGCTGATCGCCAAGGTCAACACTGATGAAAACGGCGACTATGCCACCCGCTATGGCGTGCGCGGCATCCCCACCATGTTATTCATCCACAACGGCGAAGTCGTGCACACCCAGGTGGGGGCGCTGCCCGAACCCATGCTGCGAGATATCCTGGGTCAATTCCTGGAAGCAATTCCCGCGGCTGAATGATTTGCCTCCCATAAAGCAAAAAGAGAGAGATTGGCGTCCAAACCAATCTCTCTCTTTTTTTACGTGCAAAATGAGATCCGGTTAATCCTTGATCAATTGGTAAAGGAAATCCTTGAATGCCGGTCCATCGACGCCCGTCACGATAGTCGAATTGGGCTTGTACTCCTCATTTTCGAAAAAATAGCGGCGCTTGCGGAAAACCGTCGTTCCGCGCGTGTAAGTGCCAGCGCGCTCCACGTAGGTTTGGGCGCTAAACCTGGTCTTGAACAGATCCGGCCGGGAAAAAACCGCATAAGTAACCGGGTCGGGCAGTTCCAGCTCACGGTAGCCATAAATTTCCTTGGCCAGGTCGAAAGTGGTGCGGTTGCAGTCGATAGAGAAAGCCGCCGTCTCGCCCGCCGCACGGAAGCGGGTGATTTCGTCATCGTTCAGAGGCGCCTGGTTGGTCTGGCAGGCTTCCAGGGTGACCAACGTGAAAGGAACGCCGAAATTGCACACGAGATACGCGGCTTCCGGATCGGCCATGATATTGAATTCAGCGCAGGGGGTATGCGGATTGCTGTAGAAATTCGCGCCGCCCATGATGGTGATGCGCGGGATTTTTTTTATGATCTCGGGCGCTTGCAGCATCGCCACGGCGATGTTTGTCAACGGACCCAGGGTAACCAGTTCGATGTCGCCATCGCCCTCGCCAATAATGCGAATGAGCGCGTCAACGGCATGTTCAGATTCAGGTGTCTGCGTTGGCGCGCGAAAGCCCACATCGCCCATGCCGTCTTTGCCGTGCACCTGGGTGGCGTCCTCCAACTTGCACAGCAGCGGCTTGGCAATGCCCTTGTAAACAGGCGGTTTATACATACCGGCGTAATCGATGGATTGCAGCGCGTTATAGGTGGCCTGTTCCATTTTCACGTTGCCTGATACAGTGGTTATGGCCAACACTTTCACTGAAGGATCACGCAGCGCCATCACCAGGGCAACAGCGTCGTCTGAGCCGGTATCGGTATCGATGATGATTTTTCTCATGTTAATTGCTCCCGGGTTTGTCAACGATTAAGCTGAAGACGTAATCCTTGAAGGCTTTTCCGTCCAATTGATAGACAACCTTGCAGTTGAAATCGCCGATCTTTTCATTATTATCCGCGCGGAATGGATGCGTGGCTTCCATGCGCCGGTCATTGACCGTGGCACCGTAGACCTGCTCGCTGCCCCTGGTCTCAACGCGCGTGTAGCAATCGAAGCTGCCTTTAATGAGCTCAGGCTTTACCAAAATCGCAATGGCAGTGGGGTCGGGCAGCGTCAGCGCAGGATGGCCGAAATACGCCTCGTCGCAGGCGATCAAGCCCCTATTGATATCCACGCAGAAAGCCGCCAGTTTGGAGCCGCAATTTCGCAGAAATTCCAAATCCTGGGCACTGAATTCGCTCTCGTCATGACAAGCCTCGATGGCCGCCATCACCACCGGGATGCCCGATTCAAACATGATATCGGCGGCTTCAGCATCCTGCCAGATATTAAACTCGGCCAGCGGGTTGGAATTGCCCTCGAAGGCCGCCCCACCCATGATGGTGATGCACGGGACTTTCTTCATCACATCGGGTGCCTTGATAATCGCCATGGCCACATTGGTCAACGTCCCCAGCGCGACGATTTCGATATCGCCATCGCCCTCCCGGATGATGCGGATGATCGCATCCACCGCATGCATTTTCTCAATTTTTTGTTCCGGCTCTTTCAGGGTACCCAAATCTCCCATACCATCATTGCCGTGGATGGAAGTGGCATCGCGGTGTTCGCGGAACATGGGTTTGGCCATGCCCTCAAAGACCGGCGGCGCATACGTGCCGGCGGCTTCGATACTGATCAGCGCGTTGCGCGTGGCTGTTTTGACGGGAACATTTCCCACCACAGTTGTCACTGCCACCACTTCCAGGGCCGGTTCCCGCAGCGCCATTACAATGGCTACCGCGTCATCCGAGGCGGTATCCGTATCGATAATAATTTTGGTCAATGGAATCTCTCCGCTTTAATAATATTTTGCAAACACGCAGCAATTATACTTTTACTGGTTCGGATACGCGCGCCCCAATCCATTTATCCATAGGTCAACGCTTTTTTTTATCAGCGATAAGTTTCAATAATTACAAGAATTTCAAACGGATCGCTTATCATCGTTTGACATGCACGCGTTTATAATCAATTCGATCCATGGGAGAATTAATATGCACGGTGGCGGCTGGCACAATTACCTTCGTTCGAGCGATGAAAAACCGAAAATCACGGGCGCCCTGCTAAAACGCGTCCTGCGTTATTCCAGCGCATACCGCTGGCACCTGGCCGGGATGCTCCTGATCATCCTGGCATCTTCCGGATTATCGCTGCTTTCGCCGCTGATTCTGCGCGATTTGATCGATACGACCATCCCCGCGAAAAACATTACCCGCCTGATTTGGCTCTCGCTGGGGTTGCTGGCGCTGCCGGCGTTGAAAGGCGCGCTGCGCGTGATCGAACGGCGCTTGAACGCCGGCGTGGGCGAAGGCGTGATCTTCGACTTGCGCTGCGCGTTGTTTGAAAAATTCCAAAAAATGCCGCTCAGCTTCTTTACCCACACCAAGGTTGGCGAGATGATCAGCCGCCTGAACAATGACGTGATCGGGGCGCAGACAGCCATCAGCAACACCATCGTTAATATCGTCACCGACCTGGTGCAGGCAGCCGCGGTATTCATCGTGATGGTGAGCATCGAATGGCGCCTGACACTGATCAGCACAGCCATCATGCCGCTGTTTATACTGGCCGCGCGCCTGCTGGGAGAACGGCTGCGTGATGCCGCCCGCCAGCAGATGGAAGCCAATGCCGGCATGAACGCCCTGATCAATGAATCGCTGAATATCGGCGGAGCGCTGCTGGTGAAGTTGTTCGGGCAACAATCCGCGGGCGCCGGCCAATTCCGCCAGCGCGCCGGGAAGGTGCGCGACCTGGGTATCCAGCGGGCAGTGATCGGTTCGGTTTTCTTCGTGATCGTGGGGCTGTTGAGCGCGGTGGGATCGGCGCTGGTGTACGGTTTTGGCGGCTGGCAGGTGATCCTGGAGCGCCTGTCGATCGGCACCATCGTGGCGCTGGGATCCTACCTTGGCATGCTGTATGCTTCGCTGCAAAGCCTGGCCAACGCGCCGGTCGAATTCAGCACCTCGGTGGTCAGCTTCGAGCGCGTCTTCGAGGTGATCGACCTGCCGATGGAGATTGAAGAGAAAGCGGACGCGCTGGGACTGGGCAGGGTCAGCGGCGAGCTGCGCTTCGAACATGTCTGGTTCGAGTACAACGATCATCCCAAAGGCCTGCTCAGCCAGGTGCAGCGGTTTGGCGAAGAGGAGAACGTCAAAACCGTCCTTACGGAACAGGCGGAAAAGGTGGAAGAGAAAGAACGCGTATCAACAGAC
>CAZDUN010000047.1:0-14037 GCA_964508615.1 uncultured Pelolinea sp. | reverse complement strand
GTATTTTCCGTTCAGTTTTAACAACTCAGCGTGCGTACCCATTTCGGCGATCTGGCCGTCTTCGATCACCAGGATACGGTCAGCACGCTTGATGGTGGACAGGCGGTGGGCGATCACGATGGAGGTGCGGCCCTGCATGATGGCGTCCATACCCTTCTGGATCATGGCTTCGGTGAGCGTGTCAACCGAGCTGGTGGCTTCATCCATGATGAAAACCTCCGGGTCGGAAAGCACCGCGCGCGCCAGGCTGATGAGCTGCTTTTGACCGACCGAGAGCAGCACGCCGCCCTCACCGACTTGTTCCTCATAGCCTTTCTCCAGGCGGCTAATGAAATGATCGGCGCCGGCCAGTTTGGCGGCGCGCTCAATCTCCTCCCGGGTGGCTTTCAGGCGGCCGTAAGCGATGTTCTCGCGGATGGTGCCGGAGAAGAGGTGCGGCGTTTGCAATACCACGCCGATGCGCGATTGGATGGATTGGAGCGAGAGATCGGTGTAATCGTGGCTGCCGATCAAAATGCGGCCGCGTTTGGGTTCGTAGAATCGGCAGAGCAGATTGACGATGGTGGTTTTGCCACCGCCAGTTGAACCGACCAGGGCGATGGTCTCGCCGCGTTGAATGGTCAGGTTAAGGTCCTTGATTACCGGCATTTCATCTTCATACCAGAAATAGAGATGTTCAAAGCGAATATCCCCGCTGATGGTACCGGGATCGATCGCGCCGGGTTTATCCTGGATCTCGGGAGTGGTATCCACCAGCGAGAAAATACGTTCCGCCGAAGCCAGCGAGCGCTGCATTTCAGCAAAGACGCGCGCCAGGTCCTGGATAGGCCAAAGAATGAAGGTCATATAGGAGACAAAAGCCTGAATGCCGCCGACTGTGAGCAGCGCTGTGCCGACGTGCGCACCGCTGTACCAAACAATTCCACCCAGGGCAAAAGCCGAGATGATCTGTACGCTGGGCAGGAACAGCGCGCTCAACCAGGCAGCGCGGTAACCGAAACGGCGCATATCGCTGCTTAAGAGTTTAAATTCGTTCAGGTTTTCATCCTCGCGGCCAAGCGCCTTGACCACGCGCACGCCGCTGATATTTTCGTTGTAGGAAGCGGTGATCTTGGAATTCACGCGCCGAACTTTACGGAATTGCTCGAGGATGCGCTTGCGGAATTCATAGGCGACATACAACAAAACCGGCAAAATTGTCAGAACGATCAGCGCCAGTTGCCAATTGATGACGAACATAAAGACCATGGCGGTCAGGATGTTGATCACTCCCCAGGTGGAATCCAACAAGCCCCAGGTAACCAGGTCGGCGACGCGTTCAGTATCGTTGGTGACGCGCGACATGATCCAACCGACCGGCGTGCGGGAATAATAGGACAGGGATAGTTTTTGCAGGTGGTTGAAAAGCATCTGGCGCATGTCGTAGCGAACACGTTCGCCCAGAACGCCCACCATGTACACAAAACCGAACACACCGGCAGCCTGAATGATGATCAGAGCGCCATACTGAATCATGACAGCGCGCAGCGCAGATACATTGCCCGCCAGGATGCCTTCATCGACAATTTGCTTGCTGAGGTAGGTGAAAAAAGAATCCAGGATGGAAACGAGGATGACGGCAGCCAGGAAACCCGCCACCCAACCGCCATGCGGGCGCATCATGCCGAAAATGCGCTTGAAAACGCCGCCGCTCAATTGGCCTTTGAAATCTTCTTCCTCATAAAAATCAGACGGCATGGGAAAGCTCCTCCTCCAGCTCACTTTCGATGCGAGTCTGGATGTCGTAAATCCTTTTATAAACGCCAGGTTCTTTTAATAGACTTGCATGCGTTCCGCGCTGAATGATGCGGCCGTCTTCCATCACCAGGATCAGGTCCGCGTTCATGATGCTCTGAATACGATGCGCGATGATGAAAGTGGTGCGGTCTTGCATGAGCGACTGCATGGCGGAACGGATCTGTGCCTCAGTTTCGGTATCGACCGAGGAGGTGGAATCGTCCAGGATCAGGATGCGCGGATTTTTAAGCAGGGTGCGGGCGATGGCCACGCGCTGCTTCTGACCGCCGGACAGTGTGACACCCCTTTCACCGACCAGCGTACGGTAGCCTTCCGGAAAACCCAGGATGACATCATGCACGGCGGCCATTTTGGCGGCCTGTTCGACCTCCTCCTGGGGCACATCGCGGCCGACGCCGTAGGTGATATTCTCGCGGATCGAGCGGGAAAACAGGAAAGGCTCCTGCTCGACGATACCAATCTGCTTGCGCAGGTAACGGCGCGAATATACGCGCAGGTCGAAACCATCCAGCAGGATCTGACCGCCGGTGTACTCGTAGAAGCGCGGCAGCAGGTTGACCAGGGTGGTTTTGCCAGACCCGGTGGAGCCGAGCAGCGCCACAACCTTGCCCGCTTCAATGGAGAAACTTATATCGTGCAGCACCTGCTCCTGCTGGCTGTATTCGAAATTGACATGGTCGAAAACAATTTCACCGATCACACCTTCGCGCGGCCGGTAATTGCCGTCGTCGAGTGGTTCGCGCGACTCTTTGATGATCTTGAACACGCGGTCATAGGAAACCAGGCCATTGGACATTTCCACGATCAGGCGGCCCAAACCGCGCAGTGGGTAGATGATCCAAACCACCAAACCGGCATAGGCCAGGTAATTACCGACCGTGATCTCACCGCGCATGGCCATCAACGCGCCGATCAGAAAGCCGGCCAGCATTTGAAAGCCGCAGATGGTATCAGAAATCGGCCAGAACAGCGAATGGATGGTCAGCAGCTTCTTGCCGCGCAGGAATTTTTCCCAATTATTGCGTTCGAACTTTTCGATTTCATGCGGCTGGCGCGCGAAAGCTTTGACCACGCGTACACCGCTGAGATTCTCCTGCAGGGTCGTGGACAGCACGGCATCCTGCTCCTGATAGGATTCATACGCCTTGGAGACTTTTTTGAAAAAATAGACCGATGTGAACACGATCACCGGGACTGCCACAACCGAAAGCAGCGCTAATCTCACGTTGATTTGCAGCAAAGCGATGAAATTAACCGCAAACAACAGCACAATGCGACCGATACCGATGGCCTGGTCGTTATAAAAACGGCGCAGCGCGTCCACATCCGATGTGCAGCGCTGGATCAATTCGCCGGTATCCGTTTCAGCATGGTAGGCGAAAGGCAAGTGCTGCAAGTGGTCATAGAGGTAGTTGCGCAAGCGCTCGATGGTACCTTCGGCGGTTTTGGCAGCCGCGCGGCCGCTTAGGTAGGTAAAAATTCCTTGAAAACCCGCGAAAATGACAAAAGCCCCCGCGACTGCCCATAGCGGGAAACGGCCATCGGAGGCCAGCACGTAATGGTCCACAAAGTAGCTCAACAGCAGGTAGGTAGCGGTTTTGGCGTAAGCCGAGCCGCCCTGCATGAGCGTGGCGAAAACATAATCCCAATGATAGCCGCGCATCAGCCGCCACAAGCCAGCCAAACGGTTGGGAGAGATCGCTTCTTTCAGATCGAAATCCGTGTTCCCCTTGTATCGAATACTCATTACATTTCCTATTGATGAATTCAATTATTGAGTGAGCAGGTATTATATCTTAGTGTATTTGATAAATTAACGTAAGCCTGGCGAGATAGGCAAAACTGATTGTACCTTACGGCTTTTAGATATCGAAAAATATTGTATTTTGTTTACCAGATCAATCACAAGCATCACTATCACGACCCGGCCGAACACAATAGGATGAACATGGAGAAGGGAAAGGAAAACCATGGCGGATAGCAATATGAAATTAATGATTCCCGGACCAGTGGAAGTCGATGCGGAGGTGCTGGCGGCGATGAGCCAGCCGGTGGAACCGCATTACGGCGACATCTGGGTGGCGAAGCTGGCAAAAACGATCGGGATCCTGCGAAAAGTCTTCGGGGTTGAGCAGGCCGGCTATGATGTTTACTTGATGGCCGGCTCAGGCACCTGCGCGATCGACGCCTGTATGGGCAGCAGCCTTTTAGCGGGCGAGAAGATCCTGATCGGCAACAACGGGTTTTTCGGCGAGCGGCTGGCGGCGATTGCCAGGGATAACGGGTTGGAGGTCGTGGAGGTGCAGGGCGAATGGGGCCGGCAGCTCGATCCGCAGGATTTCCGCAAAGCGCTGACAGAGCACGCGGATGCGCGCGCCGCGGCGGTGGTGCACTGCGAGACATCCACCACCGTCCTCAACCCGGTGGCGGAGATTGGCGCGCTGTTCAAATCCCGTGACGCGCTTTTCATCGTCGATGCGGTTTCTTCCCTGGGCGGGCTGCCTTTCGATTTGGCCGGTTGGGGTGTGGACCTGTGCGCCTCCGCCACGCAGAAATGCCTGGGCGCTCCGCCCGGGTTGGCGCCGGTGGCCGTCAGCCCCAAGGCCTGGCGCATGATCGACCGTTTCGACTGCAAAGCGCATGGTTGGTACACGAACTTGCAGAACTGGCGCAAATACGCCCAGGAATGGGGTGACTGGCATCCGACTCCCTGTACCATGCCGACCAACATCGTCAATGCCCTGCTGGTCGCGTTGGAGCAATTGATAGATGAGGGAATCAACACGCGTATGGGGCGATACCGGAACCTGGCGGTTCAGCTGCGCCAGGGGCTGCGCGAGGCAAGGATGGAGCCTTTCACACCCGATGATCTGCTCAACCCGGTGTTGACAGCCGCCAGGCCCCCGGCGGGAATCGAAAGCACAAGGGTGGTGAAATACCTGCTGGATGAACATCACATCCAGATCTCGGGTGGACTGGGGCATTTAAAGAAGGAGATCTTCCGCATCGGCCACATGTCACCGGTTGTTACGAGCGGAGATATCAACCAAATCACAGACGCGCTGAAATCATTCCGCTGATTTTTTCTGATGGGGAATTTACAAATAGTGATGGATGTCATGCCATCACTATTTGATCATTCGAATGAATTTCGCCTATAATTAAGTCACTAAATCTTCAGATTGGAGGAGAATCATGGCAAGTGTCACTTTCGAAAATGTCGTCAAAAAATTCGGCGACGTACTGGCCGTCAATGATCTGAGTTTCACGATTGACGACAAAGAGTTTTTGGTATTGGTGGGCCCATCCGGCTGCGGGAAAACGACCGCCCTGCGCTGTCTGGCCGGGCTGGAGGAGATCACCTCCGGCTCGATTAAAATCGGGAATCAAGTGGTGAACGATATCCCACCCAAAGACCGGGATATCGCGATGGTGTTCCAATCATACGCGTTGTATCCACATATGACGGTGTTCGAAAACATGGCTTTCGGTTTGAAGCTGCGCAAGATGCCCAAAGACGAGATTCAGCGGCGGGTAGATGAAGCGGCCAAGATCCTGGATATCCAGACGCTGCTGAAACGCAAACCCCGCGAGTTATCCGGCGGACAGCGCCAGCGCGTGGCGGTGGGGCGCGCGATTGTGCGCGAACCGAAAGTGTTCCTGTTCGATGAACCGCTTTCCAACCTGGATGCCAAACTGCGCGTGCAGACACGCAAGGAAATCACCAAGCTGCACAACAGCCTGAAGACCACCTTTATTTACGTGACGCATGACCAGGTGGAAGCGATGACCATGGGCACGCGCATCGCGGTGATCAATCACGGCGTGCTGCAGCAGATCGATACCCCGCAGACATTGTACGATCAGCCCGCTAATCAGTTCGTGGCCGGTTTCATCGGTTCACCTTCCATGAATTTCTTCCAGGCCAAGATCGCTAAATCTGATGGCAAGTTGCACGTCGTAACGGACAGCTTCAAGCTGGAAATCCCGAAAGAGAAGAACAAGGTTTACGAATCCTACGATGGCAAGAAGGTGATTTTCGGCATCCGTCCCGAGGATGTTTACAACCCGGAATTCCCGGCATCCGGTATCAAGGCCGCGTTGGTTGAATGCAAGGTGGATTTGCTAGAGTTGATGGGTGACGAAATTTACGTGTACCTGATGAGTGGGACGCACGACCTGGTGGCGCGCGTTGATCCGCGCTCGAAATACACACTAGGCGCCAAGGTGCAGATGGCTTTCGATATGAGCAAATTCCACATCTTCGACCCAGCGAAAGACGCGGACAACCCCAAGGCGATCAGATAAAAAGACAAGCAGAAATCGCGAGCGCGGATAATCACCGCGCTCTTTTTTTATATTTTGGTCAAACCGCCCGGCGGGGAAAATGTTGGGGTTGGGAAAGAGTAATACGAAAATTGTTGGGTTGCCCTCGCGATGAATGCGGGGATTTTGGAGAAGTTCACCAACCCAACTAATCGCTGATTTTCCGTCTGTGATACAGGAGGATGGGGATCAGGCATGCCAGGAGAGAGCAGGCGCCGATGAACATGAAGAGATCCTGCCAGAAACGCAGGGGGAAGAGGCGGATAAGGTGATCGCTATAATAGAACAACCACGAATCGCCCTCGAAGAACAGTTCATGAAATTTCGTAAACAGCAGGTTGAAATTCAGCCAAACGGCCATCAGGATGGCCAGAATGAGCAGGATGGTCAACTGCGCGCCGTCGCGCAGCGCTTTGAGAAAAGCATGCGTCCATTTACCGAGCATAGCAATAATTAAAATGAACAAGAAGAACAAACACGAACCCAGCCAGATCTTCAGCACGATATCAGCCAGCAGACGCACATCCAGCATGTGAACGATTTCGCGCGGGTTGAAAAGCGGCGTGCCGTCCGGCAGGACTTGCGCGCTGAATTCGCTGTGGGAGACCTTGCCAAGCAGGTAATCAATGGAATACTGCGCCCAGCGCAGGCGGTCGGCGGTGGTAAAACCGTAATCGTCCAGAGGGAAATCCGGCCGGTTATATTCCCATTGGATGAAGAAGGGCGTCAAAGCCAGGCGGATGGAGGAAGTGACCGAGAGGAGCGGGAAGAGAATGACAACCAGGATCAGAAGCAGCTTTGTAATAAATTTCATCGCAGTTCCTCAAATTGTCCGGATTGAAGCACATCCAGGATCATGGCATTGGTGATCCATTCCACCGGGGCGAGATCGTCCGTCAGGATGACGCTGGCTTGCGGAGCAGCCTGGATGCCCAGGATGGCGGCCTGCATGGCCTCAATTAGTAGATCGGGTGTTGAGGCTTGATCCGCCAGCGCCAGGTAGTTCAAGGCCAGGTTTTCCATGCGGGTAGGCTGGCGGGTGGCAAAAATGATGGTATTGAGCGTATCCGGCACATCCACCACGTACACGGAGGGGTAAACGGATTGGATGGTGGCAGATAGGGTATCGACCAGGCGGCGGTTATCCAGGATGCGGGCGATGTTGATCACCAGCACGCCCTGATCCGAGAGGCGCGCGCAGGTTTCCTGAAAGAACTCGCGGGTGGTCAAGTGCCAGGGGATATAGGGCGGGCGGTAGGCATCAATGCTGATAATGTCATAGCACTGGCTGGTATGCGCCAGCCCCCAGCGGGCATCTTCAACCTTGACCTCCAGCGTAGGGACGTTCATCTCGAAGTAATCGTAGCCGACCTGCACGATTTCGGGGTCGATCTCGTAACCATCGATCTCGGCCTGCGGAAAGACCTGGTAGGCCTGGCGCGCGCTGGTGCCTGCGGCCAGGCCGAGGATGGCAATCCGGCGCACATCCCCCAGCTCAACCGGCGCTTCATTGAAAAAGGGCGCGACCAGTACCTGTTCCCAGGCACCGTAGAAGTTTTCCTGGGTCGGGTGGTAAATGGAATGAATACCCTGGCCTTCGTTCAGACGCAGGATGCGATAATCACCCACCTGCTGCACTTGAATATAGTTATATGAAGACTCACCCTCGTAAATAATGCCCCCGGCTTGTTTATCAAAACCGCTCAGGCCGAACCAGGTGACCAGCGCTAAAAGCAGGGGCATCCACAACAAACGCAAGGCGGCGCTTCTGCCGACGGTCATCCACAAACAGGAAAGGGAAACCAGCATCAAACCGGCGCTGAGTGATACAAATGTGCGGTAGGTGCCGATAGCCGGGATCAGCACCAGCACTGGCAGAAAAGTACCCAGGAACGAACCCAGGGTGGAGATGGTGTAAATTTTACCGGCCAGCTTGCCGGCATGTTCCTTATCTTCCATGGCGATGCGGATCGCGAAGGGAGAAGCGGTGCCCAGCAGTGTAACCGGCAGGCTGAAAAGCACCAGGACGGAAACAAATGAGCCGACCATCAGGCCCACGCGCATTTCATCAAAGGCCTGGCTGGCCATGCGCAAGATCGGCCGCGCGGCCAGGGGGATCAAGCCAATTAATAAAGAAGCCCAACATAGAATGGAGAAAAAAGTGGCGAATTCGGGCGAACGGTCAGCCCATTTGCCGCCAATGGTATAACCGACCGAAAGGTAAACCAGGATCAGACCGATGATAGCCGCCCAAACGATGTTGCTGGAGCCGAAGTAATTTCCCAACAAGCGTGAGGCGGACATCTCGACTGCCAGACTGGCGCAACCAGCGAAGAATACTCCCAGATATAAGTAGCGGCGCATGCCTGGAATTATACTCTCCCGAGCGGGGCTGGCCGGCGGACAAGTATAATGTGTTCAAAGAGAGAGGCATGCCATGAAACGAGTCAGTGTCCAACAAATGAAAGAGCTGGAAGCGCAGGCAGACCAACAGGGCTTGAGCTACGAGCAAATGATGGCCAATGCCGGGTTGGGATTGGCGCGCGTCATCCAGCAGCGTTATTTCCGGCGAGATGCGCGCAGGGTGCTGGGATTGGTGGGGGCGGGTAACAACGGCGGAGACACCCTGGTGGCATTGACGCATCTGGCTGGCTGGGGCTGGCAAACGCAAGCCTACCTCATTAAAGAGCGAGGGCACGCTGACGCATTGACCGCGGGGTATCTGAAAGCCGGCGGAGAAATCCTCAGCGATTGGCAGGATAAGGATCATTCCAGCCTGCGAAAATCCGCGCTGGAAGCGGATCTGATCCTGGACGGCGTATTGGGAACCGGCGCGCGGCTGCCTTTAAAGGGAGAAGCCAAAGCTGCGCTGGCTTGCCTGAAGGAAATGCGCGCATTGGCGCCGGTTGTGGCTGTGGATTGTCCATCGGGTGTGGATTGCGACAAAGGCAAAGCTGCCGAGGAATGCCTGCCGGCTGATTTGACAGTGTGCATGGCGGCGGTCAAGCAAGGCTTGCTTCTACAGCCCGCGTTGGAATTGGCCGGCGAGATCCTGGCGCTCGATATCGGTCTGCCAGCCGGCCTGCCGGCCTGGGGGACAGCAGACCTGGAGATCATTGACGCGCAGATCGCAAGAGAATTACTCCCGCGGCGGCCGGCTGACGGGCATAAGGGCAGCTTCGGCACCTGCCTGATTGCGGCCGGATCGGTCAATTATTGCGGAGCTGTTCTGCTGGCGTCACAGGCGGCATACCGCGTGGGAACAGGATTGGTGCGGGCGGCCATCCCCGGCGCGATCTACGAACCAGTGGCAGGCGCCTTTCCGGAGGCAACCTGGCTGATCATGCCGCACACGCTGGGCGTGCTGAACACGGAAGGCGCGAAGATCGTACGGGAAAACCTGGAGCGGGCCACCTGCCTGCTGCTTGGGCCGGGCTGGGGACAGGCTGATGAGACGCTTGGCTTTCTGCGCGGCTTGCTGGAGCCATCCGCAACGGGCGCGCGCATGACAGCGCTCGGTTTTGAAACCAGCGAAAAGAAACAAGAAAAAGGAGCCTTTCATCTGCCCACGCTGGTGATCGACGCGGATGCCTTGAAGCTGCTGGTGAAGATCAAGGACTGGGAGAAAAAACTTGGCAGCCAGGCCGTGCTCACGCCTCATCCGGGAGAAATGGCCGTACTGACAGGCATGAGCGTCGAAGCGATCCAGGCAGAGCGTGAGGCTGCTGCGGGGGAATTCGCACGCCGTTGGGGTCATACGGTTATTCTAAAGGGCGCGCTGACGGTGATCGCCGCGCCGGATGGGCGCAAGGCGCTGATCCCGATAGCCAGCTCGGCCCTGGCGAAAGCCGGCACAGGCGACGTGCTGGCGGGCATGACCGCCGGTTTTATCGCTCAGGGGTTGGAAAGCTATGCGGCCGCGGTTTTGGCAGCCTGGATGCACGCACGGGCGGGCGTGACCGCGGCCAGGCAGGTTGGCGTACCCGCCTCCGTGCTGGCTGGTGATATTGTGTCAGCCATTCCATTGGTGATAAAACAAATCGGCGGTTGAAATACAACCACCGATTGATCTGCTTCCACGTTCAAGAAAAACAGATGAGCTTACGCTTCGGAGGACTTGTCGCTCTTCAGCGCGCCTTTCACTGTTTTGGTAGCCTTGCTTTTGGCTTCTTCAAGTACTACCTGGCCTTCTTCGGCAATTTTCGAAGCTTTGGCTTTGGCCTGGTCAAGCAGAGTTTCAGCCTTTTTCACTGCCTCGTTGGCGGCTTTCTCTGCTTTTTCAAGGGTTTCTTCCACCGTGGTTGCGGCCTGATCGCGCAGCTCGATGGTCTTTTCCTTGATCATGGTGCGGGTTTCCTCACCGGATTGGGGAGCGAGCAGCAGCGCAGCAATCGCCCCGGAAATCCCTCCGACGATAAAACCGATTAGAAATGTTCCAAAATCATCATTATGGTCTGACATTTTTATTCTCCTTTCAGGATAGTAATCACTCTTTACGTTTGATAAAACCGATGATTTCAAATAACTTGCGCGAGCCGGCCATAAAACTGCTGGCGCCGATAATGGGTTGAACAGCCCGTTTTGAGATGAACTTGCTGGTGCCTTTCAGGGTGCTCACAGCTTCTTTGGTCGAAGCCAGGATCGGTTTGACTTCATTCTGAATTAAATTGGTCAATACCGCCAACTGAATCACCAGCACCACCAGTGCAACCCCCAGCAGCAGAGATTCCAGCGCGAGAACGATAATGAAGATATCGCGCACCTTGCCGGTCATTTCGGCGTCCTGGCGCGACAGCGCGACGATGCCGAAAGTCAGCGCGGTCAATATGGCCAGCGCAATGATTACCAGCACGATCAAAGCGGTCTTGTTATTCCCTGCGGGTGGTTTTTCCTGGTATTCGGACATAACTACAACCTGTACCTTAGCGATTAATTATAGCATACCAGATTCCAGCACCCGATTCCATAAACATCTCGTAAGAATGATGTAGATCGCGGTTTTCAATACAATTTTGCTTAATTGATTGTCTTATGTTAGACTAACTTGTTGCCGATCTATACTGGGTTGAAAAATGTTTATGAAGAAAGCGCTTACCAGCGACATACTTGAGTGGTTTATCTTCGTCGGCTTGGGAAATCCAGGACGCGAGTATGAAAACACGCGCCACAATATCGGCTTCGCGGTCATCCAGCGGCTGGCGCAGCGCTGGAAGATCGACCTGGCCCGTTACCGCTTCAAAGCCCTGACCGGCGACGGAGCAGCACGCAATAAACGAGTGGCACTGGTCATGCCGCAGACCTACATGAACAATTCCGGGACGGCGGTGGGTTCGTTCGTGCGGTTCTACAAAATCAACCTGGATCACCTGGTGGTGATCAACGATGACCTGGACCTGCCCTTCGGCAGCATCCGCATCCGCAAGTCGGGCGGTTCTGCCGGGCAGAAGGGCATGCAATCCATCATCAACCGGCTGGGTTCAGAAACCTTTCCGCGCCTGCGGGTGGGGATTGGACGGCCGCCGGGGCGCATGGATGCGGTGGACTACGTGCTGAAGAAATTCAAAGCGGCGGACGAAGAATTGCTCAACCAGGTACTGGACACCTGCGCTGACGCGATGGAAGTTTTCCTGGCGGATGGCATCGAAAAAGCCATGACGCTTTACAACGGTTCTGTCCTGAACGATGAAAGCTGAGTCATTGATCCGGTTCCATGAACTGGATGGTTTCAAAGATTTGTTAAACCAGTTGGCAAACGAGCCGGCGCAGATCCCGATCAGCCTGCCGCGCTCGATCCGCCTGCCGTTCATGGCGGCCTTGCAGCAGGGTCTTCAAAAACCCCTGCTGTTTGTCACTTCCAAAGCGGACCGCCTGCAGGCCATGTACGAGGAATTCAGCTTTTGGTCAAAAGACGGCAGTAATTATATTTTCGCCGAACCAGCGCCCCTATTCTATGAAAAGATCAACTGGGGACGGGACACGCGGCGCGAGCGCATGGAAACGCTAGTGGCGCTGGCGCAAAAATTCCTGCCCAACCGCAAAGAAGAGGCGTATCCCGAAGTAATCTTCACTTCAGTCAAAGCGCTGATGACGCGCACCATCCCACGGCGCGAATTCCTGATGGGCTGCGCCACCCTGAAAACCGGCAGCCAGGCGCAGGTGGACGGCCTTTGCCGTAAATGGGTGGAGATCGGTTATGCCCCAACAGAGCTGGTGACCGGCGCAGGGCAGTTCTCGCGGCGCGGCGGGCTGGCGGATATCTGGCCGATGCACCTGGATCACCCGGTGCGCATTGATTTTTTCGGGGATGAGATCGATTCCATGCGCAGCTTCGACCCGGCCACGCAGCGCTCCATCCAGGTCATACAGGAAGTATTCATACCGCCGGCTAGCGAAGTGGTCGGCAATTTCACGGACGAAAACGAGGATCCCGGCCAAGCACTGCTGGAATTCAACCTGCCGCTGGCTTACAGAAGCCCTGCCTCGCTGCTGGATTACCTGCCGAAAGGCGCCATCATTCTGCTGGACAACAACGCCTCCCTGGCGGTCACTTCCGAAGAGATCGAGGAACAGGCATTGAAACTGCGTAAGGAAGGTGTGGAAGCGGGCGGCATTCCAGCGGATTTTCCCCTGCCTTATGTCACCTGGTCAGAGATCAACGATAATATGACACGCTTCAGCGCGATCGACCTGGGTTATCCGTTGAGCGACGAGGTGCATCCGCTCTCGCACGCGTTCTCGCCCGGACCGCGTTTCGGCAGCCAACTGGATGATCTGTTCGATTTCATCTCGAAAGCGCAGGAAAAGAACCAGCGCATCGCCATCGTATCCCGGCAGATCGACCGGTTGAAAGAAGTGGGCGGGTCGCGCGCGGGGACCAATCAACTATCCTACATCGATGGCAGCCTGAACGCCGGCTGGCAGGTACGCTATCCGTGTGGCAGAAGCGAATACCTGCTGACCGACAGCGAAATTTTCGGGTGGGAACGCCCACGCCCGCGCCGCATGCGCGCCAGGGGATACGAGGGGCCGGAGGTCTCTTACGCCGATCTAAAACCCGGTGATTGGGTGGTGCACGTGGATTACGGCATCGGGCGCTTTGCCGGCCTGGTACAGCGCTCCATCGAAGGCGTGGAGCGCGATTTCTTATTAATCAAATACGCAGACGACGACCAGTTGTTCGTGCCAGTGCATCAGGCCGACCGCTTGAGTTTATACATCGGGCCGGATGAACGCAACCCGCATCTGACCCGCCTGGGCGGGAAAGACTGGATCGCGGTCAAGGACAAAGTGCGCGAAGCGGTCAAAGAAGTGGCGGCGGATCTGCTGGATCTTTACGCCAAACGCCAGACTGTGCAGGGTTACGCGTATAAAAATGACACGGAGTGGCAGCGCATCCTGGAGATGAGCTTCCCCTACACGGAAACGGAAGACCAGGCCAAGGCGATTGAAGCGGTCAAGCGCGACATGGAGCGCGCGCGCCCGATGGACCGCCTGCTGTGCGGCGATGTGGGCTACGGCAAGACCGAGGTGGCGCTGCGCGCGGCCTTCAAGGCGGTGATGGACGGGCGGCAGGTGGCTGTGCTGGTGCCCACCACCGTACTGGCACAGCAGCACTTCGAATCTTTCAGAAAACGCCTGGCACCCTTCCCGGTGAGCGTGGAAATGCTCTCGCGCTTCCGCAGCCCGGCAGAGCAAGATTTGATCCTGCTGCAGCTGGAGGCAGGTGAGGTGGATATCGTCATTGGCACACACCGCCTGCTGCAGAATGACGTGATCTTCAAAGACCTGGGGCTGCTGATCATTGATGAGGAACAGCGCTTCGGCGTGACGCACAAGGAGTACTTCAAGAAGATGCGCACGGAGATCGACGTGCTGACCTTGACCGCAACGCCAATCCCGCGCACGTTGTACATG
>CAZDUN010000046.1:0-14208 GCA_964508615.1 uncultured Pelolinea sp. | reverse complement strand
ACCTGGTCGCGACCAAGGGCATTATCCATAAGAACAATGCCGCGCGCCGCAAGAGCCGCCTGATGAAGAAGCTCAATAAAATGGAATAATTGCAGCAGCGCGGTAATTGAAGAACCAAATTAAAGCGGGAGATGAACAATCTGCCCGCTTTTGTTTTCAAAAGATATAAAATAAAGATGATGTTTGAAAACGAACAAACCCTCATTCAAGAACAAATTAATACCATCCTGAAACAGGCGGGTTTGCCGCAGGAAGCGCTGAAATGGTCATGGATACCCTTTAGCGGCCACTGGGGCATCGCCACTTCCATGTTTGGGACAGCTTCCGCGGAAGCCAAAAGCGGCAAGCAGGTGAATGTCAAGGAACGCGCTGCTGAAATGGCTGAAATGATTCGCGATCGTCTGGACCTGCCGCCAGAATTTGAAAAGGTAGAAGCGGTCAATGGCTATGTGAACCTGTATTTCGATTCGGATGCCTTTGCCCGGCGCGTGGTGGATTCTGTGCTGGCGCAGGGCGCGGATTTTGGACGGGGCGCCGATAGCGGCAGGACCGTGATGGTGGAATACTCGCAGCCTAATACCCACAAAGCTTTCCATGTTGGCCACCTGCGCAATATGGTGCTGGGATCATCCGTATGCGAAATCATCGCTTTCAGCGGCAGCAAGGTCATCCGCTCAAACTACATCGGCGATATCGGCTTGCATGTGATCAAATGGTTATGGAATTACATCCATTACCACAATGGTGAAGAACCCCCGCGCGATGGCATGACGCGCTGGATGGGCGGTTTGTACGCCGAAGCAGTTAAACGGTTGGAGGAAAATCCGGACCTGGATGAGCAGGTGCGCGCTTTGTTCAAACGCTGGGATGAACGCGACCCGCAAATTGTGGCTTTGTGGAAACAAACGCGCCAGTGGTCGCTGGAGGCTTTT
The DNA here is from genome assembly GCA_964508615.1 of uncultured Pelolinea sp. Classification (GTDB taxonomy): domain Bacteria; phylum Chloroflexota; class Anaerolineae; order Anaerolineales; family Anaerolineaceae; genus Pelolinea. The sequence continues at coordinate 13,276 of CAZDUN010000046.1, read as the reverse complement.
AAGCAGGTCTATGATCTGCTGGGAATTCATTTCGACCGTGTTTATTTTGAAAGCGACGTGGAAGATTCCGGCAAAGATATCGTAAGCGGCTTGATCGATAAGGGCATTGCGAAGGACGAACGGCCGGAAGGTGCCGTGATCGTTGACCTGGATACCATCATGGGCACGAAAGAAAAATACCGCGTGCTGGTCATCCTGCGCTCGGATGGCACCTCGCTCTATTCCACCAAAGACCTTTCGCTGGCTATCCAGAAATTCGCTGAATATCCCCTCGACCAATCCATTTATGTGATCGATGTGCGCCAATCGTTGTATATGCAGCAGATCTTTAAAGTCATGGAATTGATGGGTTATGAGTGGGCGAAAAATTGCTACCATCTGGCCTATGAGATCGTGAATCTGCCCGGCAACGTCACCATTGCCTCGCGCGAAGGTACGGTGGTGCTGCTGGAAGACCTGATCTCGGAAGCGGAAAAACGCGCGCGCGTGATCGTTGAGGAAAAGAACCCGGATCTGGCGGCAGATGTGAAAGCCAGGGTGGCGCAGACGGTAGCCATCGGCGCGATCAAGTATTCGCTGCTCAACCGCGATAAGACCAAGATCATCACCTTCGACTGGAACGCGGCCATGGACGTGAACGGCCAGGCAGCGCCCTATATCCAGTATGCCGCGGTCAGGGCAAACAGCATACTGAGAAAAGTACAATTCTCCATACCCGAAAGCGGGCAAGTGGGGTATACCTTATCCAGAGACGAAGTTGAGCTGGTGGATTACCTGACGCGTTTTCCGCAGGAAGTCCAGCGGGCGGCGAAAGACATGCGTCCGCTGTTGATTGCGAATTATGCCTTCGAACTGGCCAAGGTTTTCAGCAATTTTTACAACAACTGCCCGGTGCTGACAGCGGAAGGAGCCGCGCGCGATTTCCGCTTGCGCATGACTGCCGCTGCCAAACAGGTGATCACCAACAGCCTGAATCTTTTGGGAATCGAAGTTCCCGAGGTAATGTAAGAAAAATAATAATAAAAGGAGAAATGAATGGGTCGAATTAAAACTATCATCATGGGAGCTGCGGGACGGGATTTTCACAATTTCAACACGTTCTTCCGCGGCAATCAGGAGTATGAAGTGGTTGCTTTCACGGCTACCCAGATCCCGAATATTGAGGGGCGCAAGTACCCGCGGGAATTGGCTGGTGAGCTGTATCCGGAGGGAATTCCGATCTTCCCGGAAAGTGAATTGAATTCATTAATCAAGCAGCATAATATCGATCAAGTCGTTTTTGCCTATAGTGATGTACCGCATGAATATGTCATGCACAAAGCTTCGCAAGTCCTGGCTGCCGGGGCGGATTTCCGTCTGATGGGCATCCATAACACCCAGATCAAATCCAGCAAACCGGTCGTTTCCGTGTGCGCCGTGCGCACCGGTTCAGGCAAGAGCCAGACCACTCGACGCGTTTCCTTGATCCTGATCGAAATGGGTTTCAAGGTCGCGGCAGTGCGCCACCCCATGCCTTACGGCGACCTGGTCAAGCAGCGCGTGCAGCGTTTTGCCTCTTATGAAGACTTGGATAAGCACGAATGCACTATTGAAGAGCGCGAGGAATACGAACCACACCTGGACAATGGCGTGATCGTGTATGCCGGTGTGGATTACGCCGATATCCTGCGCCAGGCGGAATCCGAGGTGGATATCGTTTTATGGGACGGCGGTAATAACGACTTCCCATTTTATGTTCCCGATTTCTCCATCGTGGTGGCTGATCCGCATCGGCCCGGTCACGAGGTCAGCTACCACCCCGGCGAGACCAACCTGCACCTGGCGGATGCATTTGTCATCAATAAAGTTGATACAGCTGAACCGGAGAATGTCATCAAGGTGCGGGAATCCCTTAATCGTATCAATCCGCAAGCGGTGGTCATCGAAGCTGCTTCACCGTTATTTGTCGATGATCCCTCGGCCATCCGGGGCAAACGCGTGCTGGTGATCGAGGACGGCCCGACGCTGACCCACGGCGAAATGAAATACGGAGCCGGCTGGGTGGCCGCGCGGCGTTTCGGCGCCGCTGAAATTGTCGATCCGCGCCCTTACGCGGTCAGCACGATTGCCCAAACCTACGCCAAGTATCCCGGCACCGGCCCCATTCTGCCGGCCATGGGTTACGGCGATGCCATGATCGCTGATCTGGAAAAAACCATCAACCAGGCGGATGTGGATATGGTGATTTCCGCCACGCCCATCGACCTGACGCGCGTGATCAAAGTCAATAAGCCCATGCAGCGCGTGCGCTACGAACTGCAGGAGATCGGCACACCCACGCTGAAGGATTTGCTGGCCAGGAAATTCTCGAAATAAGCCTTTGCACGAAAATTCATACGAAGAGGTTGGGGAGATTCCCAGCCTCTTTTTCTTTGTGTAACCTGACTTGCATACCTGCTTTATAATAAGCCCATGTTTGTAGATGAGGTCGATATCGAAGTGTGCTCCGGCAAGGGGGGAGACGGGATGGTGCATTTCCATAAGGAAAAGTACGTCAACCGCGGCGGACCTGATGGCGGGGATGGTGGCAAGGGCGGGGATATCCGTTTCCGTGTCAATACGCATTTGAACACGCTCGAAGCATTCCGCCACCGTAGCGTTTACGTCGCCGAGGATGGCAAGCGCGGGGGCGTGAATAACATGACCGGTAAATCCGCGCCGGACCTGGTGATCGAAGTCCCGCCGGGCACGCTGATTACGGATTTGGGCAGCGGCGATGTGCTGTTCGACCTGGTGGAAGACGGCGATGATTTCGTGGCTTGCCCGGGCGGCCGCGGGGGGCGCGGAAATTCCAAATTTGCCAACGCGCGCCGTCAGGCGCCGCGTGTCGCTGAAAAGGGCGAACCAGGCCAGGAAAAGCGCCTGCATCTGGAGTTGAAATTGATCGCGGATATCGGTATCATCGGCATGCCCAATGCCGGCAAGTCGAGCCTGTTGGCCGCGGTTACCAATGCCAAACCGAAGATCGCCAATTATCCCTTCACCACCCTGGTTCCCAATCTGGGCGTGGTTGTGTTGAGCGACGACGTGATCCTGGTGCTGGCGGACATCCCGGGCCTAATCGAAGGCGCGCATACCGGCTTGGGGCTGGGGGACGCATTCCTCAAGCATATCCAGCGCACCAAAGTGTTGATTCACCTGCTGGATGGCAGCTCACAGGATCCGCTGGCGGATTACGCGCAAATCAACACCGAGCTATCCTTGTTTGACCCTGAACTGGGCCGCAAACCCCAGGTGGTGGCGCTCAATAAGATTGACATGCCTGAGGTAGCGGAGCGCTTACCCGAAATCGAAAAAATCTTTAAGAAAAAAGGCGTAACCCTGAATACCATTTCAGCATTGACCCATCAGCATCTGGAAGAGATATTATGGAAAGCTCACCAGGAATTGGTAAATCTGCCAGTGATTGAGGAGCAGCCCAGCCTGCCGGTTTACCGGCCGGAAGCCAGGGAAAAAGCATTCGAAGTTGCGCGCATATCCAACGGCTGGCAAATCAAAGGTGAAGCCATCGAGCGCGCGGCAGCCATGACTTATTGGGAATACTTTGAATCCGTGCGGCGTTTCCACCGCATCCTGGAGTCGATGGGCGTGGAAACCGCCATGCTGGAAGCCGGCGTGCAGGAAGGCGACCGCGTGTTGATCGGCAAGCATGAACTGGTTTGGAGCGAAAATTGGCAGGATTGAGCGGAAAAAGAGAACGGTTGGGCATTTTCGGCGGGACTTTCGATCCGCCGCATGTCGGTCATCTGATCTTGGCGATGGAAGCCTATGCTGAACTCAAACTTGACCGCGTGCTTTGGGTGTTAGCGCCCAACCCTCCGCATAAAGTCGGCAAGAAAATCTCGCCGGTGGAAATCCGCATTGAGATGGTGCTGGCAGCCATCGACGACGATGAAAAATTTGAGTTATCCCGCGTCGATATCGACCGCCCGGGACCGCACTATGTCCTGGACACCATGCGCTTGCTGCGGCAGCAGCGACCGCAGGCGGAATTGATCTTCCTGATGGGCGGAGATTCGCTGCATGACTTGCCCTGCTGGCATGAGCCAGACCTGTTCATCCGCGCTTGCGATCGGTTGGGCGTGATGCGCCGGCCGGGAGAAACCATCTGCATGCGCGAACTGGAGGGGCGTTTTCCCGGGTTGACTGCCCGGGTGGATTTTATCGAAGCGCCGCTTTTGGAAATTTCTTCCAACCAGATCCGTTCACTGGTTTCTGCAAATAAGCCATTCCGCTATTACCTGCCGTTCGATGTTTACCAGATCGTCCGCACACAGAAATTGTATCTGGATGAACCCGAATGAAAAAAGAAACAAGTAAAATATCTTTGTGATCAATGAGGCTGGAATGAAAAGAGTTGGCTTTTTCATTGTTATCTTGAGCTTGTTGTTATCCGGCTGCTATTTAATACCGGAGACTACACCGACTGCGATGGTTGAAACCGCAGAAGCCATTGCGACCGATACGCTTACGCCGACCAGCGCCGCCACCATCACAATCACAAACACAGCCACAGTCACTCAGACTTCTACAAAAACTCTGACGCCCACCAACACGCTTACACCAACCAAAACATCGACCCCCACAAAAACTTCAACACCCACTCAGACCCTGACCCCCACCCAAACCCGCACGCCCCTGCCTTACACGCTTCAGATGGACGCGCCCCTGTATATTGGCAATTTCGCGCACACGGATGCCGGCTGCGATTGGATGGGAGTGGCCGGACAGGTGTTCGGGGCGGACGGCACGCCGCAGATCAACCTGGTGATGGTCGTCAAAGGCAAGATCGGCTCAACCAATATTGACCTTGCTGGTGTGACCGGTATTCCCGCAGCGGATGTGTATGGCCCGGGCGGGTATGAAATCCAGCTGGCGGATGCCGCCGGCGCGACCAGCGGGAGCTTGACCATCCAGGTGCTTGACCTGAATGGCAACGCCTTATCCGAAGCTTACCCTTTCGATACTTTCGCGGATTGCGAAAAGAACCTGGTTGTGGTCAATTTTGTAGCTCAACAAGATTAGGCACGCATTGTGAAAAACATCAACTTTTTAGACTTGCTCAAATCTGTAACCTCCCGCTGGTTATGCCTGGTAATGGCCATGATTACGGGCGGGCTGTTGGCTTGGGGTGTTACTTCTTTTCTTGACCCTTTATACGAAGCCAACGCGGTTTTCACTGTAACCATCGATTACACCCAAACCGGCGCGCTGACCGATATTGAAGAAGACCAGGCCATGCGCGGGGTGGGGGACATCATTTTTTCCGATGAGGTGGTCAGCGCCGCGTTGACGGCTTTGAAATCCGCAGGCATGGACCTTTCGCGTGAGGAATTCTTCGAAGACGCGATATTCGACCGCGAGGAATTCCGCTGGGCAATCCGCTATCGGGATAGCGATCCGGCCCTCGCCCAACAGGTAGTCACAGCTTGGCAGGAACAAGCTGACGCCGTCCTGCAGGCCTCCCTGGAACACGCGCGCATGGCGGCATCTTATCAGGAGGTGTTGACCGGCCTGGAACTGTGCTTGCAGCGCGGCACGCAGGCAGGCGGCGGATCAGCGGAATGCACGCTGCAAAACCTTGACGGTATCCTGGCTGCCATAAGCGACACTAGTGCGCTGATCACTGGCGAGTTGGCGCAAAGCCGCGGGCTTTTCTCCGCCCTGGCGGTATCCCTTTCGGATAAAGCAGATTTGCCCGCTCAGCCGGTGCGTTATCAGACCGGTATGCTGGTATTAAGCGGGATGCTCACCGGGCTGCTGGCAGCCATTTTCTTGCTGGCAGTTCGGTTTTCAAGAGAACAGAATCCAAAGCATGAATGAATTCTTCCGTCAGGCCAGCCGTTACAGCTGGTTCGCGCTGGTTGCCGTCCTACCTATCAGCAGCATGCCATTCGTGGCGCGCCTGCTGCACTCCGATTCCGTAGCCAGCCCAGCCATCCTGTTCATGTTGGCGTTGATGGCAATCTGGTTCATCCCCGGATTTTTATCTGGCAGGAAATTTTCGGGTAGTATCCTGCCTTTGGTCTTGTTCAGCCTCGCGGCAGGCATGGCCACCATGCTTTCGCTTTTCTACCATATCCCGGCTTTCAAGGGAATCGACCAGTTCGCCCCCACATTTTCGGCTTTCGCCACGCTATTGATCGGTTTGGGTTTCTTCATCACTGCCAGTTCATTTCCTGAGTCCGGAACGGATTTGCGATTGACGCTGCAGATCATCAACTGGAGCGGGCTGGTGATGCTGTTGTGGTGCGCGCTGCAGGTGATTTTCTGGTATGGTCCGCGCCATTATCCGCAGTGGATGTTTGATTTTCAGGGATTGTTATCAGCGCGCGTGCTCTATCGCCAGCGTATCAATGGTTTCGCGCTGGAGCCTTCCTGGCTGGCGCACCAACTGAATATGCTTTATCTGCCGTTGTGGCTGGCTGCCAGCTTGAAAAAGACCACATTCCACAAATTTCACCTTGGGTTCCTAACCTTTGAGAACTTACTGTTGGCGGGCGGTATGGGGGCGCTGCTGTTCACACTTTCGCGGGTGGGCATTGCCGCATTTGTTTTGGTGTTGGCGGTCGTGGCCTTAATGGCGCATGGGAAAATCGTTACAGCCCTGCAGCGTTTTTTTCAAAAACGATCATCCTCAAGTTCTTTCATCCCTGGGCGGAAATTGATTTCATGGCTGCTGGTATTGCTCTATCTGGCAGTCATCCTGGCGGGTATTTATGCCTTCACCAGGATCGACCCGCGCATGCAGAACCTGTTCAATTTCACTTTCGCCCAGGATGATCCCTTGCTGCGCTTTTTCAATGAATTAAAATTCGGCGATCGCGTGATTTATTGGTTGACAGGTTGGAATATCTTTAATGCTTACCCTTTCATGGGTGTTGGCTTGGGCAACGCCGGTTTCTATTTCACCAGGTATCTGCCGGCTTACGGTTGGTCATTGGTTGAAGTCGAAGAATTATTAAATCGCACGACCTTACTGTTGAATATCAAAAGCCTGTGGATGCGCCTGCTTGCGGAGACTGGCATGGTGGGTTTTTCGCTATTCATCGGCTGGTTGTTTTCCTTGCTGCCTGAATTCACCGCGAAAATGCATTCCAGGATGAGAACGTATGAAACCCTGGGATTGATGGGCTGTTTTGTCCTGGTGGCGCTCATCCTGGAAGGTTTCAGCATCGATTCTTTCGCCATGCCTTATTGGTGGATTTCACTGGGATTGGCAGCTTCGACTTTTCATGCGGCATTGATGGATCAAAAAATAGCAGTAACTAATGAATCCTGAGAAAAACACATTGGCAGAACAGAATTCAGGACTGCAAAAACTCTTCCTCGGCATTTTATTCTTCGGCCTGCTCCTGGTTAGTGTCAACATTGCCCTGCTGTTGAATCAATTCTCACGCATGAATCAGGCTGCCGAAACGCAAGCAGCCACCAGCACCGCCGAAATCACCGATATGCCTGCCAGCGCGGAAGCTGTGATTGAGCAAGCAACGCCGACGCTGACCCTGGAGCCGACCGCAAGCGTCCTTCTTCCGGGAATGGAAACGCTGCGAACGTTGGAAGACACCCTGATCCCTGAAAATGATCCACTGCAGCTGGCTGATCATTTTAAAGGCGTGACCGATGCGCGCGTCCAATTGATGGAAGAACCGGCGATACCCGTCAATGGAGCGCAAAAGAAATTTTGGATCCTGGAGGTTGATGAGAATTTCTACCGCGAGATCACGGCTGAGCTGATTTATCAAACCCCGCATTTATATTTTTGGGTCGAACAAGGATTGGCGTATGATCGCGAGGATGTGATCCAGTTATGTGAAACTTTTGAGAACCACATTTACCCGACGGACCGGCTTTATTTTGGCAGCGAATGGACGCCGGGCGTGGATAATGATGAGCACCTGGTGATCGTGTATGCGCAGGCTTTGGGCAGCGCGGCTGGGTACTTTTCCGGTTCAGACTCCCTGATGCCGGAAGTAAGGGCATACTCCAACACGGCCGAGATGTTTTACCTTTCCGCCGATTATTCCAACCTGGAGGACCCTTATACCTATGGCGTGCTGGCGCATGAATTCCAGCACATGATCCATTGGAATCACGACCGCAATGAGACCTCCTGGTTGAATGAGGGTTTTTCGGAATTGGCGGTTTATTTGAATGGCTATGACATTGGCGGCTTCGATTATTATTTTGCTTTCGATCCGGACCTGCAGTTGAATTTCTGGCCTGGTGATGACCAGGGTGATTCGGCGCCGCATTATGGCGCGTCTTATTTATTCACGCGCTACTTATTGTCGCAGTTTGGCGCTCAAACCATCCATGAAATCATCCAAAATCCCAAAGACGGCCTCGCCAGCCTGGATGATACCCTTGCGCAAAAGATGGGCAGCTATGACCCCGGCTGGTTGGAGAGCATCCGGCCTGGCGACCAGGTTTTTCAGAATTGGACAATCGCCAACCTGTTGCAAAATGACCAGCTCCAGGATGGGCTTTATGGCTATGGCGAAAAACAGGATCTGCCAACCTTTTCCAGCGGCGAAGTAATCTCTTGCGATGGTGATTGGCTGCAGCGCAGCGTGAATCAGTACGGCACCGATTATATCCAGGTGAAATGCGCCGGGGATTTCCTCGTCGAACTCGAAGGGGGCGCAGCCACCGCGCTGCTGCCGGTTGATGCGCATTCAGGTGATTATTATTTGTGGTCCAATAACGGCGATGAATCGCACATAACCTTGTCGCGCGAATTCGATCTCACCCAGGTGAGTGCGCCGGTTACCCTGGATTACTGGACCTGGTATGACATCGAGCGGGATTATGACTATTTATATCTGACCGCTTCAGTGGATGGGAAAAAGTGGCAAATCCTGCAAACGACTTCCTGCACCAGCGAGGATCCTACCGGCGCCAATTACGGCTGCGGGTATAACGGGCAAAGCGGGGATTGGATCAAGGAAAGCGTGGATCTTTCCAGTTACGTTGGGCAAAAGGTCACACTGCAATTCGAATACATCACCGACGCTTCCGTCAATGGCGAAGGTTTTTTGCTTGATGACATTTCTATCGATGCGATTAATTACCGTAGCAATTTTGAAATTGACAGCGGCGGCTGGGGAGCGCAAGGATTTGTGCGCATCACCAATAGCATACCACAGGCGTTTTCTGCTGTCGTGATTCGACAGGATTTCAACCCATCCGTGCAAAAATGGATCAACCCAGCTGGCATGAACCTGGATATAGAAATCGAAAACCAAAATGGAAATAGCGGCGCGATCCTGGCCATCAGCGGATTAACGCGTTACACGCGAATTCCCGCCGTTTACCGGTTGAAAATTACCCGCCTGAATTAACTGGCTTGCTTATAACTTTCCCACTCGGCTTCCAGCTCTTCCCTTTTCGCGCGGGCGGCATCCAATAATTGATTGCGCAAGCCGGTCATTTTTTCCTGGATGGCCGTGCGGGTTTCATCCCCGCTTTCCGGAGCCAGCAGCGTGACTGCGATTGCACCGGCAGCCGCTCCGATGAGGGCGCCAGCGAAGAATTTAATGGTTTTGTTCATGTAATGCTCTCTCCATCAAGTATGGGTATATTGTAACTGATGAACGGATATTATCCGGATGAATGATTGACGCGTTTTTTCGGCTGCGCTACACTCATCTTGTGGAAGAAATGAGAATCCGATTCTGGGACCCACCCGCGGTATTTAGCCTGTTGCTGCTCGTTTTTATCACGGCATTCTCGCTGGAAATGACTTACTGGACCTATAACCTGAACCAGCTAACGGCTATCGCGCTGCTCAGCGTTATTTTTGGTTTATTGATCGGTCAATCCTCCTTTTCAAAAAAAACAGCGCGTGTTCTGATTTGGCTGTATGGCAGCGCGATTTTGGCCTGGCAGCTGCTTTTTGCGCTGAGTGATGACCCGCTATGGATGAACCGGCTGGCCGAATTCGGCAGCCGTGTAGCCAAAGCTTGTGATCAACTCAGCCGCAATGTGCCGCTGGAGGATGGCATTTTGTTTCTGACACTAATCGGGGGGTTGTTCTGCTTTGCTGGATTGTGGTCGGGTTTTCACTTGACCCGCACTGGCAAACCGTGGTATCCCGCAGCCGTGTTTATCCTGGCGTTTTATACCATCCAGTTCTTTCTGCCTGAAAGCCAGCGTAAATATGGAATAATCGTCGCCTTTTCTGCGATCTGCATCTTTTGGATCAGCCGGCTGCACTATCTATCGACTCGCGCCGCTTGGGAAAAACGCAAGGTTAGAGAAGATAAAAACAGTTCATCGGCGATGATGCGGGCTGTGGCTGTGTTTGCGCTTTTCCTGACGATATTTGCCTTCGGCTTGCCATGGGTATTTACGGAATTGATCGATGAAGATGAGAAGCACGGATCAGTGCAGCGCGAATATACCACTTCCTGGGAGGCGCTTAAGAATTTTCTCTTTCCTTTACGCCAGCAGGCTGGATTTGGCGAGGGCGGCTTTGGAGATGTGATCGCGCTGGGAATAGCCCGCAGCCTGAAAGCGGATGAAGTCTTCACTGTTCAGGTGCCTGAAGATATCACCGTTTCCAACCGTTATTACTGGCGCGGCCGGGTTTACGCGGATTATCAAAACGGCTATTGGCAAAACTCGGATATTCAAACAGAACCGATTGAAGACCCTGCCTGGGAATCGGATGGCTTATACGCCATCTTTAGAGGAGACTACCTGTTCACGTACAAAGACCCTAGCCGGACTGTATTCGCGTTGCCACTCCTGTATGCGGTTGAAAGGCCAGTGGAGATCACATACTTCCTTTCTGAAGGTGGCGCTTGGGATGTGCTGGCGATAACGGACGATCAGCTGATTCACGGCGGTGAAAGCGTGCTGGTGGAAGGGGCACTCAACCAACCCACATTGAATGCGCTTAGGGCGGCTGGAGAGGATTATCCGCAGGAGATTCGTGAACATTATCTATCTATACCGCCCGGACTATCGGAAAATATCGCAGCGCTGGCGCGTGAACTCAGCGTGGGTGAAAAGACCCCCATCGATAGCGCATTGAAGATTACCAATTATCTCCGTAGTACTTATCGTTATCGCAACTACGTAAAAATCCCGCCGGATGAGGACGCGCTGGAGTGGTTTCTTTTCAAGGGCAAAGAGGGCTATTGCAATTACTTCGCGACCGCCGAGGTGATCTTGCTGCGATCAGCCGGCATTCCGGCTCGCTTCGTGGCGGGTTACGCGCAAGGTGAACGTCAGGATGACAGCGCTACTTTCAAAGTTCAGGTCAAGGATGGGCATGCCTGGGCTGAGGTGTACTTTCCCGGGATTGGCTGGGTGATCCTCGAGCCCACTCCGCTGCAGCCAAGCCTGGATTACCCGGAATCAACTGCATCTGATGCTGTGCAGGAAATGATCGATCCGCGTGAGCGCTTTGCCCTGTTGAATGGAAGCGCGGAAGTCGTTGCGGATAGAAGCGCGTTTCAACAAATCGAGGCGAAGTATTCAGAAGAACCACAGATCATCCAAGATGAAAAGACGTTGATGGATGTGCTTCCCTGGCTGCTTTTAGCGCTGCTGCTGCCTTTGCTCGTCTGGCTGGCAGTGCAAATATTCATCTTGCGCATCGAACAAAACCGCCTCCCGATCCTCATGCAAGAGCGCATGCGCCAGCACGGGCATGCTTGCCCGCGCTGGCTGGAAGCATGGGCCAGGGTTGAAAGAACGTCGGAAGTGGAGAAGATGTACGCGCGCATCAGGCGATTGGCGCGACTTGCCAGCCCGAAAGCCGGCCGGCAAGAAACCGCCGCCGAGTTTCTCAAACGCACCTTTGCTTTCATCGGGTTGGCGCGCGAGGACAGCGATCGTTTTATCGATGCTTTTCACCGGGCGGTTTACGGGAAGATACAGCAGGGCAGCCCGGCCGAACTGCACGGAATCTACCGCGTTATTATCAGGAAAATATGCAAAAAAGCTGTCTCCAGCACTCGCGATTCGATTGCCCTGCGCTGGAAGATCATGCGTTTTGGCTAGGTCAGCAGCTTTCGACCTTGTCGCGCAAAATTTCCAACCTGGCTCTGGCCAAATCGGGCAGCGCGTCGCGCAGGAAGAACGGTGTACTGCCTTCCACTTTGATGCTGGCTGAAATATTGCCCATCAACGCAGCCAACACGGGATCGAAATGCAGGCTGTAGCCAGCCAGGAACGCGCCCCCAAATGCGTCGCTGGCGCCGATGGTATCGATCACCCTGGCGGGGTAAGCAGGAATGTGATATTTTTTCTTCGCGGTGTGATCGTAAAGATACTGGCCTTCCGGCCCGGCGGTGACCGCCACCAATCCCACACCGAAATCCGCGATCATTTGCATCATCTCCCAGATATCCTTGCTGCGGCCTAAAAACAATTTTTCCAGGCGTTGGATGGTGGTGATAACCGCCGTGCAGCCGCGCAGCAGGGTGGGGATATCATGCCAAAAGGAAGGATGCATATACCCTTCGCCCGGATTGATGATTACCACGCTGCCCGGATTGGATCGCAGCAATGGGGGAACCAGGCTGTGCGTGTAAAAATCCAGCGGACAAAAATAGGCAAAAAGGCAATCAAGGAATTCAGTTGGTAAATCATCCCCTCTCATGGAAAATGCCGAGGCAGTTTTGCGATTATCCAATTGAAAAGGACTGGGTGAGTACCCCAGCAGCGATTTTGGGAAGGGCAGCCCCAATTCACCGAAATATTTTTGTGGATTATCCGTGCGGTATTCATACTCATTGGTGAAGGCATAAAAAGCGCGCATATCCACATCATAAGGAAGGCGGCTGATACCGGTGATGTTGAAATCGCCCCTGGCGATTTCGGACAGCCATTCTTCCGGGAAACTTTCACCGACCTTGGCTGCCAGGCCGGCTCCCTTTCTCCACAGATTGAAACCATAGGCAGTATAGAGCAAATTTCCGCCGATTTTGTTGGCGGAAACATTATGCTGGATATCGATGATGGTTTCCTGGGAAAGCCTGCCACAGATCAGGGTATTGAAAGATAAGTTCCGGCTCATGCAGTGGATTAACGCGTGTTTGGGTTATAGCGATGGAAAAGCCCCGGCTTACCTTTTCTCGATCAATGACCACAGTAGCGAAATGATCCCCATGGCTGTTCTGGATGCTTTCTTGCCGGTCAGCCTGGATTGTTCGCCTTCCATTTCGGAGGACCTTTCCATCAGGAAGGCTGCAATTACGCCAACAACGGCTCCAACCAATCC
>CAZDUN010000045.1:0-14420 GCA_964508615.1 uncultured Pelolinea sp. | reverse complement strand
CCAGAAAAGATTTTTTCCTATACACTTAATTTTGGACAATTTGTAGTTATTTTATCCAAAGAGGAATATTTATCATGCAGATCACACGCCAAGCCGATTATGCCCTGCGAGCCGTGATCTTCCTCTCCCGGCTGAATGGGGGTGAAAAAGCATCCACCAGCGCCATCGCCGAGAATCAGAAGATCCCGCCCTCTTTCCTGGCCAAGATCGTTTCACAGCTATCGTTGGCCGGGCTGATCCAGACCTCGCGCGGCGCGCGCGGTGGAGTTTCGCTGGCCAGGCGGCCGGAGCAGATTTCGGTGCTTGATGTGATCGAAGCCATCGATGGGCCGGTCATGCTGAACGAGTGCGCCGTGAACGCGGCCAGCTGCCCTTTTGGTGAGGCCTGTCCGCTGCAGCACATCTGGTGCGACACGCGCGGTGAACTGGTGGCGCGGCTTTCCAACGCCACTTTCGCGCACGAGAACATCCAATAAAAAAACCTGCTGAAGAATGTAAAATTCGCGCAACCCCGTTTCTGCGGGGTTGTTTTACTTGCGCACCAGCAGCACCAGCCGGCGCTGCAAATCGAGTTTGACCTGATACATTTCCTGGATGGCTTCCAGTTGGCCCGAGTCGGCTTGCAGCAGTTCCCAATCCGACATGGTCAGCAGGGCGTGGCTGTGGCGCTTTTCGGTCAATTGGCTGAACATGGCTTCGGGAAGATACCCCATGAAGACGTTATCCTCCGAAATGCGCGCGTCGTGGTAGAAGTTATACATGGCCACCACGTCGTTGGGGTCATCGCTCAGCATGGCATATTCCTCATCCATCCGCGGTGAAACGTACAGGCGGTCATCCGGTTCAATCACCAAATCCGCGGGGAAGGTCCAGAACGGATAGGTCAAATCCTCATAGCGCTCGTTGACTTTCTGATAGCGCACGAAGTATTTATAGTTATGCATCAGCGGTGAGAGCAGCATGGCGGCGACGCAGAAAAGGGGCAGGACGATGCTGCCCCAGTTGAACTTAGCGATCCAGATAGCCGCTGCCAGCAAGAGTGAAAGCAGCACCGGGTAATACAGGCTGTCCAGCAAGCTGGAAGCGTCGAAGGACATGGAAACGGCATAATTCAGCAGCAGTGCCCGCAGCGCGAAAACCAGCCCCGCCGCAGCCGCCAGCAGCAGCCCAAAGCCCAACCAGGAATGTCTGTCCTTTGGCAGTTCGAAGCGCAGGAACTGCGGCGCCAGCATGGCCACCACGGGTAAAGCCGGGAAGTAGAAACGCTCGATGATGCCCCAGGGGATCTTGACCATGTTGAGCGTAACAAAGGCCGCCATCAGCAGCGGATAGGCCCATACCAGTTTGCGCGGAACGTCCAGCTCTTCGCGCAGGCGCAGTCCGCTCACAATGAACAGCAGGAAAGGCAGCAGCAGGTCATCCAGGAAATATTCGTGATACCAGTTCTGCGGGTCCTCAAAGAAAACCCGTCCGAAATCGTAATGCGTAAAGATGGCGCCGAAGGTGGCAGGGCGGATAGCAAAGAACGGGTCGCCCAGGATAAAGCCGTCCAGCAGCAAAAATATCAATACGCCAATCGCCAGGCCGATCAACAGCGGCTTGAGCATATCGAGCAGCCGGCGCCACTGCCATTGGTCTTTTTCATCCAGCGCGAACCCCAGCAGCAGGTAATTGATAAAGAGCGTGGTTTCCTTGGTCTTGAAAGACAGGAAAGCCAGCATGCCCAGCAGCACCAGCGTAACCCGGCGCTTTTCAGCATGGCGCAGGCCATAGCAATAGACCGTCAGGTAGAGCGCCACCATTAACATGGCGGTCAGGTCCACAGCCGGCTCGCCCGAGTAATCGATTAAGAAAGAAAAAGACAAAAAGAAAGCCGCGGCCAGCAGGCCATGCAGCGGACGGCTGCCGCGCAGGAAGCTGCGCGCGTTATAGTAAACCAACCCGACCGTCAGCGCAATGATGAATCCCCAAAAGATGCGCGTGCCCTGCAGCGGGGTGGCGGCCGCTTCCATGAAAAGTTTTTCCAGGTAGATGTGGAAATAGCGGTTGCCGTAACTGGGCTCCTTGTAATTGCGCAGGCCGATATCGATGTACATGAATTCATCTGAAAAGATCGGCGCGCCGGCGTAGGCTGCCAGCGTGATCCACAACGCGATCACCACGACGATCAGGAGAACTTTCTCTAACCGGGAAATCCGCATCGAACATTCCTCCAGCCGGGTTTATGCGCTGATTGTACTATAGGCTCTTGGGGTGAGGGGCAAGCCCGCGCCTGCCAAAAAGCGGAAGTCCTTTATAATTGCCAGCAATAAAAACAGGAATCCATGAGCATGTTGATCCATTCCGCCGCGCAGATCGTCACCCCCGGCGCGCAGCCCCAGCGGGGCAGCCGCATGGGCGAGCTGACCATCATCCCGGATGGGGCAGTCCTGATCGAGGACGGCATCATCGCGGAAGTGGGCGCCAGCCAGGAGCTGCTGCGCCGCTTCCCCAACGAAGAGCGCTTTGACGCCAGCGGCTGCGCCGTCATTCCGGGTTTTGTGGATCCGCACACGCACCTGATCTGGGCGGGCGACCGTGCGACTGAATTCGAGATGCGACTGCAAGGCAAGAGCTACATGGAAATCATGGCGGCCGGCGGAGGCATCCAATCCACCGTCAACGCCACCCGCGCTGCCTCAGCTGAAGCGCTATTAGCCCAAACCCGCCGGCGCGCGCTGGAAATTTTCGCGCTGGGCACTACCACGGCCGAGGCCAAGAGCGGGTACGGGCTGGAATGGGCCAGCGAACTCAGGCAGATAGAGCTGCTGCTGGAGCTCGACCGCCAGGGGCCGCTGGAGATCACCCCCACCTTCCTGGCCGCGCACGCTGTGCCGCTCGAGTTCGCCGGCCGGGCGGACGAATACGTCGATTTGATCTGCAAGCAGATGCTGCCGGATTTGAAAGCCTGGTGGCGGCGCAACGCCAACGCGCGCCCGCTGCCCTTCGTGGACGTTTTTTGCGAAAAAGGCGCCTTCAGCCTGGAGCAGACCCGCCGCATCTTTGAAAGCGCCCGTGCTTTGGACTTTCCCCTGAAAGTGCACGCAGACGAATTCGAGAACCTGGGCGGGGCGCGCCTGGCCATGCAAATGGGCGCCGCCTCGGCCGACCACCTGGTCAAGACCTCCCCGGAAGAAGTGCAGCTGTTCGGCCAAAGCGCCACCGCTGCGGTAGCGCTGCCCTGCACGCCCTTTGGGCTGCACGAAGAAGCCTACACCCCCGCTGCGGAGATCATCCGCCAGGGCGGGCTGCTGGCGCTGGCCTCGGACCTCAATCCCGGCACCGCCTGGTGTGGGAACATGCAATTCGTAATCGCGCTGGCCTGCCGTGCCATGCGCCTGACTCCCGCGCAAGCCCTGGCAGCTGCCACCATCAACGCCGCGGCGGCCATCGATCGCCACGAGAAAACAGGCTCCATCCATCCCAGCAAGCAGGCTGATCTGCTGGTGCTCGCGGTGGACGATTACCGCCACCTGGCCTACCGCTTTGGCGGGAATCTGGTGCGCGATATTTTCAAGAAAGGAAAACGCTACAGCAGCGCGCAGCCATGCTGACCCTCGAAACAGCCCGCCAATGGTACCCGGAGGCCGATGCCGTGCACGGCTTCGATCACATTGAAAGAGTGTACGGCCTGTGCCGGCGCATCGGGACGCAGGAAGGCGCCGACCTGGAAATCCTGCTGTCCGCCGCGCTGCTGCACGATTCGCAGGGCAGCCACCCCGGAAAAGGACAGCGCAATGACCATCACCTGCGCTCGGCGGAATTCGCCGCGCAAGTGCTGGCCGCTGAAGGCTGGGAAAACGGGCGCATCCTGGCTGTGCAGCACTGCATCCGCGCCCACCGCTACCGCCGCGGCGAAGAAGCGCCGCAAACGCTGGAAGCCAAAGTCTTGTTCGACGCGGACAAGCTGGACGTGATCGGCGCCGTGGGCGTGGTGCGCGCGCTGGCTTACGCCTTCCAGGTCAGGCAGCCGGCCTTCGCCGAACCTTCTGCATCGTTTATGAAAAACGGAACGAAGGAAACCGGCGAGGGGCACAGCGCCTACCATGAGTACCTTTTTAAATTGAACAAAATCGCCGCGTCCTTGTTCACGCCCACCGCCCGCGCCATCGCGGAAAAGCGCCAGAAATTCCTGGATGACTATTTCGAGGAACTGGCGGCGGAGATGCGCGGGGAACGTTGAGTTTTCACGACCAGGAGAATCACAATCACATGCTGCCATCCATTGATTTTCTAATTGAGCTTTCAAAAGAAGCCGGGGAGATCCTCAAAGCAGGATTCGGCCAGGAACACCAGGTCACCTATAAAGGCCCCATTGACCTGGTCACGGAAATTGACCGTAAATCCGAGGAACTGCTGGTTGGGCGCATCCGTGCGGCTTTCCCGCAGCATTCCATCGTGGCCGAAGAGAGCGGATTTCTGGACGGGCAGAATGAACACCGCTGGTTCATCGACCCGGTGGACGGCACCTCCAACTACGCCAAGGGTTTCCCGATGTTCTGCGTGTCCATCGCTTATGCCTGCCAGGGCAAGCTGCGCCTGGCCGCGGTTTATGATCCCGTGCGCGATGAGAGTTTCTACGCCGAGCGCGGGCAGGGCGCCTGGTTGAACGGCAGCCGCCTGCACGTCACCGCCACCAAGCGCCTGATCGACAGCATGCTGGTGACCGGCTTCCCGTATGATATGCAGCAGAAAGAGAACAACCTGAACCACTTCGCCCACCTCTCATGCAAGGTGCAAACCATCCGCCGCCTGGGTTCGGCCGTGCTCGACCAGGCCTACGTGGCGGCCGGCCGGCTGGATGGCTACTGGGAGATCGGCGTCAGCGCCTGGGATATCGCCGCCGGCACGCTGCTGATCGAGGAAGCCGGCGGCCTGGTGACCACCGTCAAGGGCGACCCGGATTTTTTCAAACCGCCTTTCGATATTCTGGCGGCCAACCCTGCCCTGCACCCGCAATTGCTAGCAGTCCTGAATGAATAAACGGTTGTTTTTTGGCTGACCAGCGGAAGTATAATTTCGAGGCCGGCGTGCGGCCGGCATTTTGATCAATCGATCCCGCCTGCTAGTTATACCGGGATGACAAGGATGAATAAAATGACACAAACAAACCATAATATGGAACCCTCCCGCTGGAGCCTGGGCGACCTTTACCCGGCTGGCAACTCCAAAGAGATGCAGGCGGATTTTGAAAAACTTGAAAAGCTGGTCAGCGCTTTCGAAAAATACCGCGGCGAACTGATAGACGATATCGCCCCTGAACGTTTCCTGCAGGTCATCCGGGATATGGAGGATATCGTCAAACTGATGCAGCGCATCGGCGGCTACGCCGAACTCTGGTTCACGGAAGATACCCAGAACCAGGCCGCCATGACCCTGCTGGCCAGGATCGAGCAGCTCTCCGCCGATATCTCCAACCGCATGTTGTTCTTCAGCTTATGGTGGAAGAAGCTGGGCGAAGCGCCCGCCCAACGCCTGATGCAGGACAGCGGCGATTACCGCTACTGGCTGGAGGAAATGCGCCACTTCAAACCGCACACCCTCAGCGAACCCGAGGAAAAGATCATCAATATCAAGGATGTGACCGGCAGCAATGCGCTGATCACGCTGTACGATTCCTTCACCAACCGCTATACCTTCAAGGTCAAGATAAAAGGCGAGGAAAAGGAAATCACGCGCGGCGAACTGATGACCCTGGTGCGCATGCCGGAAGCTGAGCTGCGCGCCGCGGCTTACCAGGAGCTCTACCGCGTGTACGGGCAGGACGGCACCATCCTGGGGCAGATGTACCAGACCCTGGTGCGAGACTGGCGCAACGAGAATATCGGCCTGCGCAAATACAGCGCGCCCATCTCCGCCCGCAACCTCAGCAACGACATTCCGGATGAAGTGATCGATACCCTGCTGGATGTCTGCCAAAAGAACGCGCCCATCTTCCAACGTTTCTTCAAGCTGAAAGCGCGCCTGCTCAAGCTGGACAGACTGCGCCGTTATGATATTTACGCGCCCATCGCCTCCGCCACCAAGGAATTCAGCCTGGGCAACGCCGCGGAACTGATCATGGACGCCTTCGAGACCTTCGACCCGCGTTTCGCCGGGCTGGCCATGAAAGTGATCAACGAAAAACACGTCGACAGCCAGGTGCGCAAAGGCAAGCGTTCCGGCGCCTTTTGCGCCACGGTCAATCCCGAGCTGACCCCCTGGGTGCTGGTCAATTACCAGGGCCATTCCGACGACGTGGCCACGCTGGCGCACGAATTAGGCCACGCCATCCACTCGCTGCTGGCCAGCGAGCACAGCATCTTCACCCAGCATGCCTGCCTGCCGCTGGCGGAGACCGCTTCCACTTTCGGCGAGATGATGCTGGTGGATCGCCTGCTGGCAGAGGAGCGCGACGAAGCCGTGCGGCGCGACCTGCTTTTCCGGCAGGTGGACGATTCCTACGCCACCATCATGCGCCAGGCCTTCTTCGCGCTGTTTGAAAAACAGGCGCACGCGATGACCGACCAGGGCGCGTCGGTGGACGAGCTATCGGATGCGTATTTCAAGAACCTGCAAACCCAATTCGGCGACGCGCTCGATATCGCCGAGGAATTCAAGTGGGAGTGGGTATCCATCCCGCATATTTTCCACACCCCCTTTTATGTCTACGCCTACGCCTTCGGGCAGCTGCTGGTGCTTTCGCTCTATAAACAATTCAAGGAAGAAGGCGAATCGTTCAAACCGCGCTATATCAAGCTGCTCGCCACCGGCGGTTCTGAAGCGCCCGTGAAGATCCTCAGCGATGCGGGCTTCGATGTGCGCCAGGCGGCTTTCTGGCAGGGCGGCTTCAACGTGGTGGATGGGCTGGTTAGCCAGTTGGAAACCCTGTCCGCGTAACGATTAAAAGCACAGAGAGCTTGTCCAATAGGCAAGCTCTCTTTATTTAATTGAGGTGTCTATTCTTCTTCCGCTTCTTCGAACGGTTCCTCGGCGATCATTTCCTCCGGCTCCACCTCTCCGCTTTCCTTGGGCTGTCGGTCGAGCATCTGCATGCGGCTGGCGATCACCTTGGTGAAGTAGCGCGTCTCGCCCTCATACTCATAGCGGTCGGTGCGCAGGCGTCCTTCCAAGAAGATCAGTCGGCCTTTGGATAGGTAACTGACGCAGATGTCGCCCAGTTTGCCCCAAGCTTCCACGTTGAACCAGTCAGTTTCTTTTTTCAGGCTGCCGTCACGTCCCTTCCAGCGGCGGTCGACCGCCACTGAAAAAACCACGTATGCTGTACCGTTCCTGGTTGTCCTTTTTTCCGGGTCTTTACCCAGCCTTCCAATGACTTGCACGCGATTGAAGTTTGGCATTTATCCCTCTTGGCTGAAATGCATGGTTAGTATGATATATTAGTAGTTTAGATAGATTTGGTTGAAAGTCAAGCAAAATCCTGGTTTTGGAGGGAAGATGTACGTTGCCATTGAGGGAGTCATCGGCGTCGGGAAAACCAGCCTGGCGCGCTTGCTACAGCCATCCTTCGAAGCCAATCTCCTTTTGGAAGTGTTCGAGGAAAATCCTTTCCTTTCCAATTTCTACCAGGACCGCAACCGTTACGCATTCCAAACCCAAATGTTCTTCCTGCTCAGCCGCTATCACCAGCAGCGCCGCAGCGTGCCTGAGCTGCTTGCGACGGATAAGCACCTGCTGAGCGATTACACCTTCGAGAAAGACGCCTTGTTTGCCCGCACCAACCTGGAGGGCGACGAACTGGAAATGTACTACCGCCTGCACGAAGCCCTGGCGGAGAAGATTCCACCGCCCAACCTGACCGTTTACCTGCGCGCAACGACCGACATGCTCATGCACCGCATCACCCTGCGTGACCGCCCGTATGAACGCTCGATGGAACGCGATTACATCGCGCTTCTCAACCAGGCCTATGACGATTACTTCATGCAGCCGCAAGATAAACGGGCTGTTTTGATCATCGATTCCAATGAGCTGGATTTTGTGAAAAGCGCTGAAGATCTGAAATGGATCGAGAATCGCATCCGCCAACGGCTGCAACTGCCACCCTTCCAACCGGAGCTGCCCATCGCCGGCGACGAAGAATCACAATCGGGCTAATAGATTATGGATATACTTAAATAAAGATTATGCGCATCACACGAGAACTGCTACTGAATACTGCCAGAGAGACAGTAAAACGCCAAACCTTCGGCGGGCATGATCTCGTTTGCGCATATTTAACCGGTTCGCTGATCTACGATCAACCCTTGTTGGGCGGGATTACCGACATCGACCTTGTATATATTCACACAGCGGATATCCCCTGCCAGCGCGAGATCATTCCCATCACTGATGAAATTCACCTGGATATCGCCCATTACCCGCAGTCTATGTTCAATCAACCCCGCCAGCTGCGCACGGATGCCTGGGTGGGTTCGTTTCTATGCCACGACCCGTTGATGCTATACGATACATCGCACTGGTTCGAGTACACCCAGGCGGGTGTTTTTGCCCAGTTTTTTCTTCCCTCCAATACCATCCAGCGAGTGAAGTTCTTCTCCGAACGCGCGCGCGCTGGCTGGCTCAAGCTGCAAATGGAACAGGCGGAATTTTCTCCAGGCCTCGTTCTGAAATACCTGCGTATATTGAAAGACGCCGCCAATGCGGTGGCTTGCCTGACCAGCGTGCCCCTGACCGACCGGCGCTTCCTGCTCGACCTGCCGGATAGAGCCATGAACCTGCAAATGCCCGGATTGGCTGGCGGATTTACCGACTTGATCCTGCCGGAAGAACCCATCGAGCCGAAATGGGAATCCTGGATGGAAAATTGGCGCGCTTCCTTTAATTTACTGCTCAGGCAATCGGAGGTTCCGCTGGGATTGAGCAAGGTGCGTCAGCCCTATTTTGAAAAAGCCATGCAAGAGCTGCAAACCGAGCGTCAGGAAGCCGCTTTGTGGATTTTGCTGTGGACATGGGCGCTCATCACCGATCTAATTCCGTCGCGCAGTCCTGAAGCGGGCAATTTTTCCGATTTCTGCGGCGCGCTCTCCCTGGATGAATCGCGTTTTTCCAACCGTTTATCCGCGCTGGATATCTATCTGGACACGGTCGAAGAAGTCATCGAAAAATGGTCCTACGCGAACGGTCTTTAGTTATTCACAATGCCTGTTGATAAAGGTTGTGGATAACTCGTGAAAAACTGTGGATAAAGCCGCCTGCTTGTGGATAACTTGGAAAATCTTTTCTAATTTTGAGGATAATCAACAGGATAATCAGGCAGTTGTCGACTTATCTCTGCCAGCTCAGATTCATCCACAATTTCTCCACATCCTGATCAACCACCAAAAAAACTGCTTTCATAATAAAACAACATATGTGGTGAAGATTGAAAAAATCTGCCAGATATGGCGGATCCTGTCGCCATGCTGCGTTTCTCCACATATCCACCACCCCTACTATTAATACGATATCCATTTACTTAAATAAATGATAAAGATACACATACTTGAATCCGCTTAAATAATCTTGTACAATGCAAATAACATTCACAATAAATAAAGCTCCCGACCAGCAAGTCAAATAATGAGGATTTGTCGAAAGGAGGGAAACAATGGATGTTATCAAAGTAAAAGCTGTTTCTCGAACCGCCGCAGTTGCGGGAGCCATCGCTGGAGTGATCCGGGAACAAAAGCACGCGGAGGTGCAAGCGATCGGCGCGGGCGCGGTCAATCAGGCTGTCAAAGCACTGGTGCTGGCCAAGAATTTTCTGGTGCAGGATGAAATTGACATCATTTTTACACCGGAATTTGTAAACGTCGAAATCGACGGAAAGGTGCGCACCGCCATAAAATTCGTCGTCGAACCGCGCTAACCGCTCACGGATGCGACAGGGGGTGATGGATTAAGTGCTGTATTCCTCCGGGAGGAAAATCACTTCTTCCTTTCCTGCTATTTTCTCTTGCACTTTTTTCAGCACCAGGTTCATATGCTGGGGTTTGGAAACAAAATCCAGGTTGTCAGCCGGCACAGTTAGAACCGGGCAGAGCGAAAAGGACTCGATCCAGCTTTCGTAAGCCTGGTTAAGTTGCGACAAGTATTCAGAATTGATATAGCGTTCGTAGTCACGCCCGCGCATGTGGATGCGCTGCTGGAGGGTTTTCACCGAAGCACGCAGGTAAATCACCAGGTCGGGGGTGGGCAGGAAATTCAGCAGGGCTTGATAAAGCGCTTCATAGGTCTGGTAATCTCGTTCGACCATGTTCCCATTTTTATAAAGATTTCTCGCAAAAATCTCCGCATCTTCATATAAGCTGCGGTCCAGGATGACCGAGTTTGTGCACTGTGACAGGTCGTGATACACGCGCAGCCGGTGGGTTAGGAAATAAATCTGGGAATGGAAACCCCATGCCGGCATATTGTTGTAGAAATCCGCCAGGTAAGGATTGTGTGCCACCGGTTCATAGAAAGCCTGCCAATCGAGCTGCTGGCTCAGTTTTTCAACCAGGGAGGATTTTCCTGCGCCAATATTTCCCGCTATGGTAATGAACTTTTTCATATTTCAATTATAAGGAAGAATTTACAGTTTAATCAAAAAAAGAGCTCGCCGTGGAGCTCTTTTATAATTATGCTTGTCAAGCTGCCGCTTATAGCTTGGAGATGGCGTCAACCGGGCAGACTTCAACGCATTTGGCCTGATCGGTGCATTTTTCAGGATCGATTTCCATATGCTCGTCGCCCATGGCAATGGCGCCTTCGGGGCATTCCACTTCGCAGGATCCGCAAACAATGCAATCATCAGAAATTACATGGGTCATTATTCTGTTCCTTTCAGATTGTTGTATTTTCGTACTTCAAGGTCATAGCATAGCACAAGTTATTTAAATACGCAACGATAAAAAGGATAGAGTTTGTCATAAAATAGGTCATGAATAATTATCTATAGTTGTTTCAGAAAAACACCGTACTTCCCAATGTTAGGAGAAAATATGCAGCATCAGGACTTAAGCCGGGAAAAATTATTTACAGCGGAGTTGAATAACCTGCGTGATGAAGGCTGCCAGGATCAGGCATTGCTTGCGGATGTCCAGACATCCATTCTAACTGACCTGCCCAGGGACGAGGAAGAAGGCTTGTGGAGCAGGATCGATGCAGCCAACCAGAGATTGCTGCAAGATCCCAAAGAACCTTCGGATTTAGCCGGCATCCAAAACAGCCGGCCGCAACAAACGCAAAGACTGCCAATGTTGGATGAAGGGCAACTCGCTGATAAAATTCACGGCGCCTGGCTGGCGCGCTGCGCCGGTTGCACGCTGGGCAAACCGGTGGAGGGCTGGCCGCGCGAAAAGATCAAACGTTATCTGCAGGCGGCGGGTGCCTATCCTTTACGCTCATACATTCCTGCCATGGAGCAGTTCCCGGAAGGACTATCGCTGTGGGAAAATTACACCGAAACCACCCTCGACCATATCAGCAAAATGGTGCGCGACGACGATATCGACTACACCGTATTGGGTTTGAAGGCGCTGGAAACCTATGGGCGGGATTTCGAACCGCTGCATATCGGGCGCTTATGGCTGGAGAATTTCCCTTATAACAGCATCTTCACGGCTGAAGCGATTGCCTATCGCAACATGATCCACGAAATGGAGCCGCCATTGACGGCATCTTACCGCAACCCCTACCGGGAATTCATCGGCGCCCAGATCCGCGCGGATATGTGGGGCTATGTCAATCCTGGCGATCCCGAAAAAGCGGCTGCCATGGCTTTCCGCGACGCGAGCGTCTCACACACCAAGAACGGCATCTACGGCGAGATGTGGGCGGCGGCCTGCATCTCGGCCGCTTTTGTGCTGGACGACCCGCGCGAGATCATCCGGGCAGGGCTGGCCGAAATTCCGGCCGAAAGCCGCCTGGCGCATGCCATTCAAAATGTGATAGATTGGTGCGGGCAGGCTGCCTCATGGGAGGCGGTGTGCGATCAGATTCAGGCCGGATTTTCAGAGATGAGCAGTATTCATGTCATCAATAATACCTGCCTGATCGTGATGGGGCTGCTGATGGGGAAGGGGGACCTGGGAGAAAGCCTGTGCATCACCTTGATGGGCGGACTGGATACCGATTGCACCTGCGCTACCGCGGGCTCGATACTGGGCGCCATGCTGGGCGCGCAGCGCTTGCCTGCTAATTGGGTGAAACCGCTGAACGACCAGCTGCGCAGCATGGTCAACGGCTACGAGGTCAGCCGCATTTCCGATCTGGCAGAAAGGACTCGCCGCTTCGCCGTGGCGGCAAACTGAACAACTTCCATCCCCAATCCGGCTCGTTTTTATTGTCCTTGACAAGCACATTAAGCACTTCTATAATATCTGGGCTTTCCTCGCTAGCTCAATTGGCAGAGCGGGCGGCTGTTAACCGCTAGGTTCCAGGTTCGAGTCCTGGGCGAGGAGCTTTTCATTTAAATAAATAATCCCCCTGGGCTTGTAAAAGACTGAAAACATTAGCTGATATATAAACCGCCGTTGATCGGCAGGTTGATGCCGGTGATATATTCAGCCCCGTCCGAGGCGAGAAAGGCCACCCCCTGCGCCACATCCGCGGCCGTGCCCAGCCTGCCTGCCGGCACTTTCGCGGCAAATTCATCGCGTTTGCCTTCCAGTTCGCCGCCCCAGCCCTCGGTGTCGATCCAGCCGGGTGAGACGGCATTGACCGTAATGCCGTAACGGGCGTATTCGCGCGCCAGGGACTTGCTCAACCCCAACACGCCTGCCTTGGAGGCGGCATAGTGGCTATGGCCGCCAGTCGAGCCCTGTTGGGCGGCCAACGAGGCGATATTGACCACGCGCCCCCATTTGCGGGATTTCATCACGGGCAGCACAGCCGAGCAGCAATAGAACACCCCATCCAGGTTGACGCGCAGTACCAGGCTCCAGTCTGCGGGAGTCATCTGCTCGAACGGTTTGGTGGGGCGGATGCCGGCGTTGTTGACCAGGATGTCGATATGACCATACTGCGCGGCTGCATCCTCCACAACCCGCTTGACAGCCTCGTGATTGGAGACGTCCATTTTCTTGAAAAAGACCTGCAACCCTTCCTTGCGCAGTCCTTCCGCGGTTTCCTCTCCGCCATCCGAGAGGTCCGTAATCAGCACCAGGCAGCCGCGGATAGCCAGTTCGCGCGCGATGGCTTCACCGATGCCGCGGGCGGCGCCGGTGACGATGGCTACTTTTTCGGTTTGCTTCATTTTTAAACCTCCTGCTATTCGAACAGCGCCACGTTCTTGATGCCCACGTGGTCGCGGGTCATGGCCAACAACTTGCCGACTTCGTCCAGGTTACCGCTGGCGGTGATCAAATGCTCTGTGCCGATCTTGCCCTGGCTTAACAGGTCGATGGCCCACTGGTAGGACGCGCTGGTGTAGCTGACCGAACCGGTGATGACGGTCTGGTTATAGTGCAGGTTGTTCAGATTGAACTCCACGCTGGTATCGTGCTCGGCGGAGGCCAGCATGACGATCTTTCCGCCCTTGCGCATCATGCGGATGCCAGTTTCCGATAATTCCTTGATGCCGATGGCGCAGATCAGGCTGTCGATCCCCAATCCCCCGCTGAAGTCGCGCGCGGCTTGTTCGATATCGACCTGCTGCGGGTTGACAGCGGCGTCTGCTCCTAAAACTTTCGCCAATTCCAGGCGCTCAGCGAGCAGATCCGAAATCAGCACCCGGCACCCCAAGGCTTTATAGATTTGCATGCACACCAACCCCATGAAACCCGCACCCAGTACAACCGCATTGCCGGGCGGCGTGCATAACGAGCGCAGCACGCCATTGGCGCAGGCCGCCACCGGCTCGATGATGGCCGCGTCGCGGAAGGACAAGCTTTCGGGCAATTTGAAGACGTTGGCTGCCGGAACGCTGACCGTTTCGCAAAAGGCGCCGTTCGTTGAAAAACCGATCACTTCGTAATGCTCGCACATCCCCATCCCCTCGGCAGCCGTGCGGCCATTTTTACAATTCGGGCAGTACCCGCAGGTGACCACCGGGGCAACCGCCACGCGGTCGCCTGCTTTCAACTGCGCGCTGACGTTCTCGCCCAGCGCGCGCACCACGCCGGCTGGTTCGTGCCCAAGGATGAAGGGCAGGAAGGGCGCCTTGCTTTTCCCGGTGAATTTTTTCACGTCCGTGGCGCACACCCCGCAGGATTTCACCTCGACCAGCACTTCCCCGGCTCTCAATACGGGTTCTTTCACTTCTTCAACTCTCACAACTTCCGGTTCGATCAATAATGCTGCTTTCATGATTCTCCGTAATAAAAAACTTATAATTAGAAAAGGAGGGCTGTTAGAGCAAATTCCTCTAACAGCCCCTCCACCCATTACCTAATCAGGTCAACCTTTCGTAGGTAATT
>CAZDUN010000044.1:5512-14436 GCA_964508615.1 uncultured Pelolinea sp. | reverse complement strand
CAAGCATGGCGCCGCTTGTGGCAATATCGGTGTTTTGGCCTTGTTCCGCCTCCGGGATCAATTCCTCGATCACCACGTAGATCATGGCGCCTGCCGCGAAAGCCAGCGCGTACGGCAGAACCTGGCGCATCATGATAACGGCTGCTGCCCCGAGTACCGCCCCGATCGGTTCCACAATGCCGGAAAGCTGGCCATAGAAGAAGCTCTTGCCGCGCGACATGCCTTCCCGGCGCAGCGGGGCGGAAATCGCCAGCCCTTCCGGAAAGTTTTGCAAACCGATGCCCAGCGCCAGGGCAATCGCCCCTGCCAGGCTGGCGCCCGGAATGCCGGCCGCCGCCGCGCCAAAAGCCACGCCCACGGCGATGCCTTCGGGGATGTTATGCAGCGTGATGGCTAAAATCAGCAGAACGCTGCGCTGCCAGGTGGTATGGATGCCTTCAGCGGAAGAAATCGGCAAGCCGATGTGCAGGTGGGGCAAGATGCGGTCGATCAACCACAGCACCAGCCCCCCTGATAGAAACCCAATGGCTGGGGGCATGTAAGGGATGAGTCCCAAAGTTTCAGAAATTTCAATGGAAGGCGCCAGCAGCGACCAGTAACTGGCCGCGATCATCACGCCGGCGGCAAAACCGAGCATGCCATCCAGTAATTTGCGGTTGATTTCTTTCGAAAGGAATACTCCCGCAGCACCCAACGCGGTGACACCCCAGGTGAACAATGTTCCGAAAAGTGCCTGAACCACAGGGCTGAATTTTGCAAAAAAAGCGATCATTTTGACTCCCTAATTCTGTATATAAAATTTACTCGATATTATAAAACAAAATCATAAAAATTATTCATTGATATTGTTGAGATTGTCATTTCTTATCCCAAACCCTTATTAAATACTCCCATGCGATGCGCGCAGGCGCTTAAGGGTAAAATCAATTCACAGGTGCAGATCATGAAAACTGGATGTCTGTATATTGTTGCCACGCCGATCGGTAATTACCGTGATATCACCCTGCGCGCGCTGGATGTGCTGCGTTCGGTGGACGCCGTCATTTGCGAGGAATACCGCCAGGGCAGCACGCTGCTGAAGAAACTGGATATCCCCGGCAAGCAGCTCATGCAACTTAACGAGCATAATGAAATTAACCAGGCTGCCGAAATTGTCATGCAACTGGTGCTGGGCAGGCAGTACGCGTTGATCTCCGATTGCGGCACCCCGGCCTTTGCCGATCCTGGGGCTTACCTGATTCAGAAGGCCATGGAATTCCAGGTTCCGGTCGTCCCGCTGCCCGGGGCTTCCTCCTTGATGGCGCTGCTTTCGGTTTCGCCGCTGCCGCTGGAGGAATTCTATTTCGCCGGTTTCCTGCCCCGCCAGGCTGATTTGCGCAAGCAAAAAATCAAGACACTGGCCAAAATGAAGATACCGCTGGTACTGATGGATACGCCCTACCGGTTGGAGAAACTGTTGGCAGAAGTCAAGGCTGCTTTCGGCAGTCAGCGCCGCGTCACCCTTGCCATCGACCTGACCATGGAAAGTGAAAAAATCCTGCACGGCACGGCTGCCGAAATTGCCCGGCAAGCCAGGGGCCGTAAAAGTGAGTTCATGTTGATCATCTATTAAATCAATGGCAAATCCAGCAACCAGATGAAGAGATTCACGTATATCAAACAAAGGCTATTTATTAATAGAGAAAGGTAAACAAGAATGGATAATCGCCGACCGGGGTGTCTTTCAGGGCTGTTTAAGCTATTTTTATTGGATAAAGTTTATGACTGGCTGCAGGAACGTTTTGGTTACAAGAGCGGATCTTGCCTGGGCTGCGGCTGCGGCACGATCCTACTGATCGCATTCATCATGATCTTCCTCTCGATTATTTTCGGCACGGATTGGTTCAGATTTTCGTTCTAGACTGCAAGGAGACAATGATGCGGAAAATTGCTTTGATATCCAGTTTGCTGGCGATTGCTTTGCTCAGCGCGTGCGCTTTCCCCATGCGCATCACCGAGGTGCGCGGGTCGGGAAGTCTGATCAGCGAAACGCGCCGCGTATCCGGATTCGATGCGGTGGAATTGAGCGGCATCGGGACGCTGATCATCGAACAGGGCAGCGCTGAAGCTCTGGAGATCACTGCCGATGAAAATATTATGCCTTATCTGCGCAGTGAGGTTATTGGCGGGAACCTTCAACTAGGTACTGATGAATTTATCAATTTACTGCCCAGCAGTGATATCACCTATCACCTGACTGTTAAGAATCTGACCACTATTGAAACCAGCGGCCTGGGCCACGTTGAAATGGAATCGCTGGATACCGATCAACTTAATCTGGCGATCAGCGGCAGCGGCACGATGAAGATTGAGGATTTAAGCGCCAAAATGCTCGCGCTCGATATCAGTGGAATGGGTGATGTGTACCTGAGCGGCGAGGTGGAAGATCAGCGTATCAAAATCAGCGGCACCGGTAATTATCAGGCCGGCGACCTCTTCAGCCGTACAGCCGCGATTGATATATCCGGCTCAGGCAGCGCGGAGGTTTGGGCGGCAGATAACCTGGATTTGGATATCAGCGGAATGGGAGACCTGGGTTACTATGGCGAACCCATCTTGAATACTGATATCAGCGGCATGGGAAATGTCAAGTCGCTGGGGGTGAAGTAAACCCAAAGCGCGCAACATACCTGCGCTGACTTTTCGTAATTGCATAATCCAAAAGGCACCCCTTAATTTTGCGGGGGATGCCTTTTTAAATTCCATGAATTTGGTTGCGATTAAATAAAACCGGCGGCTTGTTTAAGCCGCCGGAAATGCAATCAGATTTATTCTTCCAGCGGGTATCCTGCCAGACCCAACGTGCCGGGACCGAAATGCGCGGCCAGTGAGATGGAAATCTCGCCGAAAATCGCCTCGGCGCAATTCAACTCTTTGATGACGCGGTTTAGAAGGTCCATGCCGCTTTGCGGGTCATGCGCGTGCAGTACGCCGGCCAGGATGCGACGCTCGCCGAATTTCTGTTTCATCTTCTCCAGCAGCAAATCGATGGACTTGCTGCGTGAACGCACTTTTTCACGCATTTCAAGAAATCCGTTCCTCAATTCGATGATCGGTTTGACGTTCAGCATAGAGGCCAGGGCGGCTTGCAGGTGTTTGACCCGCCCGCTCATGCTGGCAAATTTCAACGTGTCCACCGTGAAAACCAGTTCCATTTTACGGCGGATGAAATCCAGGCGCTCGAGGATGGTATCCAGCGTCGAGCCGTTGCGATCCATCTCGCGCGCCTCGCGTACCATCATACCCATGCAGATGGTTCCGGAGGCAGAGTCGAAGGGGATGACGTTGATTTCACCTTCCAGATCCTTGGCGGCCTGCCGGGCGGATGCCATCGTGCCGGAGAGTTTGTCGGTGACGTGTACCGAGAGCACGCTATCACCGGGCTTGGCGATCTTCCGGTAGAATTCCATGAATTGGTAAGGCGTCGGCTGGGATGTGGAGGGGATGGTGTTGGAATTCTCCACCATGTTGTAGAAATCGTCGTAACTTATATCGATGCCTTGCAGATAAGTTACACCTGCGTGGATGATGTTGATCGGGATCAGGTCGATTTGATATTTCTCCTGCCAATCTGCAGGGAGATCTCCGGCGGTATCCATTACAATTTTTAGCATATTTTTTTCCTTCATTAACTAATCATACAACCAAATTGTTTAACCCGCCGTTGTTTTAAAGGTTACGTTGCCAGCCTTGTAAATAAAAAGCCCCTGAGAGGGAGTATAAAGAACTTTATTCTTCCAATTCCACGTAAATCCTTTTATTGATTTTACCCTTGCTCTTGTAATCTACCACATGGATGGTGCCGACTTCCGAGGTATTGTTGACGTGCGTGCCGCCATCGGCTTGCAGATCCAACCCGACGATCTCTACCGTGCGTACCTCCTTGATATTTTCTGGCAGCAGGTTGATCTTGGTGCGGATCAGGTCAGGGATCTGAAAGGCTTCCGCGCGCGGCAGGATAGCCACGCGGATGGGGCGCGCCGCGGCGACTTCCTTATTGACCGCTGCGTCAATCACGCCGACCAGGTCAGCGCTGAGGGATTCGAATTCGAAATCCATGCGACCTTTCAGCGGTTCCATGTCCCCGCCGGTCACGTGCGCGCCGTAATCGCGGTAGATCACGCCGCACAAAATGTGCATGGCGGTGTGCGTGCGCATGGTCTTGTAGCGCAGCTCCCAGTCCAACCGGCCGCTTACTTCCGCGCCGATCTCCGGCAGGGCATCCTCCGCTTCAATCATGTGCAACACGCCCTGCGGGCCATGTTTGGCGCGCGCCAGGCGGGCTTCCTGCCCATTGAAGCGCAGCCAGCCTTTATCGGGCACCTGCCCGCCCCCGCCCGGGTAGAATGCGGTGCGGTCGAGGATGACTGCGTGCGCCTCAGTATCGATTTCCGTGACTTTGGCGCTGAATTCTTTGAGATAACTGTCAGTTTGATAGAGCAATTGTGTCATGGTTGCCCCTGCCTTTCTTGTTGTGGACTCTTTTTGTGTTTTGGCAGCAAGAACACGAAGGGCAGCGCCAGAAACACCGCCAACCCTCCGATGGTGTAGGTCATCTGCCCGCCAATTTGATCATACATGAAGCCGGTCACCACGCTCATCAGCGCGTTGATGGCAAATAACATCGCCAGGTAGATACCGTTCGCCAGCGAGCGGTTCTCGGGAAAATTCTCCTGGCTGATGGCCATCCCGATCGGCAGTGTCATCATGGAGGACATGCCCAGAATGGCCAGGCTGATGAATTGAAAAATCCCGGATGAAAAAACGAAGGCCAGCATGCCCAATCCTGAGACGATGATGGAAATCAGCAGGATCGGTTTGTAGCCGAAGCGGTCGTTGGCGAATCCGCCGATGATGATGCCCAGCACGCCGAAGGCCTGCAGGAGGCTCAAGGAAGAGCCGGCCAGCCAGACGCCGGCCCCTTTTTCCAGCAGGTAAACCGGCAGGTAAATCTCCGAGGCTGCCCGCATCATTGAACGCAGCAGCAGGATCCCGCCCAGGGGCAGCATCACGGTCAGCAGACGCCGGGCGGGGATACTGCCTTTTTCTTTGGTATTCACGATCACGTACGGCTCATTTTTCAGGGTGAGGTTAAGAAAGACCGAGATCGCGATACCGCCGAGCATCAGCCAGCGCGTGTTTTCAGCGGAGGAGGTTGCGATGATCGCCGTGATCAGGATCGGCCCGATCATCACGCCCAGTTCCCCGCCCACCATCCAGATGCTCATGCCCTTGCCGATGTTCCGGCCGGCATAAGTGCCCACCAGGGCGGGCAGGATGGCGTGCATGGACGCTGAAGAAATACCTGCCAACAGGCAGAACAGCAGCGCGGTTTGGAAAGTCGCGGTCGATCCCAGCAGGCTCAGGAATATGGCAGTCACGGCGGGCGCCAGCAGCGCGATCTTGCGCAGATTGACGCGATCCGCCCAGTGGCCGATCATCGGCTGCAGGATGGATATGCCTTGGTAGAGAAATAGGAAGAGTCCGGCTTCCACCTTGAGCAGCGCGAAGCGTTCAATCAGGGTGGGAATCAGCGGTGAAATGAATCCGGAATAGGTATCATGGATGAGATGGGCGCTGGAAACCAGCGCGGTTTTGAGCGGCTGGAAATCGCCATTGGCTGCTCGCAGTGCGGCTGTGTCGGCAGTAACTGCCTGGATGTTGGGTGAAGGTGTGCTGGTCAAATTAAATCCTTAACGAAGTGAGTATGAATAACGAATTATACTTGCCAGCCGACAGGAATTCAAATTTTGCCGGAAATCACTCGATTTTAGTACAAATGTCCAATTGACTGAAAATCCGGTTTTCTGATAAACTGTATTTTATCTTATACGATAAGTACAGATAAGGAGGTATCGGTCTATGATCTTGGCATGTATTCCCAGCGATTATTCATTCGGCGAACCTCCTGCTTTTAATTAAGCGTCTACCTTTTCGCGATTAACCGCAGGAGCACCGGAGCCCTGCGGTTTTTGTTTTATTTTTCCCCAATTCATGGATTTGCATCGCAGAGGCTGGCCGAAACCCCGGCGCGCGCCGGAAGGAGGATGAGAAAGGCTATTTCAGCGCTCTCATAATGGATTTATAAACAGACAGTGGAGTTCAAAATGATTTCAAAGTTCCGGGCAACCTACAGTAAGTTTGGCAAAAACTTTTGGCTGCTGATGTTCGCTTCATTTATCGATATGTTGGGAGGATCGCTGATCTTCCCCTTCTTCTCACTCTATATGACCCAGAAGTTCGATGTCGGCATGACCCAGGTGGGCACCATGTTCCTGGTGTGGGCGTTGACCTCGGGCGTGATCGGCAATGTGCTGGGCGGCGCCATGGCGGATAAATTCGGCCGCAAGACCAATATGATCTTCGGGTTGATTGCCAGCGCCACCTCCGCGCTGTTGATGGTGGTGATCAAAGATATTTTGGTCTTCTACATCGCCATCGCCATTGTCGGTATCTTCGAGGATATCGCCGGACCGGCCCGCCAGGCCATGATCGCCGACCTGGTGCCGGAGGAGCTGCGCGGTGACGCCTATGGCATGTTCCGCATCGTGTTTAACCTATCAGTTACGTTCGGCCCCGCCATCGGCGGTTACATGGCCTCGCGTTCTTTCGAAATGCTGTTTTTCGCCGATGTGCTCATCAGCCTGGCGGTGGCCGTGTTTGTGTTCTTCTTTCTTCCGGAAACCCGCCCGCAGGGCGTACATGCGGAAAAACACCAGGAAGAGACTTTCAAGCAGGCCATGCAGGGTTATGGTCAGGTGCTGCGCGACAAGGTCTTCGTGATCTTCATCCTGGTCTCGATCCTGTCAACCTTGATGTACTTCAATATGAATAGCTCGTTGTCAGTGTACCTGGTGAATCATCTTGGATTCACCTCCGAACAGTTCGGGTACATCCTCAGCCTGAACGCCATCATGGTGGTTTTGCTGCAGATGGGCTTCACCCGTTTGACCGCCAGATGGAAGCCGATGGCGGCCATCGCACTGGGCAACGTGTTGTACGTGATTGGGTTCACCATGTACGGCTTTGTGAATTCATATGCCATGTGCCTGGCGGCCATGGTGATGATCACCATCGGAGAAATGATCTACGCACCCAAGGAGCAGAGCATGGTGGCGGATTTCGCGCCTGAACATATGCGCGGCCGCTACATGGCCATCCGCTCCTTCGCCTGGATCATCCCGGTGGCCATCGGCCCGTTGGGCGCAGGACTGATCATGGACAATTTCGACCCGCGCATCGTGTGGTACGCGGCGGGGCTGGTCGGTTCGCTCTCGGTGGCTGGTTTCATGCTGATGCAGGCTAAGTATGGAAAGATCTTCGAGCAGCGCCAGGCAGCCAGCGCTTCCGGCCTGGCAGAGCTGCAAGACAGGCGCGGCTTGCCGGACGTGGAGGATTCAACCGTGCTCGCGGAGTAATACGCGGATCGAAATCAGGAATAGAGACTATTCACGCTGAGCAGTCTCTATTTTTTTGATTGTTGGGAAGTACCAGTGGATTAGGTGCGATAATTAGTGCATGCGTTCCTTTTGTAACAAAAGCAGCCTGATTTCGTTATTAAGGATAACGATATGCCCTACGTGAATCCACCCGGCAACGATATGCCGCTGATCCAGGAAGCCATGGCCGGGGATAAACACGCCTTCGGCCGGCTCTATGATTTGTATGCCGGGCAAATTTTCCGTTATATGGTTTTGCGCGTAGGCGATCGTTCGGCAGCCATGGACATGACTGAAGATGTATTTTTAAAAGCTTGGGAAAGCCTGCCCCGCTTTGGCAGAAAAGAACGGGGATTGAATTTCCGCGCCTGGCTGTATCGCATCGCCCATAATTCAATAATCGACCGCTACCGGACTGACCGGGGGGAAATCCCCATCGACACGCTTCCGCAATGGGCGGATGACCAGCCCTCTGTAACCAGATTAATCGAGCAATCAGAGCAGGCGGGCGAATTGATGCGCGCGCTGCAGGAATTGGATCCGGTTGCGGAGCAAGTTATCATCCTGAAATTTCATGCCGGGCTGGATGCGGGGGAGATCGCGCGGGTGATGGATTTATCCGCGGGTAACGTGCGCATAATCCAATATCGTGGTTTAAAGAAACTGCGGGAAATATTGGGAGAAGATGATGAAAGAAAATAAGAAAGCAAAAATCGTGGATCGCTGCCTGGCTGCGCTGCGCTCGGGTCAATGGACG
The DNA here is from genome assembly GCA_964508615.1 of uncultured Pelolinea sp. GTDB lineage: Bacteria > Chloroflexota > Anaerolineae > Anaerolineales > Anaerolineaceae > Pelolinea. The sequence goes on along the minus strand of CAZDUN010000044.1, from coordinate 6,201 downwards.
CGTGAAGAATGCTTGCGCCGTTATCCTGAAATGGCGGCTGAACTGCAGGACTATTTCGCGCTGGCTGAAAGGCTTGCATTGGAATCCCCGCTTGCGCTCGAGCAAAACGAACAGCGCGCCGGAAAAATGCGCATGCTGAACCGGCTGACGCAGCGGGCGGATTCTGTAACAAACACGAACCTTCCTCGTTATACATGGCAGACTACCAAACGGAGGTTCGCAATGACTTGGGTGATTATTATCGCAACAGTTTTGTCAGTTATGACAGGGACGGGAGTGGTGTATGCTTCCGGGGATGCCCTGCCGGGTGAGGCGCTATATCCGGTGAAAATGCTGGTGGAAGACATGCAATTGGCGCTCGCGTCCGATGTGGCCGATGCTCAGCTCCTGATGCAATTTTCCGAGCTTCGTATCCGGGAAATGCAGGCATTGGCTGAAAAAGGCCGTTTTGAAGATGTGGAAGAAGCGGTGGCGGGTTACCAAAATCAGGCACAGACCATGAACCATTTGATGGCAGAAATCCAGGCTGAAAATCCGGACGAAGCCACCCGCCTGCGCAGCGAGGTTGAAAAACAGCTTGAGGAGCAAGCCCGCCTGATGCAATCCGGGGGGGATGAATATCAAAAATCACCGGGGTACCAGCACCGGTTCCCGCGGCCAAAATGGGGGAAACTAACCCCCCATCCCCC
>CAZDUN010000044.1:0-5502 GCA_964508615.1 uncultured Pelolinea sp. | reverse complement strand
GGATGAAGATCCTCAAGCAACCGGGGATCAGCTCACGGAGCAGCTGCGCATCATGCTGGAAACTAACACGCAGACGCGCCTGCGCATCCAAGAAGATGAGGCAATCCCTGAAGAAACCCCGATTGTCGAGGATGGCGAAATTACGACGGACGAAGCTGCAATTGAGGCGACCGAAGCGCCTGCCGGAAACAGCGAGCAGCTGCGCAGCGCGGAATTCGTGCAAGCCGCCGGCGATACGCAAAATGCCACCTTCACTTTCCGTATCATGAACGCCGCCCAGTTTGGTGTGAGCGCGGAATTGGCTGGCGAGCGTTATGCCTGCGCAGCTGAAGGCGATCTGGTTACCTGCAGCATCCCCAACGCTGCTGCCAGCGGTGTTTTAAAATTGTACAGCCAGAAAGATGGCAGCCTGCTGTATTCTCACGCTTATGATTATGATTGGCTGGGTGAAAAGGAGCCGGGCAACGGCAACGGAACCCAATCGCAAGGCGAAGAGGATGGCGGCGGCCAGCAGGAAGGGCAGGGCGGCAAAGGCGGCAACTAGAACTGGATCTGGAAAGAATGATTCACAACCTGAGGCTTTGGAATCCCAAAGCCTCAGGTTTTTTAATTCTTTTTCATCAGCAACAAGATGGCAACTGCCATGACGGCCAGCCCAGCCATCCGGCGCAGGTCGAGTGGGATGGGCTGGCTACCGCCCCAGCCGAAGGTGTCCGCCAGCGTGCCGAAGATCAATTGCCCGAACATAATGGCGGATAACCCCGCCGCCACACCTGCCCGGGAAGTGGCGAAAGACACACCCATAATGATCATGATGCCCAGCATGCCGGCGACGGCTGCCGTCAGCAGAGCGGCTGGAGCGACTTTGACCGTATCGAAGCCGCGCGCTGCTCCAATACCCATAATCAGCATGCCGGCCAGCATACCGCCCGCGAAATTTACCCAAAAACCGGTGTTGACCGGCCCGATTAGCCCGCCAGCACGCGCGCTTAACAGTGCCTGAACGCTGATCAGGGCGCCCGTGCCGATCGCGGTGATGGCGCTGAAAATGATGACGTTATTCATTTTTCTCCTTGATGTGCTGGATGATAGGGATATGGAATTCTACCAGCAGCCGGCTGTTAATGGATTGGCGGGATTAAATCTTGTTGATCTTGACAAGGCCGTTCCTGATCGCCACCACGGCAGCCTGCGTCCGGGCAGACACGCCCAATTTCTGGAACAGGTTCTTGGTGTAATTCCGAATGGTGCCTTCGGAAAGGAACAGGCGCTCGGCGATCTCGACGTTCGAAAAACCTTGCGCGATCAATTGCAGGATTTCCTTCTCCCGCTCAGTGAGATTGAAGGTTTCCCGTGCTTCTTCAGGTTGTTCAAATGCCTTGGCGCGCTCGATCACCTTGCCGGTGATCTTGGGGTCGATGTAAGCTTTCCCCTCTACCGTGCCCTTGATGGCATCGATCAATTGCGCGGGCGGCATATCCTTCAAAAGATATCCTTCCGCCCCCGCGCGCAGCGCATCGAAAACCCATTCATCGTCATCGTAGGTGGTCAGAATGAGCACGTGAATTTCCGGGAAATCCCTGCGGATGAAGCGCGTGGCCAGGATGCCATTCATGACCGGCATTTTCAGGTCCACCAATACCAAGTCGGGTTGAAGCTGCGGGAGCAGCCTGATCAAATCCTCGCCGTTTTCAGCAGTGCCAACCACTTCAATGCCTGGATCTGAACTCAGGATCTTTCTCAATCCCTCCAATACCACGTATTGATCATCGCATAAAATGATCCTGATCATCCCATACCTCGAATTCCACCCGGATATCCGTCCCCGCCCCGGGTTTTGTGACAACCTTGAAAATTCCGCCAGCCTCAGCGGCGCGTTCCCCCATGCCCTTGATCCCCAATTTTTCCTGACTGTCGATGGAGGGCAGGTCGAAGCCGCGGCCGTCATCGCTGATTTCCAGCACCAGCTTGCCAGTTTGCCGGGTCAGTTTGAGCGTGAGGTTTTTTGCGTTGGCGTGCCGCGCGATGTTTTCCAATGCTTCCTGTGATATTCGGTAGATGCACTGTTCGGCCTTGATGGGCAGCGGCGGCAGATCTTCAGCGATGGCGCAAACTGCCTTGCAGTTGACGCGCGCCGCCGTATCCGCTGTCAGGCTTTCCAGGGCGGTCGCCAGCCCCAGGTCTTCCAGCTTGCTCGCGCGCAGGTCTTTCAACGCGCGGCGCGTCTCACTCAAACCGCTGCGCGTATTTTGGATGAGCTGGTCAAGCGATTTAATAATTTCCCTATCCTTGGGTTTGACTGTGAGCCGCAGCGCTTCCAGGGTCAGGATCTGGCTGCTGAGTGTGTGTGCCAGGGTATCGTGCAGTTCGCGCGCCAGCCGGTTGCGTTCGCGGCTGATTGCCAGCTGTTCGAGAATTTGGGCGTGCTCGCCCAGGCGGATGTTGGCCTGGATCAATTCCTGCCGTTGCGATCTTTGGGTTTGCATAAGTAAATTCACGATTGTTCCCACGATCCCCATGGCAATCGAGCGCAAAATGGGTACGCCGATGAAAGGGATGGTTTCCAGGTTGATTTGTCCCAGGCTGATGAAGATGAAGGGCAGATCATAGAATGCGGTGATGATGACCAGCACAATCAGCACCCTGAACGAGTATTGCCAGGCTACCAACACAATCGGCACGATCAGGATCGGGAAGAGCGTCCAGCTGCGGTAGATGATGTCTGTAACCTGGTCCTGCGCTTGCAGCGGCCAAAGCATCAGGCTGCTGTAAACCGGGCCGAGTGTCGCGATGATGATGGCAATCGGCAGGAACAGGCTTTTCAATCTCATTTCCAGCCAGCCGGATAGCAGGTAGATCAGCAGGACGATGAAGATGAACAAGTTCATCAAAAAAAGCATGGAAGTGGGGCTGAGCCAACGTTGGGTGGTCAGGGCGGTATAAAGAAAAATACTTAGGAAATATCCGATGGCGAATCCGCAGTAGTAGCGGAATACGCGTAATAACCCCGGTTCAATCGCCCGCTCTTCCATATTCTCCATCTTACCACTTCCAGGTTTGTTTCCCGCATATGACAGATGAGACTTTGCCCGGTGGCAAATGCCATCAATTCCGGTTGCAGTTGCGAACTACCTGATGGCAATCAGTATCTGGCGAATTCATCTTGTGCTTCATAAGATTGGTGCTGATGTGAAAATGGCAATAGAAAATCCAGTCATCGTCTCCCATGCTTTAACCAAGCAGTACGACCATCAACGTAATGTGTATGCCCTGCGGGATTTAAACCTGGAGGTGGCGGATGGAACGCTGCACGGCTTGATCGGCCCGGATGGGGCCGGCAAATCGACCATCCTGCGCATCCTGGCCACCATCATCCCGCCTTCTTCTGGCAAGGCAGCCGTGGCTGGCTTCGATACCGGCACGCAGGCCGAAATGATCCGGCCGATGATCGGCTACATGCCCCAGAATTTCAGCCTCTACCTGGACTTGAGCGTGGTGGAAAACCTGGGTTTTTTCGCTGATATCCAGCATGTGCACGGCTTCGAGCGCGGCGCGCGTATGGAGAAAATGCTTTCCTTTACCCGCTTGCAGCAATTCCAGCAGCGCCGCGCGCGCGATCTTTCCGGCGGCATGAAAAAGAAATTGGCGCTGGCTTGCGCCTTGATCCATAACCCGCGCGTCCTGATCCTGGATGAACCATCCACCGGCGTGGATCCGCTCTCGCGGCGGGAGTTGTGGGCAATCCTGGCGGAAGTTGTGCAGGCGGGCGTTACCGTGATTGTCAGCACGCCTTACATGGACGAGGCCGAGCGCTGCCACACGGTCTCGATCCTGCATCATGGCAGCATCATCGCCCATGGCGCGCCCGCGTTGCTGCGTGAGCAATTGCCCTTTGACATCATTGAGGTTAAAGCCAAACCGCGCAAGGAAACCCGCCGCCTGGTGGCGTGCATGCCTGGTGTGCGCGATTGGCGGCCGGTGGGCGACCGTTTCCGCTTGTCGGTGGACAAAGGCGCGGCAGCGGAAATGCTGGAAAAGGTCGAACATGGCCTGGCAGCGGAAAACCTGGAAGTGCGAATTCTGCGCCAGGCCGCGCCTTCCATGGAAGACGTCTTCATCCATCAGGCGCAGAATTCCCGAGGTGCGCATGCCTGATTATCTCAATGCGATTGAAACCCGCGGATTGACCAAGCAATTCGGATCTTTTACCGCGGTGGATGCGGTCGACTTTTTTATCCCGAAAGGCGAAATATTCGGCCTGCTGGGGCCGAACGGCGCGGGAAAAACCACCACCATCCGCATGCTGTGCGCGATCACCAGGCCCAGCGCCGGCCAGGCTAGTGTGTTGGGGTGGGATATTGAGCGGGACGCTGAAACCATCAAGCAGAACATCGGGTATATGTCCCAAAAATTCTCGCTCTACTATGACCTGACCTGCCTCGAAAACATCCTTTTTTACGCGCAAATTTACGGCATGGAAAGGAATGCGCAGCTTCAACGGGCGGAAGAATTGATTGAGCAGCTCGGTTTGGGCGATTGGAAAAGCATGCCCATCCGCAGCCTTTCCGGCGGCTGGCGCCAGCGCGTGGCGCTGGCTTGCGCCGTGGTGCACCGCCCGCCCATGCTTTTTCTGGATGAACCGACTGCCGGGGTGGACCCGGTCTCGCGCCGCGAGTTTTGGGATTTCATCTACCAGATGGCCGGCGAAGGCGTGAGCATCCTGGCCACCACGCATTACATGGATGAAGCGGAATTCTGCAACACGATCGGCATGATGCATGCGGGCCGGCTGATCAAAATTGCCAGCCCCGATACGATCCGGGAAGGCCTGAGCGGCGTCCTGGCGGCCATTGATTGCGATTCCATCTCCGAGGCTGAAGCCTGCCTGCATTCCCGACCGGAAGTTGTGGATGTTTCGCTGCATGGGGCGCAAATTCACGCGCTGCTGCATTCGACGAACGAGAAAACTGCTGTTCTGAAAGGATTGAAAAAAATGGGCTTGACCGTCAAGCGCTTCGAATTCATCCAACCCGGGTTGGAAGATGTCTTCATCGCCATGATCGAAAAACAGCGCATCAGCCAGGAGGATCCCATGAATGGAGAATCAAATGGATAGGTTTTGGGCGATCGTAAAAAAGGAATTTCTGCATATTTACCGCGATCCGCGCACCATGGCGTTGATCCTGCTGCTGCCGGCGCTGTTGCTGCTGCTGCTCGGGTATGGCGTCTCGGGCGAATCGAAAGATATTTCCATGGCGGTGGTCGATCTCTCACGCACAGAGGAAAGCGCGAGATACATTGAATATTACACCGCTGGTGATGATTTTTCTTTCGATTACGCTGCTGCCAGTGAAGATGAGCTGCTCGACCTGATCCATCACGATACGGTCAAAGTCGGTTTGCTCATCCCGGAAGATTTTGGGCGTTCGCTGGCCACCAACAAATCCACCCAGGCGCAGCTGTTTGTGAACGGTTCGGCGGATCCCAGCATTGTCGAGACCA
>CAZDUN010000043.1:244-14526 GCA_964508615.1 uncultured Pelolinea sp. | reverse complement strand
GCCAGCGCTGCCACCCAGGAATTTTTCCCCAACTCCATCGCGGCGCTGCGCCGCACATTGATCTTCAACCGTCTGCGCGGCGGTACGGCCGCTGTGATCCTCGAACCGCTCGGCCCCGAATCCGGCACGCGCCCCGTGCCCCGCGATTTCAATCGGCATGTGCGCGAGCTGTGCGATGAATTCGGCGCGCTGCTGATTTTCGATGAAGTGGTGACCGGTTTCCGCGTCGGGTTGGGCGGCGCGCAGGGATATTTCGGCATCCAACCCGATCTGACCGTGTTTGGCAAGTGCGTCACCGGCGGCTACCCCATGGCCGGCGGCGTGGGCGGACGGGCGGACGTGGTCAGAACGTTCGCCGCCGGCATCGGCGGCACTGGCGAGCGCGCATATATTGGCGGGACGCTTTCAGCCAACCCGCTTTCATGCGCCGCCGGCTATTTTGCCCTGCAGGAAATGGAGCGCACAAATGCGCCGGTGCTGGCCGGCAGGGCGGGCGACCGGCTGACCAAAGGCTTGCAGGCCATCATTGCGAAATACGGCTTGCCGTTCGTGGCCTTCAACCAGGGTTCGATCGTCCACCTGGAAACTTCAGGCGTCATGCTGCTGGATTTACGCAATCCAGTAAAATTACTGAAAGAATTAAAGCCGCGCAAGCACATGATGGAAGAAATGGGCGCGGCTTATATGGCCCAGGGATTGATCACCCTGGCCGGCTCGCGCATGTACACGTCGATGGCGGACACCGACGAGGTGATCGATGAAGCGCTGCGGCGTTTCGATGTCGTGCTTTCATCGGTGGAGGGAGTTGCACAAAACTGAAGCACAGGAGGAAAAAATGGAGGAAAAAGTTCGGCTTTACGGATACCGCTGGATGGTGCTGGCGGTGTTCATGTTTGTCAATCTGACCATCCAGATGTTATGGATCGCGTACGCGCCCATTACCGGTCTGGCAGCCAAATTCTACGGGGTGAGCGATTTGCAGATCGGCATGCTTTCCATGTTATTCATGATCGCCTTTGTGCCGCTTTCATTGCCGGTATCCTGGCTGATCGATACCTATGGCTTCAAACTCTCAGTTAGTATCGGCGCGGTTTTGATGGGCATCTTCGGCTTGGTGCGCGGCATGGCGGGTGAAAATTACTGCCTGGTTTTTGCCAGCACCATCGGTCTGGCTGTCGCGCAGCCCTTCCTGTTGAATGCCTGGACAACCGTGCCGGCCAAGTGGTTTTCGATCAAGGAACGCGCCACCGCTGTCGGATTGGTCACGCTGGCCAACCTGGTGGGCACCGGTATAAGCATGGTGCTCTCGCCCATCCTGGTGGAGGGCGGCATGCCCATTCCCCAGGTGCAGATCATTTACGGCGGCATAGCCGCCGCGGCGGCGCTCCTGTTCGTCTTGTTGGCGCGCGAAACCCCGCCCACCCCGCCCTGCGCGGAAGGCGAAGAGGTGCGCGCGTTGATGCTGGATGGGCTGAAACATGCTTTGACAGTCAAGCCTTTCTGGTTTTTCCTGGCCATTTCTTTTGTCGGCCTGGGCATCTTCAATGGCATCACCACCTGGGTCGAAAACATCATCCGCCCGCGCGGTTTCTCACCCACCGATGCCGGTACCTTGGGCGCCTTGATGCTGGTGGGCGGCGTGCTGGGATCGGTGATTATCCCCATCTTTTCAGACCGACAGCGCAAGCGCCAACCCTACCTGCTGTTGGGCATCCTGCTGGCCATCCCGGGATTGTTCGGTCTGATCTACGCGCGTTCCGCCTGGCTGTTGTTCGCTTCGGCCTTTGAGATGGGATTCTTCCTGGTGAGCGTCAACCCGATTGGCATGCAGTACGCCGCCGAGATCACCCAGCCCACCCCGGAAGGCACTTCCAACGGCCTGGTGCAACTCTTTGGGCAGGTTTCTTTCGTGTTCGTTTACATCATGGAGGTCATGAAGGCCGAGGATGGCTCTTTCACACCGGCGCTGCTCCTGGCCGTTGCCTTGCTGGTCGTCTGCGCCGGGCTGGTCACTCAAATGAAGGATCCGCTGCGCAAGAACGCGTAAACGGGAGAGCCTATGCCTGAAAAGACCATTTTGGCAATCGACCTGGGCACCTCCAGCTTGAAGCTGGCGCTGGTGGACATCAAGGGAGCCGTTCTGGGTTGGGAAAGCGAACCGATCAATATCATTGTTACCCCCGACGGCGGCACCGAGCAATCGCCGCAGGAATGGTGGCAGGCTTTTCTGAAGGTCGGCAAGCGCCTGCTGGCGAAAAATCCCCAGGCCGCCCGTTCCGTGGCGGCCATATGCAGCTCCACCCAGGGCGAAGGCACCATCGCGGTGGACCGCGACGGGCAGCCCTTGGGCAACTGCGTGCTGTGGATGGATATGCGCGGAGCGCCGTATCTCAAAGACCAATTGAAGGGATGCTTGAATTTCAACGGTGTCAGCCTGCCCAACCTGCTGCGCTTTGTGCGCCTGACCGGCGGCATGCCCTCCATGACCGGCAAAGACCCGGCCGGGCATATGCTCTTCCTGCGCGAAACACAGCCGGATATCTACCGCAAAGCCTATAAATTCCTCAATGTGCTGGATTACATCAACCAACGCCTGACCGGCCATTTTGTTGCCACCGTGGATTCCATCCTGACTTCCTGGGTGACCGATAATCGCGCTCCCGGCAAGATCGCTTATAACAATACCTTGATCAACAGCCTGGGAATTGATCGTGAAAAACTGCCCGAGATCGTGGCATGCGCCGACGTGATCGGCACCCTGAAAGCGGAAGTGGCGGATAGCCTGGGGCTGCCGGCCGGCGTGAAAGTGGTGGCCGGTTCAATCGATAACACCGCCGCGGCCATCGGCGCGGGCACCGTGGCCGATTATGCCGTACACCTGTACATCGGCACTTCCTCCTGGATGGCCGCGCATGTGCCTTTCAAGAAAACGGACGTGATTTCCTCGCTGGCTTCCGTGCCTTGCGCCCTGCCGGATCGTTACCTCCTGACAGCCCTGCAAGCCACGGCCGGCGGCAACCTGACCTTTCTGCGCGACAATATCCTGTATCACAAAGACGAATTGCTGCAGGAAGCCGATGTGCCCGATATTTTCAAAGTGCTGGATCAAATCGCCGAGCGGCCGCCGGCCGGCAGCAACGGCGTCATTTACACGCCCTGGATCTGGGGCGAGCGCGCGCCGGTGGATGAACGTACCCTGCGCGCCGGATTGTATAACCTCTCGCTCCACAATAACCGCGAAGATATCATCCGCGCTTTTCTGGAGGGCATTGCTTACAACACGCGTTGGCTGCTCGATCCGTTTGAGAAGTTTATCAAGCGCAAGGTGGATAAGATCAATATCGTGGGCGGCGGCGCGCAGTCGGCGGTGTGGTGCCAGATTTTCGCGGACGTGCTGAACCTGGAGATTCGCCAGGTGCAGGATCCGGTGTGCGCCAACGCGCGCGGCGCGGCCTGGATCGGCGCGGTGGGTTTAGGTGAGATTGAGTTCCCGGATATCGAGGCATTAATCCGATTCAAAGATGTTTTCAATCCGCAAGCGGCCAACCGCCAGGTTTATGACGACCGCATTGCTATTTTTAAACGTATCTACAGCTGCATGAGCGGCATATACCGGCAATTGAATTCTTGATCCGTTTCGGCAGCGCTCGCGAGCGGGGAAATTTTCGATATAATGCTGTATGATGGTAAAAAGCAGCCAGGATATTTTTATCCCCCACATGCCCGAGGTCGATATCCGCGCCGATATCGAATCGGTTTTCGCGCGCGCCCGATCCGCAGCGGCTGAGCCCAGCCAGGACGCGGATGGCATCTATCACCGCCAAATCATCATTGTAACGCCCGGCCGCCTGCTGGTCGGCAAGGATTGCCCGTTGGCTGCCGCGTTTACAAAAGAACAGTTGGCTATTCTGGAGCGATTCATACCGCGCAGCCCGCAGATTCAAATCAGCGTGATCGCTTACACCCAATTGGATGCTTTAAAGCAGGATATGCGCCGCGCCATCCCTTTCATTGATTTTCTGCTGGGTTTTTCCGCCCTGGGACATTCCGTGTGGGTTTTCGAAGGTCATCCTAGTTCGTTGTCTGCCGGCTGCCGCGACGCGGACCTGTTGCTGGTCGATAGCGGCATGCTGCCGGATTTGGAAAATGACCCTGGTTGGCGCGAGACAGCTTTGAAGGCCATGCGCGGTAAAGAGGTCAAACTGATCTCTCGCGGCAAATCCTGAATCTGGTCGCTGCCAATTAATAAAAAAAGAATCCCTCGCTGATGAGGGATTCTTTTACTTTTATTGGTTTACCGGTTTAGGGGTAATCGCGGTTATCGACCAGGTTGTAGGTGATGAAGTCATTGGTACCCAGGACGTAGTCCATGCAGTAGAACTTGATCGCGATCTTGTCTTTGTAGCGCAGGTCAGCCGGGATGCTCAGGGTAATGGTCTGAGTGCTGCCTTCGCTGTTGAAGCCGGAGACTTCGTACCAGTTTGTGTCGTCCATGGAGCCGTCTTTCATGTAGACTGCCCATCTGACGTCTGCGGGGAAGTTCACGGTCGTTACAGTGATGCTCGAGCTTCTGACCACTTCCACCACGTTGAAGGTCGGGAAGCCGTTCTGCAGCTGGTTGTAATCGACGTCGTAATCGTCGTCATCGTCCGAAGTTCCATAGGGGTATTTGGAATAGTAGCTGCCCGAGTCGTTATAGAACCAGTTCCACCAGACTGATTTCCCGCTGGCGCTCTGGAAGCGGATGGCGATGCGGTCTTCGTTATCCATATCGTCCGGGATGGGGAAGGTGGCCAGAAAAGTTCCGCCGTTATTGGTGGTCAGTTTGGAAACCAATGTGCCGCCCATGCCATAACTGCCATACTCTCCCATAAAGACGTAATACGTCTCATTAGAGGGGAATTTTTCCATCACCATGGTGACGTATTCATTTTCCTCCACATAGAAGATACTGGTATCCATATTCGGCGCGGCTTGTGCAGGTACTGCCACCAGCAGCAGTATGGACAGGGCGATGAAGAGAGAAAATTTCTTATGCATAGGTCCTCCTTATCTTAATGACCATATAATCTCAATTTTCAATCATATATGTTGCAAGATAAGTGCCAGTTAGGTATTTGCGCGAACTGATCAATTAATGCGTATATCTACTAAACACCGCTCATATTATAGCGATTTAGGTTAATGTTTTCAATGGGTTTAACGAGTGTCTTTTAGGCATTATTCCAGCACGCCCTCATTGACGTAGCGCGTGATTTCTCCCACGCTCAGGTTCTTGATACCCAATTTGTCCACTGTGCGCCCGCGCCGGTTGTAATCGGTTTTGTGGATGATGCAAGCCAGGCGGATGATACTGTCCATGGCGTGCACGGAAATGCCGTAGGCCATGCCCAGCGAGGCAATCGGCAGCAGGCTCATGGGAATATCTTCGAAGATGTAGCGATGATACAAGGTCGAAGGCGCCTTAATGCCATAGTAACCGCTCTGGTTGTGGATGGCTTCGTACAGGTTGGCGCCCGAAACGTTGTAAGCCAATTGCAGCCATTCCATAGCCGTGCGCGCCCGGATGCCCAGCGCGGAGGCCACCGTGACCCGTTCGCGGTCCAGCGCTTCCAGCACGGTTGCCACTGAGGGCGTGACCCCGTCGATGTAGAACTCGAAATCGCCGTGCGTCGATTCGATGCGCCCTGCGTTCAGGATGGTCAGGGCCGGATGAAAGATGGCGCCCATGTTATTCAACCCGGTGTTCAGCACGTTCACACCGTCGATGAATTGCGGATAAACATCTTCAATGGCTTCCAGCACGATATGCGTTTGCGTGGCCGGCAGCGCGGCCAGCGGGACAGCTTCCTTGATGCGGAAGATGCGCGCCTGCGCCGGGCCGTCTGATCGGCTGGCGTAAATAAAAGTTTCTGCTTCCCCCAGCACAATCTTGGCCTGGCAGCCTTCCTGCCGCAGTATCATATCGAACTCGATCGCGCCGCAGGTGCGTCCGGGGTTCAGGATGACGATCTGCTTGTCCTTCAGGTGCGGCGCCATCACCCTGGCCAGGTCGGCGTGCGCCGAGGAGGGTACGACCAGCATCACTACCTGGGCGTTGTGCAGGGCGTCCTTGATATCCGAAGTGGTATGCCTGATCGGGCCGAATCCGTGCGGACCATCCGGATAGCTTTCCAGTTCGATGCCTTTGCGTTTCCCCACCACTTCGACGTGGGCCGGTGTGCGGTTGTATAAAGTGACTTCTTTGCCCATCAGAGCTAAGTGTGCTGCCATGGCTTTGCCGCCATGCCCCGCGCCGATAACAGTGTAACGGGATGGGTAGGTCATGTTGGTCTCCTTTTTTTGGTTTACAAGAAAGCAGCCAAACGCTTCTTTTCGGTCAGTCTGTCTCCGCGCTCATCAACGGCTTCGCAGGCCCCATGGATGATACGGGTTTGAATTTTCCCGCGCGCAAATGGATTGTTCTTCAGATGTGGTGCATCCAGTATACCTTGTTTAACAGCAGAGTTGAGAAGGGCTGCATCCGTCAAGGCATCAGTGGTTTCATCTTTGCGCAAATTTTGGATCGCCTGCAGGGTGATGCGCGCTTCCTGGATGAGATGATCTTTGCGTTCCCGCACCTTCGCGTCCGCGAGCATATCCGCCTGCCCGGCCAGCGCGTTTTCGATCGACCGGCGCGCCATCTGGCAGGCTTCGATCACATCCTCAGCCGTTGCGGCGTGATCGGCTTCGGTGTGGCCGACCACGTGCACGATATGCGGTTTGAGATTCATTTGCACGTAAATGCTGGCTGCCAGATGCGCCCGCGCGGCGGGGATTTCCAGCGGATAACTGAGCAAACCGGTGCGTGTCTGACGCCAGATACTGAAGGAGCCATTCTCCAGCTCACTGCATAATTCCAGCAGGGCAGCCATCTTGGCCAGGTCCATCGCGTCGGATGTGGCTGGCGGGCTGTTGAACATCATCTGGGCGATGTAATCGCGCACGCCGAAAGCCCGCGCGTTATACGCGGCAAGATAAGCGGAAACGACAAAAATCACATCCGGCGCGTCGCGCATGCCCCAATGGTGCGGTTCATTTAATTCGACCGGGAGGTCATGTTCACCGTACCAGCGCATCACTTGTTGATGTTCGCGGATGCTGCCTTCCAGATCCCAGGGGCCGCGCCCGTCCATGCGGTTGAACCAAAATAATGGGATGGCTGCCCAGGCGTTGTGAATCGTATCCACATACATTTCCGCCAGCCGGATGAAATCATCCGTGCCGGAATAGGTGCGTAGCAATGGATAGTTGCCATGCCGGCTGGCCTGGTACAGGTCGCGGTAGTCCTGCGCGCTGCGCACTGGCACGCCGCCCGCGCCCGTCCGGCGGGCATCTTGCCTTTCGGGGTGAAAGAAATTTTCTTGCGCGTCCTGGTCGATGCCCAGCGAGACCACGTCCAATACGCGCGCCTCCGCGATATCTTGGATGCCTTTCAGTGTTGCGGCCATGCTCGGCAGCCCAAAGTGATGGCGCAGCAGCGGGTAGGGCGCTTTCCATTGGATGCGTTCGATGGTCGTGCCGGGGAAGTCATCGGCGGTATGAGCGTGAAACTCCTCCCCTTTAAGAAACGCCATTACCTCTTCATAATTTTGGCTGCCGTCGAATACTGCCTGGAAAAATCCCAACGCGCGCGCGCGTTCCGCCACCGGCGGGGTGCCGCCGAAAGCGAAACGCACACCGCGCTCGCGCAGATGATCGGCGCTTTCGGCGAATTGCGCCAGCAGCCGTTCACCTGTCTCGGGGGTGAGCCGGTATGAAACTGCCAGCATGTCCGCCTGGTTTTCTTCGGCGGCTTGTATGGCATTTTGAATGGATGTCGCCGGCCCTAAAAATACCGTTTTCCAACCAGCCTGCTCGGCCAGGCGCAGGAAATTCATCACGCCCGCTACATGCACGCATTCCCCCAAAGCGCAGGCCACTACTGTTCTGCTTTTCGTGGTCTTCATGGTGTATTAATCATATAATACTTTCTGAATAGAATTGTTAAAAATTTATTGAAACCATATGAGAGGATCTGCAAATGACGAAAATAAAATTTTTACTGGCCGGTGAATCGTGGGTCTCCAACAGCACCCATTATAAAGGCTGGGATTTCTTTTCCAGCACGGTTTACGAAACCGGCGTGGAATACCTTGAAAAAGCGTTTCATGATACCGATATCGAATTCACGCACATGCCCAGTCATATCGCCGCCACCCAATTTCCGCTGGATTTGGAAGGTTTGCAGGAATATGATGTCATTTGCCTCAGCGACATTGGCGCCAATACCTTGCTGCTGCATCCGGATACCTGGTCGGGCGGAAAATCGTCCCCCAACCGCCTGAAACTGCTGGTGGAGTGGGTCAAGTCGGGCGGCGGGTTGATGATGTGCGGCGGGTATTATTCCTTTGCCGGGATTTACGCGGGAGCCAAATATTACCGCAGCCCGCTCGAAGAGGTATTGCCGGTGAATATCTACACGTTTGATGACCGCGTCGAGACACCTGAAGGCGCGCAGCCAGAAGTAGTCGATGCCGGTCATGCGATTGTATCCGGCATGGGCAGCGAATGGCCGAAGCTGCTGGGTTTCAACGAATTGACGCTTAAACCGGAAGCGCACTTGATCGCGATAGTGGGAGCATATCCTTTGCTGGCTGCCATGCAGGTTGCCAAAGGCCGCAGCATGGCCTGGGCTTCGGATATCGGCCCGCATTGGTGCCCCGCCAGCTTTGCGGAATGGGGTGGTTATGCCAAACTGTGGGTGAATGCGGTCAAGTGGCTGGCAAATAAAGTTTGATGGAACAACAATCCGGCCTATTTAAAAGATTCCGCTTGATGGTGGAATCTTTTGTTAAGGATTGATGTTATTATTTCTGGAATCTAAACTTGCGAGGTTTTCCAATGGACGATTTTAAGAACACGCGTAATTTGGTGATCACAGCGCTCATGGCTGCCATCGCCATATTGTTGGGCTGGACGCATTGGGGGTTCATCCCCTGGTTTGGCGGCGTATCCCTGACGATCATGTATGTTCCCGTGGTCATTGCCGCGCTGATTGTCGGTCCGCTTTCCGGTTTGATGGTGGGCCTGATTTTTGGGGTTTTCAGCATGATCCAGGCGGGTGTTGCGCCGACCGGACCCACGGACGTGTGGTTTACCAATCCGGTTCTCTCCGTTCTGCCGCGCTTGTTCATCGGGCCGGTCGCCTCTCTGGTTGGCAGGGCGCTGAAACGCTGGCCGCCGTTGGCTTTGGCGCTGGCCGGAGCCGCTGGCAGCCTGACCAACACCGTGTTGGTACTGGGCGTGATCGGTATCTTGGGCTATTTGCCCTGGGCCGCCCTGGGCGCCATTGTCTTCACCAATGGCTTGCCGGAAATGCTGTTTTCAGCTTTCATCACCACTGCCGTGGTTGCCGCGTATTGGCACATTCCCTTGGGAAAACGCCAAGGCGCCAATCTCGATGATTGATGGGCGCTTCTCTAGAATTGGAGTGTCAACCCGTTAAAAAAGAGCGTCAAAAAAGCCGCAGTCAGGCATAAGACAATAAATACCAGGTCAGTCCATTTGATTGAATATTGGATTAGGCTGCTGCGTTTGTTGTGCAAGCCGTAGGCGCGCGCCAGCATGGCGTTGGCCAGCGCGTCGGCTTGCTGCAGGCTGACTGTGAACAAAGGCACCAGCAAGGGCAGCAGCTGCCGGCCTTTTTGCAGCAGCCCCGCTTTGCGGTCTCCCCAAACCGCTCCCCTGGAGGCTTGTGACTTGGCGATCTTTTCCGCGCTGATTGCCAGGCTGGGCAGGAAACGCAGCATGATCTGGATGGTCATGACCACCGGGGATGTGTGCATACCCAGCCAGCTCAGCGGGCTGAGCAGGATATCCAGGCCGTGCACCATTTCCAATGTGGATAGACTTGCGCTGGAAAGTGTCAGTAGCAGCACCAGGCTGATGAACCGCAGGCAGAGCAGCCCGGCCGCGTAGATTCCGCTGCCGGTTATCGTCAGGAATCCCCATTCAAAATAGGTCGGCTCGCCGCCGCGCTGGGAAACTATAAACAATTGAATCACGGCCAGCAGCAGGATGAATGGCAAAGGCGTTCGCAACCCTTGCAGCGCGAATTTAATGGGAGTTCGGCTAAGGAACAGCATTATACAAATAAACGCTATTGCAGTGCTCAACCCGCTGATTTGCTTGCTGAGCGTCAACGCCAGGATCAGGAGTAGATAACCCGCCAGCTTGAAACCGGGATTGAGGCGATGGATGGCAGATCCGCTTGGCAGATATTGGCCCAGCGATAAGCTGCTCAAATACTCGAACTCGCTCATCGTTTGTCTGCTCCCAGGCAGGCGGCCAGTTGCTCTTCGAGGGATGCGAATGAAATGCATTGATCCCTGATCGGCCAGCCTTTTTCTCGCAGCTGCTGGGCGATGCGGGCTGCCAAAGGGGTTTTCAGGCCGTTTTGTTCCAGAGTGTGCGTCTGGCTGAAAACGTGTTCGGCGCTTCCGTGCAGGATGTCACGGCCTTGCTGAATCACTGTGACATTTTCCATCAACGGGATGATCTCTTCGTATTGGTGGGTGGAAATCAATAGCGTGCGGCCTTTTTGATGGAGTTGTTTGAGCGTCCGCAGCAGCTCGGCGGCAGCCTGCGGATCCAGGCCGGATAACGGTTCGTCCAGCAGGAATATCTCCGGCTGCACGGCAAGGATGGAAGCCAGCGCGACTTTCCTTTTTTCACCTCCGCTCATGCTGGAGGTCAAGCGGTCTTTGTAGGTTTGAAAATCCAGGCCCACAGCTTGCATCGATTTCTCAACAATCTCCACCAGGCTGCCGCTGTATCCCAGGCGGCGCGGTGCGTAAGCAATTTCATCGCCGACGTATTGCTCGAAAATCTGATCTTCCGGCTGCTGAAAAGCCAGGGACACTTTACGGCGCAGGGCGCGCATATCCAAAGCTTCGTCTGATAGGTTGAAATCACCGACCTGTACGCTGCCGCTTTGCGGCCGGTATAAACCGTTGATATGCTGCAGGATGGTGGATTTCCCTGAACCGGTGTGGCCGATCAACCCCTGAACGCTGCCTGAACCGACTTCCAAATCAATGTGTTCCAGCGCCTGGTGAGCAAGCGGGCCTCCGCGCATGTAGGTGAATGCCAGGTTACGGATCTGAATGCAGGTCTCCGCGTTCTGGTCAATATTTTGAGCATACAAATCGAAATGTGAACACGAGCCGGTGTATTTTGGGATGCTATTAAAAAGGTCATTTATTCTGAAAGGGTTGTCAGGAATTTCAGGGATGTATTTTCGCAGTAGATCACCCGCGTAAACAAGCGGGGGGAGGTCCAACCCCAAGACTTTGAGATTGTGTTTACCAGAAAACACTTCATCCGGAGAGTCATCCAGAATTACCTCTCCTTTGAATAGGACAATTACGCGTTCCGCTTGTGCGGCTTCCTGCATCAGGTGCGTGATCAGGATGGTGGCGATACCCTGCTTGCGCAGCTCTGCGATTTGCCTCAGGACCATTTCGCGCCCCTGGGGATCCAGCATGGCGGTGGTCTCGTCGAAGATCACGCAGCGCGGCTGCATTGCCAGGATACCTGCCAGAGCCAGCCGCTGGGTTTCGCCCGCGGATAACTGGAATGTCGGGCGCTGGCGGTAACTATCCAGCCCCGTCCGCTGCAGCGCGTCGGCTACCCTTTCCCTGACTTCAATGGCTGGCAGACCTAAATTTCCCGGCCCAAACGCCACTTCTTCTTCGATGGTGGTGGCGACGATCTGGTGCTGGGGACGCTGAAACACTAACCCAACCTGCGAACGGATTTCCATTTGCCTGCTCCGCTCGCGCGTATCCATACCGCTGACCAGCACGTGCCCGCTGTCTGGCAGGAGCAATGCGTTAAGTAATTTGGCCAGGGTGCTCTTTCCGGAACCGTTTGCTCCGATCAGGGCGATGGATTCTCCAGCCTGGATGGAAAGACTGATATTTAAAAGCGCCGGCTTGTTTTCAGGTTCAGCGAGAGTATAAGTGAAGCTTACCTGCTCCAGTTTAATTAAATCGGGCATTTTCAGATTGTATCGGAAAATACCCGAAATAGAGGATTGAATTGAAAGCTGAGAACAACCTGGATTATGATTCTAGTTCATGCAGCCACTGGCGGATTTTCGTTTCGATCTGGTCGCGGATTTTACGGAAAAAATCCAGCCTGGCTTGTTCGCTGCCCTCGAACGCGGCCGGGTCATCGAACGGCCAATGAATACGTTGGCCGATACCCGGGAAGATCGGGCAGCGTTCTTCGGCTTTGCTGCAAACTGTGATCAGATAGCTGAAATGGACTTTCCCAAGATAAGTGGTTAAGGGTTTTGCGAAATGCTGGCTGGTATCGATGCCGATTTCCTGCAGCACTTTGATGGTCATGGGGTGGATAACCGTCGGTTCCAGACCGGCACTGTGAACTTCAAAGCGCTCGCCTGCCAGTTTACGTAACAGGCTTTCGGCCATCTGGCTGCGGGCGGAATTGCCGGTGCAGAGAAATAAGACTCGTTCTTTTTCCATAGCTCACTTATACCTAAAGAAGGTTAACAGAAAATTATGAATGGATTATGATTCGGTTAATCCCCTCTGGGGGAATTAACCAGGCTTTTGCATCCAATCCATGATCTCTTCCCTGGCAGGAATGCGGCCAAAGGATTTTACCTGTTCATCGATGACCAATGCCGGGGTTTCCAGAATATCGTATTTCATGATTTCATTCATGTTTTTAACCTTCAGGAATTCTGGTTCGATTCCCAGCGCTTTGGCAGCCTCGCGCGCCATTTGCTCCAATTTTTCGCAGCGCGGGCAGCCACCACCTAGAATTTTTACTACCATATTAATCTCCTTGTTAATTGATGATTTGACCAAACAACCAACCGGACAATGTGCTGAAAATTGTCACAAGAAAAACATAAAAAGCAGTTTTCTTTTTGCCGATAACCGAGTTTGTGATCAGAATCGACTGCAAACTTAATTCTGGATCAGCCAGCAAATACGCCAGCAGCGGGCCGCGATGCATGCCAAGTGAAAGGAAGGTTTGCGCTACGGGAACCTCAACCAGCGTGGGGAAGTACATGAAAACGCCGAAAAGGACGCCCACCAGGTTGGAAAGCAGGTGATTGCTGCCGGCGATGGTCTGGATCCAGTTGGCGGGGATTAAAGCGCGCGCGATGCCGGCCAGAAAAACCCCCACCAGTAACAACGGGATGATTTGCTTAACGAAACGCCAGGTTTCCCAAAGCCAGGAACTGATTTCGGCTTTTTCGAAACTGCGTGTCGCAATGCCCCACACTGCTGAGATGAAAAAAATAACCGCGAAAAATTTACCCGGCAAACCAATTGACATAATCGGCCCCTCTACCTGGACTTTCAAGCTGGCAACCAGCAGGGTTAATGAAATCAAAACCAGGGCAATGGTTGTCATGTGGTTGAAACCACCTTCGATGTGGTTAAAGCCTCTTGTTGCTGCGATCGCGATGAGAATAAGCAAGATGATCAATCCGACACCTTGCACGGAAACGCCTTCGATTCCCAATGCCGCGTTGGCGGGCACCAGTTTATCCAGTTGGCTTTGCATTATTGGCGCCCAGGGAGCTGAAATTGTAAAATTCGTAAATGGCTGCGTCAGAATATCGATTTGCAGCGTCCCGGCGATCAGGATGCCAAGCAGAAGTACGAAGAAAATGACAGTGCGTGCCGGAACTTTGGCTTTTTGAGCGAATAGCGCATTGGTTTCGAGATTATGCGCCGCGTCATCCGCGCGGAATACCCAGGCCATGATCAAACCGATCAGGATTCCGAAAAACAGGGAAAGAACCAATCTTGCCAGCGCGATATCCATGCCGATTTGGACGCCGGTAAAGGAAATCGCCAGGATGTTCACGGCCGGGCCGACAAACAGAAAGGTGATTGCCGGGCCGATGCCGGCGCCTTTTTTGTAGATCCCGGCGAACAGTGGCATTATGGTGCATGAACATACTGCCAGGACAAAGCCCCCCAGAGCGGCTGCCGGGTAAGAGATATATTTAGGAGTGTCTTTTCCCAAATAACGCGTGATTGCTTCCTTTGGCATCAGCGCAGTCAGAGCACCGGCAATGAAAAATGCCGGCAGCAGGCATAATAAAACATGCGCAGCCAGGTAAGCAGCCAGGCTGCCAAGTCCGGTTTGTACATAATTGAGGATGGTTTGAGCGACTGCCATGAAAACTCTCCAGTATGACGTATTCTAGT